>CANIRU010000095.1 GCA_947470025.1 Chloroflexota bacterium
GAGAACCGGCTGCGGCAGGCGGCGGAGCGCGTGCAGCGCCTCCACGCCGAGCTGACCGAGGAGAACATGATCGTGCAGGCGGACGGCACCGTCCGTCCCGAGAAGCCGATCGTCCGCCCGCTCGCAGGCCTCGGCGATGCCGATGGCGACGACGAGGATGGCGACCTCGTGAGCGCGGGCGAGATGCCCGCGGTGCGTGGTGGCGCCGAGGTAGATGTGCCCGCACTGCGAGCGCGCATCACGGAGATCCGCGCCGGTATCCGCGCCCTCGGCCCGGTGAACGTCGAGGCGATGGAGGACCTCACCGCGGAGTCGGAACGCCACGACTTCCTCGTCGGCCAGGTCGCCGACCTGGAGGCCGCCGAGGTGGAGCTGCGCGATGCGATCCGCGACCTCAAGAAGCTCATCCGCACGAAGTTCGTGGAGACGTTCCACGTGGTGAACGAGCGGTTCGGCGAGTACTTCACGCGCTTCTTTGGCGGCGGCCAGGCGGAGCTGCGCCTCGTCGAGGCGGACACCGACGACGAGGACGCGGAGGCGGGCGTCGACATCTTCGCCCAGCCGCCCGGCAAGCGGATCAGCAACCTCACCGTGCTCTCCGGCGGCGAGCGCTCGATGACCTCGGTCGCCCTGCTGTTCGCGCTGCTCTCGGTGAACCCCGCGCCGGTCGTCGTCCTCGACGAGGTCGACGCCGCGCTGGACGAGGCGAACGTGACTCGCTTCGTCGGCACGCTCCTCGAACTGCGCGAACGCACGCAGTTCGTCGTCATCTCGCACAACCGCCGCACCATCGAGGCGGCAGACGCCATCTACGGCGTGTCGATGGGCGACGACTCCGCCAGCCGCGTGCTCTCGCTCAAGCTGGCGCAGTTGCCCGAGTCTGCGTAACGAACTTCGTTACGCGCGAGGCGCAACCGTCCGTTAGGATCGATCGAGGGCGTCGGGGTGCTGTTCACTCGCATTCGCTCGGGCGCATAGCGCCCGGGGACGCCCTCGTCATGTCAGGCACTGTCCGAGGTTGGAGATCACGTGAGGCTGTTCGGGGGACGCAGCAAGGAGAGCGAGCAGGCGACGGACGAGGCGCTTGAGCGCACGCGGCGCTCGTTCTTCGGACGCGTGGCCGGGCTGTTCGTCGCCTCCGACATCACCGCCGACACGTGGGACTCCCTCGAGGAAGTGCTGATCGGCGCCGATGCCGGGGTGCAGACGACGCTCGAGGTGCTGGACAAGGTGCGTGCGCGTAACCCGAAGCGCACCGACGAGCTCCGCGCGATGCTGGCCGAGGAGCTGACGGCGATCCTCGCGTCCGCGGACGCACCGCGCGGGCGGCTGTGGGGACTGCCCGAGGGTGACGCCGAGCCGGACAAGCCACTCGTGATCCTCGTGGTCGGGGTGAACGGCAGCGGCAAGACGACCGCGATCGGGCGCCTCGCGCACGCCTACCAGCAGGAAGGCCGACGCGTGATGGCGGCCGCCGGCGACACCTTCCGCGCCGCCGCGATCGAGCAGCTGCAGGAATGGGGGCGCCGGCTCGAGTTCGATGTGGTCGCGCAGGGGCCCGGCGCCGACCCGGCCGCCGTCGCGTTCGACGCGATCGGGGCGGCCACGGCGCGTGGACACGACGTGCTGCTGATCGACACCGCGGGCCGCCTCCAGAACAAGCAGAACCTGATGGACGAGCTGTCGAAGGTGCGCCGCGTGATCGAGCGGCACGTCGAGCGCGGGCCCGACGAGGTGCTGCTGGTCCTCGACGCGTCGACGGGGCAGAACGGGCTGTCCCAGGCGCAGGCGTTCGCCGAGTCGGCCCAGGTCACCAGCGTCATGCTCACCAAGCTCGATGGCACGGCGAAGGGCGGCATCGTCTTCGCGATCGCGCGCGAGTTCGGACTGCCGGTGCGCTTCGTCGGCACCGGCCAGCGCGAGGGCGACCTCGCGCCGTTCGACCCGCGCTCCTTCGTCCAGTCGCTCCTCGCCGACCCCGCGGCCACTGAGGCCTAGCGCGACCGCGGCGCGATGACAGACGCCGCCCCCTTCATCATCGGCTGGTACCTCGCGCTCGCGATCCTCGGGATGGTCGGGTTGTTGCCCGCGGCCGTGCTCTGCGATCGCCTGCACACGCGCGGGGTGCTGTACGCGCGCCCGCTCGCCCTCGCGGTTGTCGCGGTCGTCGTGTGGCTGCTCGCGTGGTTGCGCGTCCCGTACGGCACGCCGCTGATCGTCGCCGTCACGCTGGCGCTCACCGCGTGGAGCATCAGCATCGCGTGGCTCCGGCCCGCACTGGTGCGCGCGATCCTTGAGCGCCGCGCCGTGCTGATCGCGGGCGAGGTCGTGTGTCTCCTCGTGTTCGCGATCGTGATCACGGCGCGCATGTACGCGCCGGACGCCAACGGCACCGAGAAGCCGATGGACCTGATGATCATCACCGCGGTGCACGAGGCAGACCGGATGCCCCCCGCCGATCCGTGGCTGTCCGGCTTCTCGCTCTCCTATTACCACCTCGGACACCTGTCGGCGGACATCCTCGGACGGCTCTCGGGCAACGCGCCCGGCACGGCGTTCAACCTCGCGACGGCGACGGCGGGCGCACTGGCCGCCGCGGTGATCGCGGGACTGGCGATCGATGTCATCGCGCTCGGCCGGGTCGCGCCGCGCGGCGCAATGATCGTGGGCGGCACGGTCGCCGTCGCCACGTTACTGCTGGTCACCCCACTCGTCGGCCTCGTGAACCTCGCCGCCGCGAACGCCCTCGGCGATCCGGCGACGTGGGCCGCCCTCGACGTGAAGGAGGTGCCGATCCCGGTCGGCGCGGAGACGTGGATCCCGAAGGCGTTCTGGTGGTGGTGGACGAGCACGCGCGTGCTACCGGGCACGATCAGCGAGTTCCCCGCGTTCACGCTGCTCCTCGGCGACCCGCACGCGCACCTGCTGTCGTTACCCATTTCGCTGACTGCAGTGGCGTTGGCGCTTACAGCGTTCGAGGGGGGCTCTCCCCTGACCTGGCGGCGCTGGTTCATGCAGCCGGAGCGCCTCGTGCTCACGGGGGTGGTGTTCGCCGCGATCTTCATGACCAACGCGTGGGACATCGTGGTGTACGGGGGGCTATGGGGCGTGGCGGCGATCCTCGCGTACCTGCGGACGGGGTGGTCATTGATGCCGGCGCTGATGGGCGTCGTGCGCTGGGCGATGGTGCCCGCGGCCGTGGCCGGCGTGCTCGCGTTCGGATTCATCGAGTCGCTCGACACGCCGAGGCTGGGGCTTGCCCCCGTCGTCGGCGAGCACTCCGACCCGGTGCGCTGGCTCCTCGTGTGGCTCCCCCCGCTCCTGCCGGTGCTCGCCGCGCTGGTCCTGCTCCGGCCCCGGGCCGAGCGAGGCGCCACGGCACGTGCCGTCTCGTTCGCACTGGCGCCGCTCGCCGGGTGGTTCGGGCTCGTGGTGAACGCCGGGAGCGCGGATGAGTTCGCGGCGCGCGGGACAGGCTGGATCGTCATCGCCGGCCTCGTCGCCGCCGTCACGCTCGCGGCGGGTGCGGCGACCACCGCCGACGGGCGCTTCGACCGCGCGCAGGCGGCGGCACTGGCGCTGCTGACGGCGGTACTCGGCATCCTGCTGGCGACCGAGCTGTTCCGCGTCGCCGACGCCTTCCCGGGGCGCTTCAACACGGTATTCAAGTTCTGGTTCACCGCCTGGACGCTGCTCGCGCTGGCCGCGGGGGCGCTCACGGGGCTGGCCTGGGAACGCGGCACGGTGCCGGTCCGGGCGTGGCTGTCCTGGCCGGTGCGCCTAGGCGTGCCGATCGCGCTGCTGGCGGCGCTGGTCACCGCGCTGTATCTCCCAGCGATGGCGATCAGCCGGGGCCGCGAGGGCCAGACGGTGGGAGTCGACGCTGTGACGTACTTGCAACGCGTCGATCCGGGCCGGTATGCGACCATTGAGTGGGCCCGCGAGCATCTGCACCCGCGTTCAGATGTGATCCTCGAGGCGGTGTCGGAGAGCTATACCGCTGGGAACATGGCGTCCGCAGCTACCGGCGTCCCCACGCTCCTCGGCTGGCCGAACCACGAGCGGCAATGGCGCCGGAGCGTCCCCGAGGACGAGCGGCGCACAGCGGTGAATGCGATCTACGCTGGTGGGGCCACACCGGCCTCCATGGAGGTCGCGCGGCGGTTCGGGGTGACGTATGTGTACATCGGGCGCGAGGAGCGCACGGTGTACGGGGCGAACGTGGCGGCGCGCTTCACGGCGTGGCCGGCGGTGGTAGACAAGGCTGGCGCATTGCTCCTGCAGGTACCCACGGCGACGGCTCGATGAGCGTGACTCGATGAACCGGGACTCGAGCGAGGTGAGCATCGAGACCGCCGACGACCCGACCGAACCCACCGAGGCGCGCGAGCGCATCTCGATCCTCGACCGCCTGCGCGCGATCGACGGCGTCGAGTGGGCGGTGCTCACGCTGTTCCTCGTGTCGCTCGTGGCGCACCTGTGGAACGTCGGCCCGCGCGCGTACCACCACGACGAGTCGCAGCACGCCGCGTTCTCGTACTACTTCGCCATCGGCACCGGCTACCGCCACGACCCGCTGTTGCACGGCCCGCTCCAGTTCCACATCATCGCCGCGATCTTCAAGCTGTTCGGCGACTCCGACTTCACAGCACGCGTGTACCAGGCGGTGGCCGGCTCCGTCCTCGTCCTCTCGCCGCTGCTCTTGCGTCGCAAGCTCGGGGACATGGGGACGATCCTCGGCGCGCTCTTCTTCTTCATCTCGCCGTCACTGCTGTACTACTCGAGGTTCGCGCGCAACGACGTCTCCGTGGCTGTGTTCACAGTGATGATGTTCGCCGGGGCGTGGCGATACCGCAGCGACCAGCGGCTGCGCTGGCTCGTCGTCATGTCGGCCGGCCTCGCTCTGTCGTTCGCCTCGAAGGAGACGACGTACATCGCGGCGGCGGTGATGCTGCTGTATGTCAACGCCGCGCTCGCGCACGCGCTGTTCATGGGCCAGCCACGCAGCGCGCACCCGAAGCTGATGGAGCGGATCGAGGACGGCGTCTGGCTGGTCCCCACCGCGTGGATCTTTGCCGCACTGTGGAACCCGCTCACGCGCCTGCGCCAACGGCTCGGATTCGAGACGCGCCCGCCGGAGGCGGACGTGCTCGTCGTGCTCGGCACGCTCGTCCTAGCGGAGCTATCGGCGCTGTCCCGGCTGCCGCTGCACCTCCTCGGCGTCGAGGCGGTCGGACCGGAGGGGCGGACGATCTCGATCGTCGTAATCGTCGTACTGCTCGCGGCGGCGGCGTTTGTTGGATGGCTGTGGCGGTTCGAGTGGTGGGTCGCCTGCGCGGTCGTGTTCTTTGCGATCACCGTGCCGCTGTACATGTCGATGGGCACGAACCCCAGCGGCGTCGGCGGACTCTTCTGGAACTCGCTCTCGTACTGGCTCGACCAGCAGGAGGTGCGCCGCGGCACGCAGCCGGGGTTCTACTACCTGATGATGGTGCCGCTGTACGAGATGCTCACGCTGATCCCCGCGCTGATCGGTGGGACGTGGCTTGCAATCCGGCGACAGGACCACTTCGCGCTGATGCTGCTGTGGTGGTTCGGCGGCACGTTCCTGGCGCTGTCGATGGCGGGCGAGAAGATGCCGTGGCTCACGGTGCACATGGCGGTCCCCCTCGCGCTCCTTGCAGGGTACGTCCTCGACGGGGCGATCCGCGGTGCGGCACGACACGTGCGCGAGGGTAGCGGATCGATCCTTGCGTGGGCCGGCGGCGGGGTGGCGATCACGGCGATGGCGCTGGCGCTGATCGTGACGATCCGCACGGACATTGGCCTGAACATCGACCACCCGGACACGCCCGTGGAGCCGATGATCTACGTGCAGAGCACGCCGGAGATGCCGCTGCTCGCCGCGGACATCCGCAAGCGCATCGCCGAAGGACGGGCGTCCTCGATCGTCCTCGATGACTCGGAAGGTGCGGGCATCACGTGGCCCTGGGCCTGGTACCTGCGGCACGAGGGCATCGTGTACACCACGTCCGACGCCATCCAGCGTGGCGAGTTCGACCCGCGCGCGATCGTGATCCGAATGCGCAGCGAACGGGCCGCACCACCCTCCCTGATCGACCGCGCGGGGGACATCACGGTCTACCGTCACCGCTGGTGGTTCCCGGAGGAGACGTACCGCGAGATCACGTGGGATCGCCTCACGAGCGGGATCCTCGACGGATCGCTGCTGCGCGAGTGGGCGCAGTTCGTCTGGTATCGCGGCGACCCGGCGCTGATCGCCTCGCTCGACGGCGAGGTCTACTTCCCCGCCCGCTAGTCCGCGCGCCGCGCGATCGGCCATTCGAGGATCGCGCCGCTACCGGGCGACGCGACGAGGAGCATTGATGCGTCACCTGCGGATCTGGCTCGGCACCGCGGTCAGCCTCGGCTTCATCGTGCTGCTGCTGTGGCGCGTCGATGGCCGCGAGGTGCTGCACGCGCTCCAGCAGGTCAACCCACTCTGGCTCCTGCCCGCGGCCGTCGCGTTTGCGGTATCGATCTGGGTGCGCGTGCTGCGCTGGCGCACGATCCTCGAGCGCGTCATGCCGGTCTCGACCAGCGAGACCGCCGAGGTGCTGATCATCGGGTGCGCAGCGAACAACATCCTCCCCGCTCGCACCGGAGAGGTCGTGCGTGCGGTGCTGCTCCGGCGGCGGCACGGCGGGTCGATGATGACTGCGCTCGGCACGATCGTCGTGGAGCGCGTCTTCGACGGCTTGATCCTCGCGCTGATGCTCGCCGGGACGCTGGCCTACCTCGGCAGCAACGCGGTACTGCGAAACGTCGCGCTGCTCGCGGGTGCGGCCTTCGGGGGCGTCGCCCTGGTGCTCGTCGCGCTCGCGCTGGCGCCGATCCTGACGCGCCGCCTCATCGACGCGGTGCTCTCCGTGCCGCCGACGGCGATTGGCGAGCCCCTGCGCGCGATCACGACGCGGTTCATCGAAGGGCTCACGCTGCTGGGCGGCCCGAAGACGTGGGGCATCGTCGCGGTCGCGTCGGCGGCAACGTGGCTGCTCGAGGCGACGTCGTACTGGCTGGTCGGGATCGGGTTCGGGCTGCCGCTGTCGCCGGTCGTGTTCCTCGCCGTTTGCGGGGCGGCGAACCTGACGGTTGCCGTCCCGAGCACCTCCGGCGCGATCGGGCCGTACGAGTACCTCGTGGTCGTCGTAGTCACCGCGTTCGGCGCGGGGATCACGGAGTCCACGGCGACCGCGTACGCCTTCGGTGTGCACGCGTTCGTGCTGATCCCGGTCACATTGGTAGGAGTGCTGCTGCTCTGGCGGCGTGACCTCGGCCTCGGCGACCTCTCGCGGGCCGAGGCGACTGAGGTACCCGGAGACGCGATGAAGGTGGCCCCGTGAAAGTGATCGTGATCGGCGCGGGCGTGTCCGGCCTCGCCGCCGGGTACCACCTCGCGAAGCAGGGCCACGAGGTCGAGATCGTCGAGGCGAGCGACCGGCCCGGGGGACAAGTCCGCACGTTCGAGGTCGGCGGCGGTCGCGTCGAGATCTTCTACCACCACCTGTTCCGCTCCGACACGGACATCGTCGCGCTCATCGACGAGCTGGGGCTGGGCGACGACCTCGCCTGGATCGACTCGAACGTGGGCCTCGCGGCGGGCGGCAAGAACTACCCGTTCGTCGGGCCGGTCGACCTGCTGCGCTTCGACCGCGTCTCGCTGCTGACGCGCATCCGCCTCGGCCTC
>CANIRU010000096.1 GCA_947470025.1 Chloroflexota bacterium
GGCGTGCGCGCCGCCCGCGGGCTCCGCGACCACATCGTCGATCGCGCCCAGCGCGAGCAGGTCGGCCGCCGCGACGCCGAGGGCCTCCGCAACCTCCGGCGCGCGCGCACGGTCACGGAACAGAATCGCCGCCGCGCCCTCGGGCGAGGTGACGGAGTACATCGCGTTCTGCTGCATCAGGATCTTGTCGGCGACGGTCAGCGCCAGCGCGCCACCCGACCCGCCCTCGCCAATGACGACCGACACCGAGGGTGTCGTGAGCGAGGCCATCGTCGCGAGGCAGTCCGAGATCGTCACCGCGAGGCCGGCGGCCTCGTCGGCGATGCCGTCGTGCGCGCCGGGAGTGTCGACGAAGGTGACGAGCGGCAGGCGCAGGCGTTCCGCGAGCTGCATCAACCGCCGCGCCTTGCGGTACCCGGCCGGCGCGACGCGCCCATCGTGCCTCGAACCGTCCAGCGTCATGTCGCCGCGCTCCTGGCCGATGACGACGACGTTCGTGTCGCCCAGGCGCGCGAGCCCGCCGATCAGCGCGGGGTCGTCGACGCCGGTGCGGTCACCGTGTAGCGGGAAGTAATCAGACGTCAGGCCGCGGATGTAAGCGAGCGCCCGCGGGCGCTCCGGGTGCCGCGCGCGCTGCACGACGACCCAGCCCCGCTCGAGGCCACGCGCCTGCACGGTCGGCGGCAACAGGTCGGGGTCGGCGGCGGGCGTGGGGCGCACCAGCGAGACGATCGTGATCAGCGAGTCGCGGATCGACTCGCGCGCCACGACGGCGTCGACGTGACCGGCGGCGAGCAGGTCCTCCGCGAACAGCGATTCGCGCTCCTCGTTCGCGTCGTGGACGGCGCGGACACGCGGGCCCGCGAAGCCGATCAGCGCACCGCGCTCCGCGAGGATCACGTCGGCCTGCGTGGCGTACGAGGCGAAGACGCCGCCGGTCGTGGGGTGCGCGAGCACGGAGATCATCGGGATGCCCGCCTCGTGCAGGCGGACCGAAGACGCGGCGACCTTCGACATCTGGAGCAGGGCGACCATGCCCTCCTGCATCCGCGCGCCACCGGAGCAGGTGATCGCGACGAAGGGCACCTTAGCACTGGCAGCACGATCCATCGCACCGACCACGCGCTCGCCGACCGCGAAGCCCATCGACCCGCCGATGAACCGAAAGTCGCTGATCGCGGCGACGACCTGTATCCCGCCGATCATCGCGACGCCGGTGACCACGGCCTCCTGCCCGCCGCTCGCCTTGCGCGCCTCGTCGAGGCGGTCGGGGTAGGTCTTCGAGTCCTCGAAGTGCAACGGGTCGGGGGTGGGCACGCCGGTGAACGCCTCGTCGAAGGAACCCTCGTCGAAGAGCAGGTCGATCCACTCGCGGGCGGACAGCGCGGGAGAGGGCTCGATGGGCTTCGCCGACGGGGTCGCGTTCGTCATGCCTCGATTGTAGGCGCGTGCGATGGCCGAACTGTTACGGGGATGTGCCGATCTTCGCCGACCCGTGCGGCGCGCCTACCGGACGTCCGCCAACACGCTCGCAATGGCGTCCATGGCGTTGCGGTGCAACGGGATGTCGCCCGAGCCGATCGCGACGACGACGTGGTCGACGCCGGCATCGCGGTAGCCGCCGAGGAGCGTGCGCATCGCTTCGGCGTCGTCGGCCCAGATCGCCGAGGCGTGCGCCGCATCTCCGGCCGCGCTGCCGCGCACGCCTGCCTGGATGAGCACGGCCATCGTCAGCGCCGAGGGGTCGCGGCCGGCCTCGGTCGCCAGCGCACGCACCCCGTCCGCGAGCGCGGCGTAGTCCTCGGGCTTCGTGTTGTTCGGGAGCCAGCCAGTGCCGTGGCGCGCGGCACGGCGCTTCGCGGCGTCCGAGGTGCCGCCCACCCAGAGCGGCAGCGGCGACTGCATCGGCAGCGGGTAGAACCCGACGCCCTGCACATCGAAACGCTTGCTCTTGAACGTCGGCTGGCCCGCCGTCCACAGCTCCTGCATCAGCCGGATCGCCTCGGTCGTGCGCGCGCCGCGCTCGGCCATCGGCACGCCGAGGGCCTCGAACTCCGGCGCGAGGCTGCCGACGCCGACGCCCGCGATCACGCGTCCGCCCGACATCTGGTCCAGCGTCGCGTAGTACTTCGCCATCTCGATCGGGTCGTGGTACGGCAGGACGAGCACGCCCGTGCCCAGCGCGACCCTCGAGGTCGTCGCCGACAGGTGCGAGAGCACGGCGAGCGGGTGGTAGTAGGGCTTCGTGCCCAGGCGCTCCGTGACGAAGCCGGCGTGGAACAGGTGGTCCATCACCCAGACCGAGTCGAAGCCAAGCTGCTCAGCGAGCGGGCCCATCGCCAGCATCTCGCGGGCGTCCTCGACGCCCCAGTTGTTCGGGACCGTCACGCCGACCTTCATCTGTGCCTCGTCTCTGCCTGCCCGGTACGCGGAGGCGATCGTAACGGGCGGCCTCGTGCGGCGCTTGCCCTCGTCGCGCGCCCTCCGTACCGTCGCGGTATGAGTGACGCCGACGCCCGAGACGCCCTGCCCGCCTACGTTCGAGGTCTCCTCGAGCCGTCCGCCTACCAGACGCCGCCTGCCGAGGTGACCCTCGTGCAGACCCACATCTCGTACGTGTTTCTCGCGGGGGACGTTGTCTACAAAACGAAGAAGCCGGTGGACTTCGGGTTCATCGAGCAGCTGACCGTCGAGCGTCGTCACGCCTTCTGCGACGCCGAGGTGCGCCTGAACCGCCGCCTCGCACCGGACGTGTACCTCGACGTGGTGCCCGTAGTGCAGCGTCCCGACGGCTCGTTCGCCGTCGATGCGCCTGAGGGCACGGGCGAGGTCGTCGAGTGGGCGGTGAAGATGCGCCGACTGCCGGACGACAAGACGCTCGACCAGTTGCTGAACGCGCGCAAGGAGCCGCCCGACATCCTCGAGCGGCTCGTCGCGAAGCTCGTCCCGTTCCACGAGGCCGCCGACATTGTGCCGAACGACCGGTCGTTCGCAGGAGCGCCCGCCGAGCGCGCGTGGTGGACACGCGAGTACAGCGAAGCCGAGGGCTACATCGGCTCCACGTGGACGCCCGAGGACGCCGCCGGGACGAAGGCCTTCGTCGACTCGATCATCGAGCGCGAGTCCGCGCTGTTCGACGAGCGGCTGGCCCAGGGCCGGATCATTGACGGACATGGCGACATCCATGCCAAGCACGTCTACGTGCTCGGCCCCCGGCCCGAGGACCTCGTGATCGTGGACTGCATCGAGTTCACGGAGTGGTTCCAGCTCCGCTACGCCGATGTGAACAACGACATCGCGTTCCTCGCGATGGACCTCGAGGCGCGCGGACGCGCGGAGATGGGCGACGAGTTCGCCGGCCGCTACCTCGCGGCGACCGCGGACGAGACGTTCGGCGTGGTGCACCCGCTGCACCGCACCTTCCGCGCCTTCGTGCGCGGCAAGGTCGAGTCGATTGGCGCGCACGCGATGGAAATCCCGGCTGACGTGCGCGCCCAGCTCGCCGCCTCGGCGGCCGCGTACTTCCGCCTCGCCGCCGACTACCGCACGAGGTGCGCCGCGCCGTCGCTCGTAGTGATGTGCGGCGCATCCGGCACCGGCAAGTCCCTGGTCGGGGCGACGCTCGCGACGCGCATCGGCGCGGCGTACGTCTCCTCGGATGCGATCCGCAAGGAACTCGCGGGCATCGACCTGCACGCGCGCGGCGCCGCCGCGTTCCGCGAGGGCATGTACTCACCCGAAATGACCGAGCAGGTGTACGAGGAGATGAGGAAGCGCGCCGCACATCACATCGCCCTCGGCCGCCCGGTCGTCCTCGACGCCACGCACGCGCAGGCCAGCCAGCGACGCGCTGCCGTCGAGGTGGCGAAGGCGGCCGGCGTGCCGGCGCTGATCGTCGAGCTGCGCCTCACGGACGACGCCGCCCTCGCACGCATCGTGAACCGCGAACACGACCCGCTCCGCACCTCGGACGCGGACACCGAGGTCTACCGGCGCCAGCTGGAGTCTTTCGAGCCGGTCTCCCCGGCCGAGGGCGCGCGGCTTGGCCTCGATTCGTCGCAGCCGCCGGGAGCGATCGCCGCCGAAATCGCAGACGCGCTCCCGAAGCGCGTCTAGCACCCGCTCCGCAACCTCCACGCCCCGCGAGCGTCGTGGAGGCGACGGTCTCGCAACGGTCAGGGGCGCATCCTGAGAGCGAACGAACCGCGCGAAGCGGTGCGTCGCTCGACGGAGGTGCGTCGTGGAGATGCTGAAATGGATATGGCGCGGGCTGATCACCCGCCTCGGCCTGATGGCCGGTGAGATTCCACCCCCACCCCACCGCCGTGACCCCGAGGTGTCGAAGCACTTCCAGGTCGAGCCGTTCGAGGAGCACGAGCTCCCACCAGTGACCCCGCAGAGCGATCCCCGCCCGTCCGCGCAGGCGCACCCGCATCCCCCGGATCGCCGCGGCCAGCCGTAGGGTTGCGCGGGAGTGGACGCCGATCGGGGGGACGTAGCACCATCCGACGGTGATGAACCCACCACCAACCGTGAAGTCATTCTGGCGCTGGGGCATCGCCGCGCTCGTGCTGGTGATCCCGCTGCTCGTCTCGCCGATGGTCCTCCTCACGCTGACGGCGATCGCGCCCGAGCACGTACTCGACGCCGGCACATTCCTGGGGGTGATCCGCGATCCGGCGAACCTCGAGCTCGCCCGGTTCACCCTCGTGCAGGCCGAGGCGTCGACGGTGCTCGCGCTCATGATCGGACTGCCGGCGGCGCACGTGCTGGCGCACGTCCACTTTCCGGGCCGTCGGCTCGTGCGCGCGCTGCTGATGCTCCCGATCGTTCTTCCGCCGCTCGTCGTCGCCCTCGGCTTCCGGTAGCTGCTCGTGGCCACGGGGCGTGAGGAGGCGGGCGTGGCGCCCATCCTCCTCGCCCACACCTGCTTCGCCGTCGCGATCGTCGTGCGCGTCGTCTCGGGCGCATGGGCGCACCTCGACCCGCGCCACGAGGAAGCGGCCCGGATGCTCGGCGCGAGCCGGCTCCACGCCTTCGCCTCGATCACGTTGCCCGCGCTGATGCCTGCGTTGCTGTCCGCCGCCGCGCTGGTGTTCGCCTTCGCGTTCACCTCGTTCGGCGTCGTGCTGGTCCTCGGTGGCGACAAGGACACGATCGAGATGGCGGTGTACCGCCTCGCCCTCGAACCGCAGAGCGCGCCGGTCGCCGCGACGCTCGGGCTGGTGCAGCTCGCCGTCACCATCCCGGTGCTCGTGCTGTACGCCGGCGCGCAGCGCCGCCTCACAGCGCGCGCCCGGCTGACCCGGACGCCCGGACGGCCACTGCGACAGACATCCTGGCGCGAGCGGATCGTGGTGCTGTTCGTGCTCGTCGCGACATGCATCCTCGTCGTCGCGCCGGTCGTCGCGGTGATCCGCGGCGCGACGATGATCAACGGTGCGCTCACGACGACCTACTTCGACGCCCTCATCGTCCCGGACGCGGCCGGACGGCTGCCGATCGGTGCGCTCCGTTGGAGCATCCTGATCGCCCTCGGCTCCGCGATCCCCGGAACGTTCGTGGGCGCGATGCTCGGCATCGCCGTCGCACGCACGCGACGCGGCCGGACTGCCGTCCTCGGCGCGCTGTTCCTGCTGCCGCTGGCCCTGCCGGCTGTCACGATCGCGTTCGCCTACCTCATCACGTGGCAGGACGAGGCTCCCTACGGCGTGCCCCAGGCGTACGCCATCCTGCTCGCCGCGCACGCGATGATCGTCGCGCCGTTCGCCCTGCGCGCCGTCGTCGGGCCCGCGCGGGCCACTGACCCGCATGAGCGCGAGGCCGCCACCGTCCTCGGCGCGTCGAGGGGACGCGCATGGCGCGTGATCGAGGCGCCGATCTGGCGACGCGCGATGCTCATGGGGGGTGCGCTCGCGTTCACCATGTCGCTGAGCGAGACCGGCGCGACGTTGCTGCTCGCCCGTCCGGAGTTCACGCCGATCCCGGTGCTGATCGCGCGGGCACTGAGCGAGCCGAAGGCGCAGACGCTTGGTCCCGCGCTGGCGCTGGGGACGATGCTGATGGGCGTCGCCGTGGTAGCGTTCGTGATCATCGAACGACTGCGACAGCGCGACGTGGGCGAGTTCTAGGGGACGGCGTGGCGACACTCGAAGTCCGCTCCCTGTCCCGCGCCGACCCGGGCGAACCGCACGGGTTGTCCGATATCTCGTTCACCGTCCGCGACGGGCGTGTCTGCGCGGTCATCGGCCCGGTGCACGCAGGCAAGACCTCCCTCCTTCGCGCGATCGCAGGCCTCGATGTCGCGGACGCAGGCGACGTGCTGCTGGACAACCTGTCGATCGCCACGTTCCCGCCGCATCGCCGCAGCCTCGGGCTGATGTTCCAGGACCTCGCGCTCTTCCCGCGGATGTCGGTGCGCGACAACATCGGCTTCGGGCTGCGGATGGTCGGGTGGCCGCGCGCCGAGCGCGAGCAGCGCGTCGACGACCTGCTCGAGGTCGTCGGGCTCACCGCCAGCAGCCTCCGCCCGATCGACCAGCTCTCGGGCGGCGAGCAGCAACGCGTCGCGCTGGCGCGGACGCTGGCCCCGCAGCCCTCCGCGCTGCTGCTGGACGAGCCCCTGGGCGCAATCGACGAGGTGCAGAAGACCGCGCTGCGACAGGAGCTGCGCACGATCCTCGGCGCACTCGACACGACCACGATCATCGCAAGCCACGACCTCCGCGATGCCGTCGCGCTGGCGGATGACCTGATCGTGATGATTGACGGACGCATCGCGCAGACCGGCCCGATCGGTGTCGTCCTCGGCGAGCCGAACAGCGTCGAGGTCGCCGACGTGGCAGGCTACGTCACCATCGCGCTCGGCCCCGTGCGGCGCGGGCGCGTCGAGGAAGCCGGGGTCGGCGCGCTGGGCGTGCCAGGCCTGATGGAGACGGAGCTCGCGCGCGTGATGGCCCATCCCGCATCGCTCCTCGCGGTGCCGGCGGATAGCGGGCTCGGCTCGGGCGTGGCGGGGCTGGTGGTGCAGGCTCGCCCACAGGGGCCCACCTGGGTCGTCGACCTGTCGGTCGGCGGCCGGCTGATCGAGGCGCGCTGGGAGTGGGATCTTGTCGCCCCCCGCCTCGGCACCCGCCTGGCGATCGCCGCGCGGCCGGGCACCCTCCGCGTCTTCGACGTCAGCCCATTCAGGTCATCGACGCCGACGGTCGCTGGCCCGCAGATCTGGGCCCCTGTGGACGTCCCGACGCCCCCCGCGCCCACTCCGACTGCCGCTCCGACACCCGCGCGGGGCAACAACCCCACGAGACCGTCCGTCGATGCCCCGAGCACCGCGGCGGTTCCGGTCAGCGCGACCCCACCCGCCGTACCAGTGCGCCCGGCGCGCCTCTCGAACGCGCCGATGCCGGCGCCGCGACGGTCCGTGCCGCCGCTGGCCTCGACGTCACGCCCGGCGCCCACGCCGGGTGTCGACGCGTCTCTGTTCGCGCGCCCCACCGCGCAGTCGGCAGCCCCCGAGGCAACCCCC
>CANIRU010000097.1 GCA_947470025.1 Chloroflexota bacterium
ACTCGCGCACGCGGATCAGGCCGCCACGCGGACGCGCCTCGTCACGGAACTTCGTCTGGATCTGGTACAGGGTGACGGGCAGGTCGCGGTACGAGATGGCGTGGTCGGAGAACAGCCGCGTCACGACCTCCTCGTGCGTCGGGCCGAGGGCTAGCTCGCGCTCGCGGCGGTCGGTGAGTTGGAACAGCACGTCGCCCATGGCGGCGCGCCGCCCCGTCGAGTCCCACAGCTCCGCGGGCTGGATCGCGGGCATCGTGACTTCCTGCGCGCCCGCGCCGTCCATCTCCTCGCGGATGACCTGCTCGATGTTGCGCTTCACGCGGTGGCCGAGCGGCATGAACGTGTATACGCCAGACATCAGCTGGTCGATGTACCCGCCGCGCAGCAGCAGCGCGTGGCTGGGCGTGTCCGCCTCGGTCGGCGCTTCGCGGAGGGTGTGGCCAAACATTCGTGACATGCGCATGGCCCGAGTCTACGGGCGCGCGTCGACGCAGGCTAGGCGCGTGCGCTTCGAGGTGGGACGGGGGACGGGCGCGTGCATCGTCGCCGCAAGTTGCCTAGACGATCGGTGCAGGGCGGCCCACCCCTACCCCGCCCTGCCCGGGAGGGTTCAGAGAAGAGGGGCCAACCGTGGGGAGCTGCACCCCTCACGCTCCCGGCGGAACTTGATGTGGCTGCGCCAGGTCGGTGCGAGTGATTCGAACGCCGCTGGGAATGGTCATGCAGCGAAATCCGAAGGTCGGGATCCTCAAAGGGCGAAGCCCTTTGAACGTCATCCCCCTTCCTGCGCAGGGAAGAGGGCAGGGGGATGGGCCGTCCTGCGGTAGCGCGTCGACCGATCGAGGTGCAACGTGCGGCGCTGCCCCGTCCGCACACCCACGGCTACGATGGCTGCATGACCGACGCCATCTGGCCGCCGCCGCTCGAGGTGAAGCCGCCGCGCCCGCGCGACGAGGCGGGCCGGCCGCTGCCCGAGGGTACCCCGACGCGCCTCGTCCTCCCGGACTTTGACGCCATGAGCATCGACGAGGCGCACGAGGCGGCGATCGCCTTCTTCGACGAGGCGAACTACTTCGGCGCGCACGAGGCATGGGAGACGTGCTGGGCGCGCTGCAAGGGGACCGGGGACGAAGAGTTCTTCAAAGGCCTCGCGCAGCTTGGCGCGGGCTACACGCACTGGATGCGCGGCAACCCGCAGGGCGTCGCCGCGCTCCTCGGCCGCGCGCTGGAGCGCATCGGCCGTCATGGCTCGCCGCATCGAGGCATCGACATCGCCGAGTTCATGGCGCAGGTCGATGCGCTGCGCATGACTGCCGAGCGCTGCTGGGACGCCCGTACCCCGCTCCCCGACCTCGAGCACCGTCCGGTGCCGAGATGAGCGCAATATGACGTCGCGCCACGACCTCGAGGCGTCTCACACCCCCGCGGCGATCCGCGCGCGGCTCCATGGCGGCCCTGACCACAGCTACCTGCGCGACTTCGTGTACGGCGCGATCGACGGTGCCGTCACGACATTCGCCGTGGTCGCGGGCGCGACCGGCGCGAACCTGTCGGCGGGCCTCGTGCTGGTGTTCGGGGTCGCGAACCTCTTCGCGGACGGGTTCAGCATGGCGGTAAGCAACTACCTCGGCACGCGCGCGGAGGAGCAGCGCCGCAATCGCCTGCGCGCCGAGGAGCACGCGCACGTGCATGCGATCCCCGATGGCGAACGCAAGGAAGTGCGCCAGATCTTCGCGGCGAAGGGCCTCACCGGCCGGGCGCTCGAAGAGATCGTCGAGGCCATCACGAGCGACGAAGGTGTCTGGGTGGACACCATGCTGCGCGAGGAGCACGGCCTGCCGAGCGACAGCCAGTCGGCGACACGCGCTGCGGTCTCCACATTCGTTGCGTTCATGCTCGCGGGCGCGGTGCCGCTGATCGTGTTCGTCGTGGACCTCGTCGTGCCGGGCGCGATTCCCGGGGACGCCATCTGGTGGAGCGCCGGCATGACGGCTGTCACGTTCTTCGGCACGGGTGTCGTGAAGGCCCGCGTCGTCGACGAATCACCGTGGTCGTCGGGCCTGGAGACGCTCGCGCTCGGCGGCGGTGCGGCGCTCCTGGCGTACGCCATCGGATGGCTGCTCAGCGGTCTGGCGACGGTCTAGCCCCCTCGCCGTCCCGTGACCATCGTGATCGACAGCGGGCGCAGCACACTCGCGCCCGGCTCGGTCTCGATGAACGCGCGCAGGTCTTTGAGGAAGTGCGCGCGCGCGTCCGGGGCAAGCTCGTTCGTGTTCGAGTACGACTCCACGAGGTCGAGGGACGCGTCCGTCGAGTAGACCTGGTCCCACCGGCGTCGATGCACCTGCACGTCCTCGAACAGCCCGCTCGCCCGCATCTCCTCGAGGATCGGTGGCTCGACGTCCGGGTCGGGCGAGTCCTGGTACTGCTGCTGCGGCCAGTACTTCTGGTAGATCGGGTGGCTGCGCTTGAAGTACCCGCGGTCGGCATCAGACGCCACCTGGAGCGTATCGATGATCGCGAGCACGCCGCCCGGCGCGAGCAGCGCGTGCGGCCGCGTCATGCGCGCGTCCGGGCGCACCCAGTGGTACGCCGTCGCGGACAGCACGAGGTCCCACGCGCCCTCGGTGAGCGGGGCGTCCTCGAACGCGCTCGTGATCACGGTGAGGTTCGGCTGCCGCGAGAAGCGCTGTTCGAGGTACGCGGCGATGCGCGGCCCGATCTCGATGGCGGTGACCTGCGCGCCGCGCGCGAGTAGCGGGCCCGTCGCCTGCCCCGTGCCCGCGCCGACCTCGATCGCGCGGATCGGCGCGCCGCGGTCGGGGAGCATCTCGAAGAGCGCGTCATAGAACGTCGGCGGGTACTCGGGCCGGACACGGGTGTAGATGTGCGGGACGTCGTTGAAGGCGAGAGTCACGGCGGCTCCAGTCACTACGCCCGTGCTCGGGCGCGGCCGGCGAACCTACACGATCCCGTGCTCCTGCATCAATACCAGCCCGCGCGCGGTGTCCTCGTCCGACTCGTGCTGGTCGATCTCGAACGTGCGGGCCGCCGAGGCGGGCGCGGCGGCGATGCGCTCCGCGAGCCACGCGTAGTCCACGTCGCCGTTGCCGGGCGCGCGGTGGTCGGTCAGGCCTCGGACATCGTGCAGGTGCAGGCCGACAAGGCGCGGGCCGAGCAGGTCCCACCACGCGCTCTTGTCGGTGAGCCCGAGGCGGTGGTGGACCTCGGCGTGACCGACGTCGTGCTGGTACCCCGCGATGTCCAAGGGGTACGGCGACAGCAGGTCGGCGAGCTCGAAGGGCAGCGGGAACTCGTGGTAGTGGAGGCGCGTCTCGATCGCCAGCGTGACGCCGTGCGCCGCCGCCGTCTCCGCCATCTCGTCGAGGCTCTTGCGTGCCTGAGCGAGCCACGGCGCGGCCATCGCGGCGCGCTCCCTGACTGTCTCATCGATTGCAGTGTTCCATTCCACCGGCAACGAAGCACGACGGTCGTACATCGAACGCAGTTTGCGCTCGCCGGCGAGCAGCCTCGACCCCGCGCCACCGAGGTGGACGATCACCTGCGTGGTGCCCGCCTCCGCGGCCAGCGCGATCGAGGCGCGGTGGTACTGCACGGCCAGCGCGCGCTCGGTCTCCTCGAGCGCCGCGGGGTTCATCTCGCGGTTCCACCCCGCGCTCGGGTGCCGCTCGAGGGGCGCCGGGGCGTGGACACCGGTCACGGGCATGCGCCCGCCGCCGACCTTCGAGTAGCCCATGATCGCGCCGGCCTGCTCCGCGGTCATCGAGTGGTTGATCTCGACGGCCTCGTACCCCAGCTCGGCGGCACGGTCGAGGAACGCGCCGAGGTCGCGCTCGAAGCGCGGCTGCACGGCCCACATCGTGGAGAGGGAGGGGAGGGGACGGTCGTTGGTCATGCGTCCATCATCGCGCGTTGGCAGGTTAGCGGGCTTGGCGAGGTGGGGAAGGGGGAGGCGGAGGCCCTCACCCCAACCCTCTCCCATGAATGGGCGAGGGGGCCGGACAGGGGAGAGGGGCAAATGTCCTTCAGAACCCTCGCCCATTTATGGGAGAGGGCAGGGTGAGGGCTTCTCAGGCCCGTCCTACACGCCAGCCTTCTCCGCGATCACCCGGTCGAGGAGCACGTGCGCCTCGTTCAGCACGCTGTCGTAGGGGAAGTGGCCCACGACCTCCTCGCCGTGCTTCAGGTTCACGCCCAGCGGGCCGCACCACAGGCCGATGTCCGCGTCGTCCGTCTCGCCCGGGCCGTTCACGCGGCAGCCCATGATCGCGATCGTGACCTTGTGGTCCTGCGCGTACGCCGCCATCTGCTTCACGTCCTGCGCGAGGACGATGAACTGCTCGTTCTCAACACGGGAGCACGAGGGGCACGAGATGATGTTCAGGCCCTCGCCGAAGTTCGCGGGGACGGAGCGGAAGCGCCCGTTCTGGATGTCGTCCAGCAGCTCGCGGCCCACCGTGATCTCCTGGCCCTTGTCCTCGAACGGGAGGGTGAGCGAGACGCGGATCGTGTCGCCGATGCCCTCGGCGATCAGCTGCTCGAAGGCGATGCGCGTCTTGATGATGCCGTCGGGCGGCATGCCCGCCTCGGTCACACCGAGGTGCAACGGGACGTCCGGGCGCTGCGCGGAGAAGCGGCGGTTGCCCTCCAGCACCTTGCGCCAGTCGGAGTCCTTCAGCGACACGACGAAGCGATTGAAGCCGAGGTCGTCCAGCATCTGCGAATGCTCAAGCGCGCTCTCCACCATCGCGCCGACGTCGTCGTCGCCGAACTTCGCGGACTTCTCGGGGTCGACCGAGCCGCAGTTCACGCCGACGCGCAGCGCGATGTCGTGCTTCACCGCGATGTCGGCGATGTAGGCGACCTTGTCGCGGATCGACTTCGACTTCTCGTGGTGGTGCAGGTGGCCGGGGTTGTACCGGATCTTGTCGACGTGCGGGGCCACGATCTCGGCGAGCCGATAGTTCTCCTGCAGGTCGACCGATAGCGTCGGCGCCTTGCCGTTCACGAGGTGGTCGCGCGTGCGCGCACGCACCTCGGCGAGCGCCTCCACGTCCTGCCGCGAGTCGCACGCGATGCGGATCACGTCCGCGCCGGCGTCGTGGATCAGCTGCACCTGCCGGACGGTCGCCTCGATGTCCTGCGTCTTCGTCGCGGCCATCGACTGCACGGCGATCGGCGCGCCCCCGCCGATCTGGACGTGGCCGACGCGGACGGCGCGGGTGGGCTTACGGCGGATCGGGGCCATCGAGGTGCCTATCGCTGCGCGGATGGGAGCGCTGTCAGGGTAACGCAACCACGTCGTGGGTTGGTTACGACTCCTCGGCTACCGCTCCCGCGTGAACAGGCCGGGGTAGTCGAGGACGAAGCCCTGGTCGTCCACCTCGAGGTCGCGGGTGAAGCCGGTGGCGAGGGACTCGAAGCGGTAGGTGCGGAGGGCGAGGCGCGTGTATCGCTGCTCGTCGGAGCGCACGGTCAGCGCCGGGAGGTCGATGAAGGCCACGCGGATCGTCTCGGAGTGGCCCTCGCGGAGGCGGAGGCGGCGGACGGGCAGCGTGTTCGTCAGCGGCGTCGCCACGATGTCGACGTCGATGCAGCCGGCGAGCGCATCGAGCACGCCGCCGTCGGCATCCCACCAGTGGCCGAGGCCGTCGCCCCGCAGTTCCAGCGGCTCGGGCGCGCCGACGAGGAGGACGGACGCCTCCCGGACGCGCCACGAGCGGTCGCAGCGCACGCTGTACGCGAGCGCGTAGCCGTCCTCGGGCGGCGCGACCACGACGCTGTCGAACGAGACGCCGCCACCATCGCCGCGATCCTCGAACACCGCGTGCTCGAGGCCGAGGCCACTGGCGTCGCGCCAGCGCAGAATCGTCGTCGCTGTCTCGTGCGGCACTACGGCAGCGAGGAACCGCCGCCGAGGATCCGCGAGATATCGGCGAACGTGACGACGATCGCCAGCAGCGCGAAGGCCGCGAAACCGATCATGTGCACGATTGCCTCCCGCTCCGGGGCGATGCGCTTGCCGCCTCGCACGACCTCGATCAGCAGGAAGAAGATGCGGCCGCCGTCCAGCATGGGCAGCGGGAGCAGGTTCATGATGCCGAGGTTGATCGAGATCAGTGCGGCCAGCTCCAGCAGCGGCGCGATGGCGCCGCCCGCGGTCTCCGAGGATCGTGCGACCTCGCCGGTGGTCTGGGCGATGCCGACCGGGCCCGCGAGCTGCGGGCCGCCGGTGCCCTTGAACCACCCGATGACCTCGTTCCGCGCGAGGATCATCGTGTCCCACGTCATGCGCGTGGCATTCGGGAGCGACTCCCACGGCGGCTGCTGCTCGGTGATCGTGTACGGGCGGCCGTCCGCCGGGTTCACCGTGACGGGCGCGATGCTGATGCCGGTCGGGCCTTGCCCGGCCGGCGGCGCCCAGCGGCCGTAGACGGACACGGTCTTCGTCTCGCTGCCTCGACGGAGCTCAACGTCGAAGGTCTGGCCCTGGTTCAGGCGGACATAGCGGGACGCCTCGACGATGTTCTTCGCATCACGACCGGCGACCGACAGGATGACATCGCCGGTCTTCATCCCGGCCTGCTCGGCGGGCGTGCCGGGGACGATGCCCGTCACCACCGCGCGGCCCTCCGGCACCTGGTGCGGGAACGTGAGGGCGAAGGCGAACAGGATGATCGGCAGTAGCAGGTTGGTGATCGCACCGGACGCGAGCACGATGAAGCGTTTCCACGACGCCTGCGTCGCGAACGATCGAGGGCCCTCGGGCGCTTCTTCGCCCTCGAGGCGGACGAAGCCGCCGATCGGGAGCCAGTTGATGCTGTAGAGCGTCTCGCCGAAGCGCTTGCCCCAGATGCGTGGCGGGAAGCCGAAGGCGAACTCGTGGACGTGGATGCCGAACGCCTTCGCCGTGACGAAGTGCGCCGCCTCATGCGCCATGACGAGGCCGAGCAGGATCAGCAGGAACAACGCGGTGCTGGTCAGCGCGTTGCGAGCGAAGATCGCCATCAGCACGACGCCGACCGCGACGATACCCAGCGACAGCCAGTTCTGCCAGCCGTTGCCGCCCGGCTCGCCCTCGGCGTTCGGGTCCTTCGACACCGAGAAGGGGGTCGCGCGCTCGCGCCAGTCTTCGTTCATTTGATGGCTCCTGTCGCGACGAGGTCGTCGACGAACTGGCGGCCCCACGCCTCGGCGCCCAGCAGGGCATCGAGGTCGGGTGTGGCCACGGGGGTGTGGGCCTCCAGCGCTCGCGCGAGGAGACGTGGGATGTCGGTGAAGGAGCAGCGCCCCGCGAGGAAGTGCGCGACGGCCGTCTCGTCCGCGCCCGCGACGGCGGCGGCCGAGGTGTCGTCGCGCGCGCCAGCCTCGAGTACGACGCCGAGCGCGGGATAGCGCGCGAGGTCGAGCGCCTCGAAGTGCAGCGTCCCGCGGCGGGCGAGGTCGAGCGGGGGCGCAGGCTGCGCGGGCGCGCGGTCGGGGTAGGCGAGCGCGACCTG
>CANIRU010000098.1 GCA_947470025.1 Chloroflexota bacterium
CGCTCGAGGCGCTCCTGCACGATCTCCATGTGCAGCAGGCCGAGGAAGCCGCAGCGGAAGCCGAAGCCGAGCGCCGCGCTGCTCTCGGGCTCCCACTGGAGCGCCGCGTCGTTCAGCGTCAGCCGTTCGAGCGCATCGCGCAGGTCGGCGTAGGCGTCGGAATCGGTCGGGTAGATGCCGGCGAAGACCATCGCCTTGGCCGGCTGATAGCCGGGCAATGGCTCAGTCGCGCCGGCTGGGCCGTCGATCGTGAGCGTGTCGCCGACGCGGCTCTGCGAAACCCCCTTGAGCCCGGTGGCGATGTAGCCGACCTCGCCCGCTTCGAGGAAATCGCTCTTCTGGAGCGCGGGTCGGAAGTAGCCGACCTCGACGGGCTCGAAGCGCGAGGACTGCTGCATGAGGCGCATGCGCTCGCCCATCCGGGCGCGCCCCTCGAGGACGCGGACGTAGACGAGCACGCCCTTGAAGGAGTCGTACTTGGCGTCGAACACCATCGCGCGGAGCGGGGCGTCGCGGTTGCCCTCGGGCGGCGGGACGCGCTCGACGACCGCCTGCAGGATCTCGGCAACGCCCGCACCCGTCTTGCCGGAGGCGAACACGACCTCGTCCGGGTCGAAGCCGATGACATCAATCAACTCCTGCGCCACGCGCTCGGGCTCGGCGGACGGCAGATCGATCTTGTTGACGACGGGAATGAGCTTCAGATTCAGGTCCATCGCGAGGTAGACGTTCGCGAGCGTCTGCGCCTGGATGCCCTGCGTCGCGTCGACCACGAGGATCGCGCCCTCGCAGGCGGCCAGCGCACGGGAGACCTCGTACGTGAAGTCCACGTGGCCGGGGGTGTCGACCATGTTGATCTCGTACTGCTCGCCGTTGGCCGCGGTGAAGGGCATGCGCACGGCCTGCGCCTTGATCGTGATGCCCTTCTCGCGTTCGAGGTCCATGGAGTCGAGCATCTGGTCGCGCATGTCGCGCAGCTCGACGGCGCCGGTGATTTCGAGCATGCGATCGGCGAGCGTCGACTTGCCATGGTCGATGTGCGCGATGATCGAGAAGTTCCGGATGTGTGACTGTTCCACTCGACCATCCTACCGGGCGCGACGGCTACGCGTCGCCGTCCGCCGCGCCTCGACGCCCCCTCGGTCTGCGCACGAACCCCAGCGGAACACAAGACGATGCCCCGCCTTGCGAGCGGGGCATCGATGAGAACGTTTGAGGCGCGACGCCTCGAACAGAGCCGGAAGCTAGACGCGGTGGCAGGCCACCCAGTGCTCCGGGATCGCCTCACGCCACTCGGGGACGCGCTCGCGGCACTCGTCGACCGCGATCGGGCAGCGCGTGTTGAACACGCAGCCGGGAGGCGGCCGGAGCGGGGAGGGCACGTCGCCGGTGAGGATGATGCGCTCGCGCTGTCGCTCGATCTCCGGGTCGGTGATCGGCACGGCAGAGAGGAGGGCCTTCGTGTACGGGTGGAGCGGGTTCTCGTACAGCTCGTTCGATTCCGCGAGCTCCATCATCTTGCCGAGGTACATGACTGCGACGCGATCCGAGATGTGGCGGACGACGGCGAGGTCGTGGGCGATGAACAGGTACGTCAGACCGAACTCGCCCTGCAGGTCCTCGAGCAGGTTGATGACCTGCGCCTGGATCGACACGTCGAGGGCGGACACCGGCTCGTCGCAGACGATGAAGTCCGGCTCAACGGCAAGGGCACGGCCGATGCCGATGCGCTGGCGCTGACCACCGGAGAACTCGTGCGGGAAGCGGCGGGCGAACACCGGGTTCAGGCCGACGGCCTGCATGATGTACTGGATGCGGTCGCGTCGCTCGGCGCCCTTGTAGAGGCCGTGGATCGCGAGCGGCTCGCCGATGATCTGCGCCACGCTCATGCGCGGGTTCAGGCTCGAGAACGGGTCCTGGAAGATCATCTGCATGCGGCGGCGGAAGCGGCGGAGGTCGCCGCCCTTGAGCTGCGTCAGCTCGGTGCCGGCGAAGTTCACCGTGCCCGCCGTCGGGCGGTGCAACTGGAGGACGGCGCGACCGGTGGTGGACTTACCACAACCGGACTCGCCGACGAGGCCCAGCGTCTCGCCGCTCTTGACGGAGAAGTCCAGGCCGTCCACGGCGCGGACGTCCGCGATCTTGCGCTGGATGAGCAGCCCGGCGGTGACCGGGAAGTACATCCGGAGACCCTTGACGTCGACCAGCGTCTCCCCGTGAGGAACCTGGCGCTTGGAATCGATGGCAGCAGTGGTCATTGGTGTCCCCTCGCCTTACTGAGCCGCAGTCGCGTTGGCGACTTCACGCGTGCGCGCATCCGTCTGCGGGTCGCGCCAGCAGCGGGCCAGGTGGCCGGCCGCCTTCAGCTCGAGCAGCGGGTGGTCCGTCGCACACTTGTCGATGGCCCAGTCGCAGCGCGGTCGGAACGGGCAGCCCTGGATCGGCTGGATGAGCAGCGGCGGCTGACCCTCGATGGTCGTCAGGCGCTGCTTGTCCGTCGCGTCCAGGCGCGGGACCGAGCCCATCAGGCCGACCGTGTACGGGTGGCCGGGGCGCTTGAAGATGTCCGTCGCCGAGCCGCTCTCGACGATCTCGCCGGCGTACATGACGTTCACGCGGTCGGCGTAGCGAGCAACCACGCCGAGGTTGTGCGTGATGATCAGGACGGCGGTGCCGAGTTCCTTCGACAGGCGCGCCATGATCTCAAGGATCTGCGCCTGGATGGTCACGTCGAGTGCCGTGGTCGGCTCGTCGGCGATGAGGAGCTTCGGGTTGCAGGCGAGCGCCATGGCGATCATGACGCGCTGGCGCATGCCGCCGGAGAACTGGTGCGGGTAGTCCTTCAGCCGCTGACCGGCCTCCGGGATGCCGACCATCTCGAGCAGCTCAATCGCGCGCGCATCCGCTTCCTCGTCCCCAAGGCCGAGGTGCAGGACGATCGCTTCCTTGATCTGCTGGCCGATGGTGAGCACCGGGTTCAGCGAGGTCATCGGCTCCTGGAAGATCATCGCGATGCGGTTGCCGCGGATGGACCGCATCTCCGCGTCCGTGATCTTCAGCAGATCGCGACCCTCGTACATGATCTCACCAGAGACGATGCGTCCCGGCGGGTTCGGAATCAGTCGCAGGATGGACATCGCCGTGACCGACTTGCCGCACCCGGACTCCCCGACGAGGGCGAGCGTTTCGCCTTCGTCCAGGTCCCACGTCACGCCATCGACGGCGCGAACCACGCCTTCGTCCGTGAAGAAGTACGTGCGGAGGTCTTTGACTTCGAGCAGCTTCGCCATGGATCCCCCTCGCGTCGTCAGACGCGACCCCGAAACCTGTCGATGCGTCACCCGTACCCAACCGCCGAGACTCGGCAAGCCGGACTGGTGGGGAAGAGGAGACTCGAACTCCTACGCCTTGCGGCACGTGATCCTAAGTCACGCTCGTCTGCCAGTTCCGACACTTCCCCATCGGAGTGGCGTCCGCCGCACCCTCCCCGGGGTGCGACGAACTTCCCGCAAACTCGGGACCGCGTTCAAGTTGGTGAGCCCCCCCGGACTCGAACCGGGAACCGGCTGATTAAGAGTCAGCTGCTCTGCCATTGAGCTAGAGGCCCCGAGGCAGGAAGGTAGCAGCGGCCCGATCGCGTGTCAACGAAAAGCGAACACTGACGTGATCCATATTTGTTTCCGCGTGGCGCGCACGTCATTCGGGCTGTGATTCAATCCTGCGATCGGGGCCCTTTGACGATGGATTCGCCGTGGCATAGCCTTCGTACATCGCACCGATCGCGGTGGCGACCGTGGGTGGTTAGCTCAGTTGGTTAGAGCGCAGCGTTGACATCGCTGAGGTCACTGGTTCGAACCCAGTACCGCCCACCACTCCCCTCTTGTGATTCGCGCGCCGCCCCGCTGAGGCACCTCCGACGCCCGCTGCCGGTCTGTGCGACGACGGCGCGACGGCAGCGCCTTCACCTCTCCCCCGGTCGCGCGTACACTGGGCGACAGCATCTGCCACGCCTGACGGGCGTGTACATACGAGCGCTGACGGGGACACGTCCCGCGTCGCGCCGGCTCCAAGAGAACGGGGCCCCTCGCCTCCTCCGGGATCGTCGAGGTGGCTGGAAGCCCTGCAGCCGAGCGCGCGGTCGATACCACCCCTGAGCCCGCGGGCGAACCCGCGGCGACCACGCCCACGTTACGGGTGCAGGAGCCTCGGCAGCGCGTGCTCGCACGCCGCGTCGAGGGAAGCCGGGTGGAACCACGTGAGCGCGCCTCTCGTCCCGCGGGATGAGAGGCGCGTTTGTTTGTGTTCAACCGGTGTCGAGGCTCCTCGGGAGTCCGCGCGCCGCGCAGGTCGCGAGAGGACTGTTCCCCATGAACGAGCACGACACCCCGTTCGCCGAGCTGCCCGTCGAGGAGCAGCTGTTCCGGATGCGCCACTCCGCCGCCCACGTGCTGGCCGAGGCCGTGCTGGAGATGTTCCCTGAGGCGAAGTACGCCATCGGCCCGCCGGTCGACAACGGCTTCTACTACGACTTCGACCTGCCGCGGCCGCTGAACCCGGACGACCTCGTCGCCCTCGAGGCGCGGATGCGGGTGTCGGTGGAGCGCAACCTGCCGATCCGTGGCGAGCAGATCCCGAAGGCGCAGGCCCGCGAGGTCTTCAAGGATCAGCCGTACAAGCTCGAGCTGATCGAGGGCATCACCGACGACACCGTCGGTTACTTCCGGCACGGCGAGTTCCAGGACCTCTGTCGAGGCGGCCACACCGAGACCACGGGCCAGCTCGGCGCGTTCGCGCTGGACCGCGTTGCCGGCGCCTACTGGCGGGGCGACGAGAAGAACGCGATGCTCCAGCGCGTCTACGGCCTGCTCTTCCCGACCGCCGAAGCCCTTGATGCCTACCGCGTGACGCGCGAAGAGGCGGAGAAGCGCGACCACCGTCGCCTCGGACGCGAGCTGGATCTGTTCCACCTCGACCCGATCTCGCCGGGCTCGCCGTTCTTCCACCCGAAGGGCACCGTCCTCTACAACGAGCTGACGGAGTACATGCGCTCGCTCTACACCGAGTACGGCTACAGCGAGGTCATCACGCCGCAGGTGTTCTCGGCGGAGCTGTTCAAGACATCCGGGCACTACCAGAACTTCAAAGACGACATGTACATGCTGGAGATCGATGAGCAGGAGTTCGGCCTCAAGCCGATGAACTGCCCGGGACACTGCGCGCTCTTTCGCAGCGGTCATTACTCCTACCGTGACCTGCCGCTGCGCTTCGCCGAGTTCACCAGGCTCCACCGCAACGAGCGCTCCGGCGTGCTGCACGGGATGACGCGCGTCCGCTCGTTCTCGCAGGACGACTCGCACATCTACTGCACGCCCGACCAGGTTGAGCACGAGATCCGCTCCGTGTTCGCGATGGCGAAGCGCATCTACGAGGAGCTCGGCCTCGGCCTGCCGGTGATCCGATTGGCGACGCGGCCCGAGAAGTACGCGGGCGAGATCCCCGACTGGGACGTCGCGGAGCAGCAGCTTGGCGACTCGGTGCGGTCCGTGGGCTACGAGTACACGCTCGCGCCGGGCGAGGGCGCGTTCTACGGCCCGAAGGTGGAGTTCCACTTCCGCGACGCCATCGGCCGGTCGTGGCAGCTCGGCACGCTCCAGATCGACGTCGCGATGCCGACGCGCTTCGGCCTCCAGTACACCGGCGCGGACGGCGAGGACCACACGCCGCACATGCTGCACCGCGCGATCCTCGGATCGCTGGAGCGTTTCATCGGCGTGTACGTGGAGCACACCGCCGGACACTTTCCGCTGTGGCTCGCGCCCGTGCAGGCCGTCGTCGTGCCGATCGCCGACCGGCATGTCGAATACGCGCAGCAGGTGCGCTCGATGCTGCGCGAGAAGGGCCTGCGCGTCGAGGTGGACGACTCGAACGAGCGCATGGGCGCGAAGATCCGTCGCGCCCAGCTGCAGCGCGTCCCGTACATGCTCGTCGTCGGCGACCGCGAGCAGGAGGCCGAGGCGGCGGCGGTGCGTGACGGCACCGGCGCAGACCTCGGCGCGATCCCGGTCTTTCAGATCATCGACCGCATGGTGGACGAACGCGACAGCCGCGCGATCTACGCCGGCGCCCCGCACGAGCAGGCGTAATGGGACGGCTGATCTACGCGGCGAACATGTCCCTCGATGGCTATACCACCGACCGGGACGGCAACTTCGATTGGTCCGAGCCGAGCGAGGACGAGCACCAGTTCTTCAACGACCTGCTGCGGCCAGTCGGTACGCAGCTGTACGGCCGTCGCATGTACGAGACGATGGTGTACTGGGAGACCGAGGGTCTCGACTCGCTGGTCACGGCCGATTTCGCTCACGTCTGGCGCGACTCCGACAAGATCGTCTACTCGACGACGCTCGAGGCCGTAGCGAGCGCGCGCACGCGCATCGAGCGGACGTTCGATGTCGAGGCGGTGCGCGCCATGAAGGCGAGTGCCGAACAGGACATCTCGATCGGCGGGCCGAACCTCGCCGCGCAGGCGATCCGCGCCGGCCTGGTGGACGACTACCACCTGGTCGTCGTGCCCGTCGTCGTCGGTGGCGGGAGTCGCGCGCTGCCGGAGGATGTCCGCCTCGACCTGGCGCTCGTCGAGGAGCGGCGCTTCGAGAACGGCACGGTGCTCCTGCACTACCGCCCGCGGTAGGCCGCCGACTCGATCGCCGCTACTCGACGACGATGTCGACCGAGGCGCTCATGACAATGCTCCCGTCGCGCGGGCTGTCGAAGTGCGCCGTGACGCGAGTGGGGCCGGGGACTGCGCTCGCGGGGATCGTGAACGTCACCTCGAAGGCACCCGGCATGCCGATGTCCGGCGCGCCGTAGGTGAGGGCTGTCTTCGCCAGCGTGCCGCTCGGCGCGCGGTCGACGAGCGCTGAAACTTCGACGACGACGTTGCTCTCGAACGATCCACCGGCATAGCCCCGTACCGTCACCCGCCCGCCGCGCGCGACTTTCGTGCCCACCGCTGGGCCATCGAGGCACAGCATCGGCTTCGTGACCTGCTTGCCCCACGGCACATCCTTCGCGCACGACTGCGCGTAGCCGGACGGCGGCGTCGTCGCGCTCTGTGGGCCGCCCGGCATGCTCGTAGCGGTCGGGGTGGGCGAGTCCGTCGGGGACGGTGTGCGCGCGGGCGTGGCGGTCGAGGTGGGCGTGGCCTCGACGGTCCGCGTGGGGGTCGCCGTGGCGGGCTCGGGGGATGGGCTGGCGCAGGCGGCGGCAATCAGCGCCACGCCAGTGACAAGCCCGATCAGGGCGTTTCGAGTGATCGTGGGCATGATGGCCTCCCCGCACGTATGGTTGCCGCAGTCAGCGCTGCGTGTCAGTCTGACGAGCATTGCTGTCGGCTGGTTCCATCGGACGCCCGCTCGCCCTCGACGGTGCGGGCGCGCTCACGGAGAAACATGATCAAGCGAGTGCTCATCGCCAACCGTGGCGAGATCGCCCTGC
>CANIRU010000099.1 GCA_947470025.1 Chloroflexota bacterium
ATCGAGGCAGCGGGCGTCACGAGCCACTCCCGGACGCGTCCTTCAGTTCCTCGTGCAGCGCGGCCACATCGGCTGTGTTGCCCGCGAGTTGGTCGCAGGCGTGCTCGAGGACGCCGAGCACCACCTGCAGGTTCTCGCGCGCGGCGCGTTCGCTCCCGGGGAGGTTGATGATCAGCGTGCTGCCGCGCACGCCAACGACGCCACGCGACAACATCGCCGTCGGCACCACGGCGATGCTCGCGGCGCGCATCGCCTCTTCCATGCCCGGCACGCGGTAGTCGATCGCGCGCAGCGTCGCCTGCGGCGTGTGGTCGCGCGCGGTCAGGCCTGTGCCCCCGGCGGTCAGCACGAGGCGCACCCCCTGCTCCGACCAGCTCACCAGACGCTCCTCGATCAGGTCGGGGTCGTCCGGCACCACCACGCGCTCGGCGACCTCGAACCCCGCGCCCGTGAGCATCGAGGCGACGGCTGGTCCGGCCGTGTCCTCGCGCTCCCCGCGGGCGCCGAGATCGCTGACAGTGAGTACGGCTGCGCGGTGTGCCATCGAGGCCTTCTTGCTCCGGACAGGAACTGCGATTCAGGAGATTCGATCGTATCGCGAAGAATTTCCTGGGGAGCGCCGGGCGCGGGTGTTGCAGGGCTGGATGGCAGGATGGTAGAGTTTGGGACGTTGTGGGGGGAAATGGGAGAACTGCCCATCCCCCGAGCAAGTCGAAGGTGGCCGGGGTGTTTTTCTTCGGAACCTTCGAACATTCCCTCGACGAACGCGGCCGAATAGCAATCCCCGCCCGCTACCGGCCCGCGTTCGTCGATGGGGGAGTGTTGAGGCGAGGCCCCGAGGGCTGCGCCGAGCTCTACACCCAGGCCTCGTTCGATGAAGAAGTACAGCGCCGTCTCGGCAGCGAGAACGGCAACCGCCACGCCACCGGCCGCCGCACCCGCCGCGCCTTCCTGCCGGACGCCTACGGGGTCGAGCTGGACCGCCAGGGACGCATCCTGGCCCCCTCGCAGATTCGCGACGAGGCTGGACTTGTTGGTAAAATATTGATCATCGGCTGTGGCGATTACCTAGAATTGTGGCATCCTGACCGCTGGGCCCAGGAACGCGAACGGCTCGCCGCGGAAGGCGACGCCGCCGAGGACGAATAGATGACGGCTGCTCCCCAGCACGAGCCGGTCATGCTCCACGAGATCGTCGAGGCTCTCGGCGTGCATCCCGGTGGGCGTTATGTCGATGCCACGCTGGGCCTCGGCGGGCACTCCTCTGCCATCGCCGCCGCCGCGCAGCCCGGTGGTCGACTCCTCGGCATCGACCGTGACCCCAACGCCATCCGCATCGCGAGCGAGCGTCTCTCTTCGTATGGCGACGCCGTCGTGATCGCGCGCGGCGAGTTCGCCGACATCGCCTCGATCTGCGACGAGCACGGCTTCCGCCTGGTGGACGGCATCCTCTTCGACCTCGGCGTCTCGTCGATGCAACTCGACATGCCGGGGCGCGGCTTCTCCTTCATGCGCGACGAGCCGCTCGACATGCGCATGGACCCGGAGGGCGGGATGACCGCCGCCGACATCGTGAATACCTATGACGAGGCCCGCCTCGCCGCGCTGATCTGGGAGTACGGCGAGGAGCGCAACTCACGCCGCATCGCCCGCGCGATCGTCGCGCGCCGTCCGCTGCACACGACCAGCGCCCTCGCGAACCTCGTGGAGGGGGTCGCGCGCCACGCACCGGGCGGCCGCTCGGGTGGAGGTCGAGGCCCCGAGCGCATCCATCCCGCCACGCGCACGTTCCAGGCGCTGCGCATCGCGGTGAACGGTGAGATCGAACAGATCGAGCGGGCGCTCGTCGACGCCGAGGGGCTCCTGCGGCCGTCGGGCCGCATCGCTGTGATCTCGTTCCACTCGCTCGAGGATCGCGCGGTGAAGACGTTCTTCCGCGACCGCGCGCGCGACTGCATCTGCCCGCCCCGACAGCCCGTGTGCACCTGCGACCACCGCGCGACGCTGCGCGAGATCTCGCGCAAGATCACGCGCCCGACCGACGCCGAGGTCGCCCGCAACCCCCGTGCCCGCTCCGCCCGCCTCCGCGTCGCGGAGCACATCGGACAGGCCGCGTAATGGCGCGCATCCCTCACACCACGCCGCCGCGCGCCATCCCCACGCTCCCGCGCACTTCGGGCCAGCACCCGCTGCCCTCGGCGGTCCGACCGATGCCGGACGGCTGGGGCGTCACGCGCCGCCGCATCTCCCGCTTCACGCTCGCCTCGTTCGCACTGCTGCTCGTGGGGGTCGTCGGCCTCGTGCAGGTGCTGCAAACGACGCAGGTCGCGGCGACCGGATATGACGTGCGCGCCCTGGAGCGCGAGCAGCAGGACCTCGACGCGGACATCCGTCTGCTCGAGGCGCAGATCGCCACCTCGTCCAACCTCGACCGCATTCAGAAGGACGCCACGACGCGGCTCGGCATGGTGCGCCCGGAGCAGAAGGTCCGTGTCGCCGAGGATCAGCCGGCTCCAACCGTGGTGCCGCTGCCTCGCCGCTACGTGCCCACGCAGGAGCGGCAGGATCCCCCCGCGGTCACGTGGTGGGAGCGCGTCTTCGGCACGATCCCGGGGCTGCACTAGACGACCACGACTGACGCGCCGACGTCGGCGCAGTGAACCACCAGGGCACGTCCACCAAACGGGGAGGGACGCATGACCGGCTCCCGCTCCTCCCACCTGACCTGGCGGCACTGGGTGCTCGCGACCTTCATCGTCGCGTGCTTTGCCACGGTGCTGGTCCACCTGTACCGCGTGCAGGTGCTCGATCACGAGACGTACATGAAGGAAGCCGCGGTCACGAGGCAGGGCGCCGTGCCGCTGCCCGCCTCACGTGGCGCGATCCTCGACGCGACCGGGTACCCGCTCGCCACCTCCGTGGACACGTGGGATGTCTACATCGACCGCTTCCAGTGGCGCGACAAGGAGAAGGCGAAGACGGCGGCGATGGGGCTGGCCGCATTCCTCAAGCGCGACGCCGCGCAACTCCTCGCGGACGGCACCTCGGGCAACAGCGGTGACCTCGTCGTGCAGCGGAACGTCCCGTACGCCGAGGGCCTGAAGCTCGACAAGCAGGACCTGTGGGGCATTCATCTGACGCGTTCATCGGTGCGCCTCTACCCCGAGGGCGACCTCGCAGGCCAGCTCATCGGCTACCTCGGACGGGACGGCGCCGGGCTGTGGGGCGTCGAGGCGGACTTCGACAGCATGCTACGCGGCAAGGATGGCTGGCTGACCACCGAGCGCGACGCCCTCGGCCGCCCGATCGCCTTCTCTCAGCGCGCGGAGAAGCCCGCCGTCGAGGGCGGAGAGGTGCAGCTCACGATCGACCGCTTCATGCAGGCGATCATCGAGAAGGCGCTGACCGACGCCCTCGGCAAGTACAACGCGAAGAGCGGCTCGATCATCGTCATGAACCCGCGCACCGGCGCCGTGCTCGCCATGGCCTCGCGGCCGACCGTCGCGCTGTCGAAGGTCGACCTCAACGACCAGAAGCTCGACAGCATCGTGCGCAACCGCGCGATCACCGACCTCTACGAGCCGGGCTCCACGATGAAGACGTTGACCACCGCGATCGCGATCGACAAGGGCCTGATCACGCCCGAGAGCACCTACCTCGACACGGGCGTCCAGAAGGTCAGCAACTACGAGATCCGCAACTGGGACTTCAGCGCGAACGGCCCCACCACCGTCCGGCAATACCTGCAGAAGTCGCTCAACACCGGCTCGGTCTGGATCGCACAGAAGACCGGCCCGGAGACCTTCTACCAGTACGTGAAGAACTTCGGCTTCGGCGAGGCGACGCACATCGGCCTCGCCGGTGAGGCCGATGGTCAGTACCGCACGCAGAACGACCCCAACTGGTACGCGGTGGACCTCGCGACGAACTCGTACGGCCAAGGCATCGCCGTGACGCCGCTGCAGATGCTGACCGCGATCAACACGATCGCGAACCAGGGTCGCCTGATGCGCCCGTACGTCGTCTCGAAGATCGTGACCGACAACACCTCGCGCACGTTCGGCCCTGTCGAGGTGCGACAGGTGATCTCGCCGCAGACTGCGGCGACCGTCCTCAAGCTGATGAACGATGTGGTCGATGGCGTGGACCTCCACGGCGCGAAGACGCCCGGCTACCACGTTGCTGGCAAGACCGGCACCACGCTCGTTTCGATCCCCACCGGCTACGACATCGACTCCACGATCGCCTCGTTCGCCGGGTTCATCCCGTACGAGGATCCGCAAATCTCGGTGCTGATCAAGATCGACCAGCCGACCGGCGGCCTGAACCTCGGCGGGCAGACCGCGGCCCCGGTGTTCTCCACGGTCGCGACGCAGATCATGGACTACCTGCGCGTCCCGCCGACGAACCCCGCCACGCTGCCGAAGCTGGTCGGGCGGCCATGATGTCCCCGGTCCTCGACGTCGCGTTCGTGACGGCCGCCCTCGGCGGTCGCCTGCGCTCCCGCGCCGGTCGCGCGCCTGGCAGCACGAGGTTCACGGGCGCGGCGATCGACTCGCGCGCGGCGCAGCGTGGCGATCTCTTCGTCGCGCTGCCCGGCGAGCGCGTAGACGGACACGAGTACGCCCCCGCCGCCGTGCGCGCCGGCGCAACCGGTTGCCTGCTCACGCATCCCGTCGAGGGCACCGAAGACGCCGTGCTGTTCCTCGTGGACGACACGCTCGCGTCGCTGCAGGACGTGGGCGCTGCCTGGCGCGCGGCGCTGACCGGTACGCAGGTCATCGGGATCACGGGCAGCGTCGGCAAGACGACGACAAAGGCGATCGTCGCGTCCGTGCTCGCCTCGAAGTACCGCGTGCAGGCGAACCCGCTCAACTACAACAACGAGGTCAGCGTCCCGCTCTGCCTCCTGGAGCTGCGCGCCGACACCGAGCGCGCGGTGATCGAGCACGGGATGTACACCACGGGCGAGATCGCGCTGCTCTGCCGCTGGACGCGCCCGCGGATCGGCATCGTGCTCAACGTCGGGCCGACGCACCTCGAACGCGCCGGCTCACTCGATGCGATCACGCAGGCGAAGCGCGAGCTGATCGAGGCACTTCCCGCCGACGGCGCGGCCGTCCTCAACATCGACGACGAGCGCGTCCGCTCGATGGCCCCGCACACGGCGGCGCGCGTGTGGTGGTTCGGGACGTCCGAGAATGCGCACGTGCGCGGCACGGAGGTCGTCTCCGACGGCGCGCGCGGCTTCGACTTCACGCTGTCCTACGACGGCACGTCGAGGCGTGTCCACGTCCCGCTGCCCGGCCGTCACCTGCTGTCCAACGTCCTCGCAACAGCAGCAGCCGCGCTCGCCGATGGCCTGACGTTCGACGAGGTGGCCGCGGCGATCGAGGTGCTGGACGTCCCGCTGCGGCTGAAGGTGATCGAGATGCCCGGCGGCATCACCGTCCTCGACGACACCTACAACGCCCAGCCCTCCTCCACGATGGCCGCGCTCGACCTCCTGGGCGAGATGACGGGCCGTCACGTGGCATTGCTCGGCGACATGCGTGAACTCGGCGAGGTCTCGCGCGCCGAGCACGAGCGCGTCGGCCGCCGCGCCGCGGAGGTCGTCGCACTGCTGATCACGATCGGTGAGGAGGCACGCACCCTCGGCGAGTCGGCGCGCGCCGCCGGTCTCGACGCCGTCGTCCACGCCGCCACGCGCGACGAGGCCGTCACCGCGCTGCGGGAACGGATGGCCGCGGGCGACGTCGTACTGGTCAAGGGTTCGCACGCGCTCGGCCTTGAGCACGTCGTCGCTGAGTTGGCCGCTGCTGAGAACGGGGACGCCCGATGATCCACGCGCTGCTGATCGGCGGGCTTGCGTTCCTGCTGTCACTTCTCCTCGGACGGCCCACGGTCGCGTGGCTCCAGGCGAAGAAGATGGGCAAGTCCATCTCCGAGGACGCGCCTTCCACGCACTCGGTGAAGTCCGGCACGCCCACAATGGGCGGCATCTTCATCTGGGCGACCGTCGCCGTGATGACGCTCTTCACCAATCTCCTGATCCTCGACGCCGACGGCCTGCGCATCGAGCACGAGTCGATGCTGCTGCCGCTGGCCGTCGTGGTGACCACGGCGCTCATCGGCCTCTGGGACGACTTCGGCACGCTCGTGGGCGGCGTGGTCCGTCGCGGTCTCACGTGGCGTCTGAAGTTCCTGCTGATCGCGATCCTCGGCTGCGTGGTCGCGGCGACGATGTACTACGGGCTGGGCGCGCAGAGCGTGAACGTCCCCTGGTACGGCCAGATCCCGCTCGGCCCGGCGTACCTCATCGTCGCGTTCCTGATCGTCTTCTCGACGACGAGCGCGGTCTCGATCACGGACGGGCTGGACGGGCTCCTCGGCGGGACCGCGGCGTTCGCGTTCGGGGCGTACGCCGTGATCGCGTTCCTCCAGGGGCAGATCTTCCTCGCGGTGTTCTCGTTCACCGTGACGGGCGCCCTGCTCGGCTTCCTCTGGTACAACGCCCACCCCGCAGCGGTGTTCATGGGCGACACCGGCGCGCTGCCCCTCGGCGCGGCGCTGGCGACGGTCGCACTGATGACCGGCCACTGGCTGTTGCTGCCGATCATCGGCGTGGTGTTCGTCGCCGAGGCGCTCTCGGACGTCATCCAGATCGCCTACTTCAAGACGACCGGTGGCCGCCGGCTTTTCCGGAAGACGCCCCTGCACCACCACCTCGAGCTCCTCGGGTGGAGCGAACCCCAGGTGGTGATGCGGCTGTACCTCTTCGGGATGGCCGGCGCGATGGTCGGCATCGCCCTCGCGCTGTCGGTATAGCGCAGACCGTTATGTCGAGGAATAGAACCGCCGCGAGGTTTGCAACTGGCGCTGTTCAGGTGTGGCGTGATACAAACTGTGGATTAATATCGGCTTACCCGCTATGACAGATATGCAGAATCTGTTGGAGGCGCGTGTGACGGTTGTCGGCCTGGGGATCGAGGGCATCGATCTCGTGCGCTTCCTCACGTCCGAGGGCGCACGGGTCACGGTGTCCGACGCACGGCCCCCGGAACAGCTCACCGAACAGCTCGCCGCCATCGAAGGATGCGAGGCGCGCCTCTCGCTGGGCGGAAACCGCATCGAAGACCTGACCGAGGCCGACGCGGTCTACGTCTCGCAGGGCGTGCCCGCCGCCCTCCCTGCCCTCCGCGCCGCCGAGGAGAAGGGCGTGCCCGTCTCCTCGATGCTCGAGCTCTTCCTCGATCGCTGCCCCGCCCCGGTCGCCGGCATCACCGGCTCCGCCGGCAAGACGACGACCACGTCGCTGATCGGCGCAATGCTCGATGCATCCGGGCAGGATCACGTCGTCGGCGGGAACATCGGCGTCGGGCTGCTCTCGCTGCTGCCGCATATCACGCCGAACACGCGGGTCGTCGTGGAGATGTCGCACACGCAACTCTCGCGCGTCGCGCGCAGCCCGGAGCTTGCGTGCGTCACA
>CANIRU010000100.1 GCA_947470025.1 Chloroflexota bacterium
ACGGATCTCGCCGGGGTACTGCATGGTCTCTTCGATGCGCTTCGAGACGTCGCGCGCCAGGCGGCTCGCGCCGAGGTCGTCGATCTGCTCGGGGCGCACGACGATCCGAACTTCGCGTCCGGCCTGCACAGCGAACGCCTGCTCCACACCCTCGAACGAGTTGGCGATCGCCTCGAGCGATTCGAGACGGCGCACGTACTCGTCGGCGGACTCGCGGCGGGCGCCGGGGCGGCTGCCGGAGATCGCGTCGGCGACGATCACGATGAAGGCCTCGGTCGTCTCGGGGCGCACCTCTTCGTGGTGGGCCTCGATGCAGTGCACCACCTCGCGCGAGACGCCGAAGCGGCGCGCGATGTCCGCGCCGAGGCGCGCGTGGGTGCCTTCCATCTCGCGGTCGACGGCCTTGCCGAGGTCGTGCAACAGCCCGCCGAGGCGGCAGACCTCGACGTTCGCGCCCAGCTCATGGGCGAGCGCGGTGGCGAGCCACGAGGTCTCGATGCAGTGGCGGAGCTGGTTCTGTCCGTAGGAGAAGCGGAAGCGCAACTTGCCGAGCGTCTTCACGATCTCGGGGTGGAGGCTGGTCACCTCGGCGTCCACGATTGCCTGGCGGCCGGCCGCCTCGATCATCTCGTCGACCTCGGAGCGGGCGCGCTCCACGGCGGCCTCGATGCGCGTCGGCTGGATGCGGCCGTCCTGGATCAGGCGCGCGAGGGCGACACGGGCGATCTCCCGGCGGACGGGGTCGAAGCCCGAGACGGTCACCGTCTCGGGCGTGTCGTCGATGATCAGATCGCAGCCGGTGGCCGCCTCGAAGGCGCGGATGTTGCGCCCCTCGCGGCCGATGATGCGGCCCTTGAGTTCGTCCGAGGCGATCGGGACGACTGTCACGGTCGTCTCCGCTGTCACGTCCGAGGTGATGCGCTGCATGACGGTGGCGAGCACCTTGCGGGAGCGGGAGTCGGCTTCGGCCTTCGCGGAGGCCTCCATGACGCGGACGCGGCGGGCGGCCTCGTCGCGCAGCTCGTCGTCGAGTTCGCCGAGGAGGTGTTCGCGCGCCTCGGCGGCCGTCATCGCGGCAACCTGCTCGAGGTCGGTGCGGATGCGCGCGCGGAGCTCTTCCGTCTCGCGCTCGGTCTTCTCGAGGGCTGCGGTGCGGTCGCGGACGGCCTGCTCGCCCCGCTCGAGGCCCTCGGCGCGCCGCTCGATCGTGGTCTCGCGCTGCTCCAGGCGGCGCTCGGTCGCGGCCAACTCGCGGCGCTCCTCGCGGACCTGGGCCTCGGCCGCCTCGCGCCGCTCGATAGCGCGCTTCTCGGCCTCGAGCTCGATCGTGCGCGCGCGGTTCTCCGCTTCCTCGCGCAGCTGGCGCGCGTCCGCCTCCGCACGTTTCAGGAGCGAATTCGCACCCGATCGAGTGAACATCACCACGAGGCCCGTGCCGATGAGGAACCCGACGAGGCCAACGAGCACTGGCAGGACCGCAGCGTCCATCACGGAGCTCCGATTCGAGATCGGCCCCGCGCCGCGGTGGGTCGCGTCGCGATCGGCCGGAGATTCAATTTGACGGCTCACCTGCGCATAACGCGTCGGCTGCCTGGCTCGATGGTAGCACGAATGCCTCACACTCCCGTGGGAAAGTGAGGCGCTCGATCGGGCGATTGAGGGTGTCGACTATGCCTGTGCGGCGAGTACGGAATCCATGGCGCGGCGGCAGATGTCATCGGCGAAGCCTCGACGGCGGAGGAAGTCGTACAGGCGGCGCTTGCGTCGCTCCTCGTCCTCGATCGCGCGGAGCGAGCGGACGCGCTTGGCGGCTGTCTCGATGGCGGCGGCGAGCTCGTCCCGGGACTCGAGGGCTTCGGCTACCACCTCGTCCTGCACGCCGCGGGCGCGGAGCTCGCTGCGCAGCAGGGATTTGCCGCGGGTCTGCGCTCTCTGTCCAGCGACATAACGGTCTGACCACGCGCGGTCGTCGAGGTACCCGAGCTCGTGAAGCCGCGCGAGCGCGCGGTCGATGTCGCCCGGCTCGAAGTCATCGCCGAGGGCGTCGCGGAGGTCGCGCTCCGTCCGTGGCTTCCTCGAGAGGAGTTCGAGGCCTCGGCGGGTGGCGAGGAGGAGGGCGCCGTCAGCACGGATCTCCTCCCAGGCGGGGGCGGTGAGCTCGGTGCCCTCGTAGAGGCGGTGTAGGATCACTGCCTCGATGGGCATGAGAGAGGTCTTGCCCTCGTCGTCGTCCTCCGCGGTCACGGTGACGGCGACGACGCCCTTCCCCTTCTTCTCGGTGGCGGTGACCGTGGGCAAGGCGCGCTCCCGGTTCACACCATTCGAGGTGCGACCGTCGCACCTCGAATGGCTCGCTTCACGATGTGGACGCGGCTAGGCGTCGATCGAGACTTCTTCGAGCACCGCGTCGGGATCCTCGACGGCCGGGGTGTTGCCACCCATCTTCGCCTTCATCGCACCCATCGCGGCGCGGATGCGGTCCTCGACCTCAGCGCCCATCTCGGGGTGCTCGCGGAGGTAGGTGATGGCGTTCGTGCGGCCCTGACCGATGCGGGTGTCACCGTACGAGTAGAACGCGCCGAGCTTCTTGACGATCTCGTGCTCCGCCGCGAGGTCGATGACATCGCCCCAGTGGTTGATGCCGTGCTGGTCGGCCGTGAACATGATGTCGAACTCGGCCTGGCGGAAGGGCGGGGCGACCTTGTTCTTCACCACCTTGCAGCGCACGCGGTTGCCGATGAACGTCTGTCCGTCCTTCAGCGACTCCACACGGCGGATGTCGATGCGCACCGACGAGTAGAACTTCAGCGCGCGGCCACCGGGGGTGGTCTCCGGGCTGCCGAAGATCACGCCGATCTTCTCGCGGAGCTGGTTGATGAAGACCAGCGCGGTGTTGGTGCGGGAGACGGAGCTGGTGAGCTTCCGCATCGCCTGCGACATCAGGCGGGCCTGGAGGCCGGGGAGCGAGTCGCCCATGTCGCCCTCGATCTCCGCGCGCGGCACGAGGGCGGCGACGGAGTCGACGACGATGATGTCCACGGCGGCGGACCGGACGAGGGCGTCGCAGATCTCGAGGGCCTGCTCACCGGTGTCCGGCTGCGAGATCAGCAGCTCGTTGATGTTGATGCCACAGTTTGCGGCGTACTCCGGGTCGAGCGCGTGCTCGACGTCGATGTAGGCAGCGGTGCCGCCGAGCTTCTGTGCCTCAGCGATGATGTGCTGCGCGAGGGTGGACTTTCCGGCGGACTCCGGGCCGTAGATCTCCGTGATGCGCCCGCGAGGAATGCCGCCGACGCCGAGCGCGATATCCAGCGAGAGGGCGCCGGTTGGGATGGCGGAGATGTTCATGGCGGCGCTGGCGTCGCCCAGGCGCATGATGGCGCCCTTGCCGAAGTCCTTTGTGATCTGGTCGAGCGCTTTGGTCAGCTCGTCGCTCTTGGAACCCTTCTTCTCGACCGCCATCTCAGCCTCCGGTACCTGCTCAGGTCGTAACCCCCGCCTGATGTTCGGAACACTATAGAACGGGCGTTCTGACGTCAACCCTCGATCACGGGTTTGTGCGAAGAAATGTTCGAGCGAGCCGTCTGGCTGCCCTCGGATGTACTCCAGTGTAAGCGCCTGCGCATCTCCTTGATCGGCGTCGCGCGAATCTCCGTGTGGCACTCATACTTCGAGGATGAGCGAACTGCGGCTATCGGTGCGGATTGTGCCTCGGGCGTCTCGCGATGTCGTGATCGGGATGCGGGGCGGGGCACTCCTCGTGCGGGTCGCGGCGGCGCCGGTCGATGGCGCGGCGAACGAGGCGCTGGTGCGCTTGCTGGCGCGGCGGCTGCATCTCGGCAAGGGCTCGTTCAGGATCGTGACCGGCAAGACGTCGAAGCTGAAGGTCATCGAGATCGCCGGCCTCGACGAGCCGGAGCTGCTGCGTCGGCTGGCGTCCCCGCTCACCGGCCCGCGTGCGGCCGATGACCTCGACCAGCCGATCGAGGAGTAGACGCACCCGTTGCGCGGCCGGCCTCGGTTCACGCGCCGGCCTGCCAGTCGTCCTCGTGCATCTCGACCGTCGGGAGCAGCGAGGGCATGGGCGTGAGCAACCACTCACCCACGCCGTTCGCGAGGGCTTCGTACGAGTCGAGGATGGCGCGCAGCGCGGGCGCGAACGCCTCGTGGTCGGCGATCTGGATGCCGAGCTCCGTCAGCTGCGTCGTGATCACATCGAAGCCGCCATCCTCGACGCGTGGTTCGTGTGGCGCGTGCGGGGCGATCTGCATGTACGGCGTCACGTCGACGAGCAGGTGGCGCAACAACGCAAAGGTGAAGCGTGCCTGTCGCTGGAAGCGGGTGTCCTGTGCGGCGATCAGCATCGCGCAGGCATCGGCGACCGCGACGAGAGCGGCGAGCCATGACTGCCGGTCATGCTGCGAGCGGTAGTACATGAGCACGGGGTAGGACAGGTAGACCTCCAGCAGCTCGGCGCCCCAGCGCTCGAACTCCGCGAGCACCCCGACGAGCGGCGCCGGGTCGGCGCCATCGAAGTTGCGGCGCACCAGCTCGATGCCCGTCGGGGGAGATCCGGCGCGCGCGTCCAGGAGCGAGATCATGACCTCGCGACGGGAGAACGCGCTGTAGAGCACGGGTACGTAGCCGATCACCAGCGCGAGCAGGCCGAGCCCCACGCCCGCCTCCGCGACGGCGATCACACGCGCCGCGGTGGAGATCGGATAGATGTCGCCCATGCCGAGCGTGAACAGCGTGGTGCCGCTGACGTAGAGGTCCCAGAAGAACGATGGTGGCGCGCCGACCGCGACGTGGTACTCGGATCCCGCACCCCAGCCGATGAACGCGAACGACACGACGAGCAGAGACGCCCAGAAGGAGATGAGCCCGAGCATCCACAGCGGCCCGAAATAGTTGAGCACCATGTCGGCATTGCCGGGCGACAGCCGGCGGACGAAGCGCCGAACCGGCGGCCACGTCGCGCGGTAGTAGAGGATGGTGATCCGTCGACGCTGCGAGGGACGCCTGGGCAGGACGACCGTCTCGAATGCGTCGCGCAGCACGGCCTGCGCCATCAGCAGGCCGAACACCACCGCGAGGATGTGCGCCGCCGTCTCCATGCGCGGGAGCGTAGCAGTCGCCAACGCTGTGGATCGCGCTGTCGAGGCGGGAGCCTCGAGGTGTCGTGGGCTAGAAGTTGGTGAGCTGCCCGGCGATCACGAAGAGCAGGATCATCGCGATCATCGGTGTGAAGTCGATCATGCCGAGCGGCGGGATCACGCGGCGCAACGGCTCGAGCACCGGGTCGGTGATGGCGGTGATCGCCTGCACGACGGGGCCTTCCCGGTCGATCGGGAACCAAGACAGTAGCGACCGTACGAGGATCGCGAAGCCGAGGAACTCGATCGCGTAGCCGACCAGGTGGGCGATCGTGGTCAGGATGCCGTTGTCCAACGCTTATTCTCCCAGCTCGCGCGCGCGCTCGTAGGCGGCTTCGATCGCACTGTCGATGGCGGTGCGGAACCCGGCAGCCTCGAGCTCCGCCAGACCCGCGGCGGTGGTGCCGCCAGGCGAAGTGACGGCGTTGCGCAGCGCAGCCGGGTGCTGCTCTGACTCGATCTCGTAGCGCGCCGATCCGGCGACGGTGGCGAGCACCAGCTTCTGCGCGTCGGGCCGCTTCATGCCGAGGCGCACCGCCGCGTCGATCATCGATTCAATGAACAGGTAGACGTACGCGGGGCCTGAGCCGTGCACCGCCGTCGCGAGGTCGACCTCGTCGTCGTCGTGGACCTCGATCACCGCCGTCGCGACGGCACCGAGGACGGCCTCCACGAGGCGTCGCTGGGTATCGGTGACCTCGGCGGCCGCGCAGAACACGGCGGCGCCCTCGCCGATGGCGGCGGGGAGGTTCGGCATCACGCGCACCACGGCGCGATGCGCGCTGTAGCGGCGGATGTCATCCAACTTCACGCCCGCGGCGATCGAGATGAGCACGGCATCGCGAGGCATCGCGCCCTGCAGCTCCCCGGCGACGTGCGCCAGGTCCTGCGGCTTCACGGCCAACAGCACCACGTCCGCACCGATCGTCGCGCTCTGCACGTCGTCAGTGACGCGCACGCCGTGCTCGGCGAGCTGGAGGCGTCGCGCCGGCACCATCTCGGCGATCGCCATGTCCGCCGGGGCGGCGACGTGTGCGCGCAGGATGCCGCGCAGGAACGCCTCGCCCATGAACCCGCCGCCGATGATGCCGATCCGCACGTGTCTGCCTTTGCTCTGCCCTGTACTGCGCTGTGCTCTGTCCCGTGTGCCCCCGCGGGGCCTAGCCCCGTCGCTCGCCGAAGATCGCGCGGCCGACCCGCACGATCGTGGCGCCTTCCTCGATCGCGACCGGGTAGTCCTCGGTCATGCCCATGGAGAGGCCAGGCAGCCCGTGTGCCTCGGCGAGCTCGCGCAGCGCGCGGAACACCGGGCGCGTCTGCTCCGGGTCGCCCGCCCGCGGCGCGACCGTCATCAACCCCTGCACGAGGAGCGCCGACGACTTCGCGGCGGCCGCGAGCAGCGCGGGCACCTCCGAGGGCACCACGCCCGACTTCTGCTCCTCGCCCGCCACGTTCACCTCGAGGTAGCAGGGGAGCGGGCCACCGTCACCGCGTGCTTCCCACCGCTGTTCGATCTCCTCGACCAGCCGCACGGAGTCCAGCGAGTGGAGCGCGTAGGTCAGCGGCAGCACGTCGCGCACCTTGTTGCGCTGGAGGTGCCCGATGAAGTGCCAGCGCGGCGCCAGCCCGGCGTTCGAGGCGGCCTCCGCCTGCTCGAGGAGGTCCTGCGCGCGGTTCTCGCCCAGGTCGAGGAGCCCGGAGGCAACGGCCTCGCGGACCGCGTCGGCAGGCTGGGTCTTCGACACGCCGACGAGGGTGACCGTGGCGGGATCGCGTCCCGCGCGCTCACACGCCTGCGCGATGCGCGCGCGCACCTCGGCGAGACGGGTGGCGAGGGTGCTCGTGGTGGTCATGCTCCGCAGGGTACCCCGGGAGCCTCGGGCCGCGCGAGTGAACTGCTCTCATGCGCGCTCAAGGCCGGGATACCCGGCCGGCGCTCCGGGAGGTCGCGGGACGCCTCGGCCACTCGGTCGGAGCCGCGAGGCGTTCGGGCGGTAACTAGCGACGAACGGGGATGCCGTGCGGGGGGCGCTCGGCGCGGCGGCGAGGGAGGGGGAAGCGCGGGGCGCGGCTGCTGGTAGGGGACATGGACTCGACTCGTTCCGTCTGCGTTTCGTTGGTCAGGCCACCGGCGCCCGGCACGCTCGATCGATCTGTCCTACTCAGGACAACGCTGGCCACGAGCCCGAGGTTCCCACGCATTCTGCGAAGACTGTGTTACCCGGAGCCGGAGGGTGACCGGCGGGCTACCG
>CANIRU010000101.1 GCA_947470025.1 Chloroflexota bacterium
CCGCGCGTTCCCGATCGTGGACTCGATCTTGCCGCGATGTCTCACGATCCCAGGGTCGAGGAGCAGCCGGACTATGTCCCGCTCCTCGAACGCCGCGATCGCGGCAAAGTGCCAGTCCTGGAACGCCGCGCGATAGCCCTCGCGGCGCTGCAGGATCGTGCGCCAGGACAGGCCCGCCTGTGCGCCCTCGAGGGTCAGGAACTCGAAGAGCACCCGGCCGTCGTGGACGGGCACCCCCCACTCCTCGTCGTGGTAGCGGCGCATCAGGTCGTTATCGCCGCGCGCCCAAGAGCAGCGCTGCTCATCCGTCGGCATCACTCGGCTCCTCGGTCGGCTGGGGATGCAGCCGCGCCGTCAGGATACGCAAACGGCCGGGCGCTCTCGCACCCGGCCGTTGTTGGAACGAGGCCCGCGTCTAGTTGACGGTCAGGGTGCCCTTCATGCCCGCTTCCTTGTGCCCCGCGACGGTGCAGTAGAACTCGAACGTGCCGGCCGCGTTCGGGGTGATCTCGACCTTCGCGGTCCCCTTCGACTTTACGGCGGCGTGCACGGCGGCCGTGGCGCTCTTCGCGTCCTTGCCGTCGACAGTCGCCTTCCCATCGATCTTGTCGATGGTGAAGTCGTGCTCGAGCGCGCCCTGGTTGGTCAGGTTGATCGTCAGCGCCTGGCCCTTGGTGCCGGTGAGAGCGGCCTTGTCGTACTTGATGTCCTGCATCGTCAGCGTGGTCACCGAGGCGGCAGCCCCGCCGGCCGGAGCGTCGGACTTCGCGGCGGTCGGCTTCGCCTCGCCACCACACGCGGACAGGAGGAGCGAGAGCCCCGCGGCGCCGACAACGAACGCAGTCGTGATCTTGTGCATCAAACTGACCTTTCTCGGCGCACGGCGCCGTTTGTTCCTGAATTCACGATCTCAGTCCTACCCCGTAGCAGCAATGAGACACGGGAGCGACTCGCCGAGGTCGGCGGGCGGATATCGCGGCGATCCGGTGTCGGTTGTGCGCAAGCCTCGACGGGCCATAACATGGCCGAGGACGGTCCGTTCGCGGGCGGTTAGCTCAGTTGGTACGAGCGCTCGCTTCACACGCGAGAGGTCACTGGTTCGAGTCCAGTACCGCCCACCAGCGAAGCGACCACGTGACGGGAACCGGGCCGAAGTGGCGGAATCGGCAGACGCGCTACGTTCAGGGCGTAGTGAGCTTACGCTCGTGCGAGTTCAAGTCTCGCCTTCGGCACCATCACCCGTCGGTTCGCTGTTTGAGATCGTGCGCTCGTAGCTCAGGGGATAGAGCGCTGCCCTGCGGAGGCAGAGGCCGCAAGTTCGAATCTTGCCGGGCGCACCATTTCCATAGAAGTCGGCTGCACTCGCAGCACTCCGCCGACTTCATTCACCGTCGCGAACGGCGTGGCGAAGTCCGGGCGGGGCACCAGCCCCGCGATCGCCGCGTCGTCGAGGTCGATCTCGACCCGCTCCAACACGAGCCGGACGCCCTCACGGCGCACCCCGGGCGTCATTCCCGGCCACAGTTCGTGGATGGCTCAACAGGGCCTCCCCCTGCCTGCTGTGCGCGGGCTGGGATCGCGCGCAGCTCCCGGGGACGCGATCTCGCTGGCGAGGGCCTTGCTGCGCTCCGCAGCCTTCTTGTGGGGCACCGGCGCGTCGAGGACTGGGGCGGTCACGCGGGCCAAGCGGCCCATCACCTTCTGGGTGCTGGACGTGGGCTACCGAAAGAACTGCGCCAGCACACCGCTCGCGAATGGCTGGCTGCTCACCGCAAGGTCGCCTGAATAGGGGTAGTCAAGCAGTACGGCGAGTGCGAGGTTGAAGGCAACGAACGAGGTGATTGCGAACAGCATTACGACTTGAATGCGGCTGTTCTGTGTGCCCATGACTGACATGAGACTGGCAACGACACCCGCTCCAGCAAAGATCAAGAAGAACAGCGCGCCAGGGATTGTCGTTTTCGCGATGTCGATGCGCTCTCGGCGTGCTTGATTCGCTTCGCTGAGCCGCCCGACAGCGTCCGCGTAGAAGGCGACTGCACTCGGATCGCTCGGTTGATAGACCGAGAGCTGGTGGTAGATCTCGTCGAACGCGGCCAATGATTGCGTACTGTACCCACCGTGCCGCATCGCATCCCATTCGTCTGTACGGACGCTGTGCAGGTAGGCACTCACAGCCGTCAGGATCGCGGCTCGCGGGCCGGGAGGGAAACTGCTTGCGTCTCGGACGACTGTCGCCAGTCCGCTGGCTTCGGTTGATACCACCGACTGAGCACGGTCGAATCCTACCCACAACGTGACGATCACAAACGCCAGGGTAAATCCGTACAGCCCCCCAACTACGCCGATGGTGATTCCGCCAAGTTCGTTGTCGTCGCCTCGGGTGAAGTGGGGCAAATGCCGCCGCATGAGTCCAAAGATGGCAAGCGAAAGCAGAAGAGCGAACAGAGTAAAGCCAGCAAGGAACGTGGCCGACGGAACAACGTTGAGCAATTCGCGAAGCACTGCACTATACCCCGGCATTGATCGAGTTCCGTTTCGCGCACCAGCGGAGAAACGGGCTGGTATCGGCTGACGTTCCTTCAGCCTCATCTACGAGGGAAGGGGAGAACGTCTGGTCGTAGTCGTTCGAGACGACTGCGACGTCGTACACCGGACAGAACGAGGAGCCGTGTCCACTGGTCCAGCCCGCCTGGCCGTGGACCTCTCCGAGTGCGAAGCCTTCGAAGTCTGTGGCGACGGCAGACGCATCGACTGCGTGCAAACCAACCAGCGCCACCGTGCTGATGGCGACCGCGAAGATGGCGAGCGACCGCAGCGTGCCCATTCGGTCCCTGTCGTGCGGCTCGTCGAGGATTCGCCCGGTCGGCTTCCTGAGCAGCGAGCCAGGAGTACACGCTACGAGACAAGGCGGCGGCCGCTATGCCAACTTCCCCCAATCCATTGCGGCCACATGACAGTTCATGTCGCTCTACTCGATCTCAATCGCCGTCGCGCGATGCTGCCACAGGCGGTTCCAGTTCACCGTCGACGACGATGGGCATGCGCGTCACGGAGCTCGTGTCGCTCGACGTGGGCAGCCGTCACATCGACCCGCTTCGGCGTGGGTACGAGACAACGACAGCGTGGTCATCGTCTCCAGTCGACGCCAGACAACGCCCCGCTCATCGCAACGAGAGGGCTCCTGCACTGACCACCGTCAACCCGGTCGCGGCCCATCCGACCACCAGCGTCGGCAGAGAAGGTCGCAAGTCGCCGTCGGCGCTGGTCGATACGAGCATGATCAACGTCAGGACGACCGGGACCAGCAGCCCGTTGACGATCGCCGCCACGAACAGGGTGGGGACCGCGGGCAGCCCGACGATATTCAGCGCAATGCCCAGGGTCGTTGATGCGATGATCACGAGGTAGAACGCGCGTGCCTGCCGGAAAGGCCGACTGAGTCCCTCGGACCATCCAACGAGCTCGGCCACCGCATACGCCGCCGTTCCGGCAAGCACGGGTATCGCCACCAGTCCGCTCACAATGATGCCGACGGCGAAGAGCAGGTACGCGCCATCGCCCGCGAGTGGACGCAAGGCATCGGCTGCGTCTCGCACCGTCGCGATGCTCGTCACGCCGTGCCTGAAGAGAGCGGACGCCGCGGTGAGTGCGACGAAGTAGTAGATCACGTTCGCAGCGAACATCCCCGCCGCAACGTCGATCTGCATCCGGTGCAGACTCTCCCCGCGAGAGAGCGGAACGCCCACTGGGGGGGCCGCACGCTCCTCCGATTCCTCGTTCGTCTGCCAGAAGAAGATGTACGGCGAGAGGAGAGCGCCGACGAGCGCCACCACGATCCCAATGAACTCGCGGTCGAACCTGATCTGAGGAGTGATGCTCGCGAACGCAGCCTCGCGAAGATCAGGCCGAGCCGCGACCGCGCCGGCGATGTAGAGGAACGTGACGAGCGAACCCCACCTCAGCAGTCGCGAACCGTCGATAGGAACCGCGGACTTCGATCAGCATCACCGCGGCAGACACTACGGGAATCAAGACGTACGGGCGCAGGCCGGTGAGCAACTCGCCCACTGCGGCGATCGCACCAATGTCCGCGCCGATGCTCAGGACACACGAGGCGACGAGCAAGGCAACCACGGGAGCAACACGTCGCCGGCCCCAGCGCTGCACAAACACGGCCGTCAGCCCCTTACCGGTGACCAGGCCGAGGCGAGCGCAGATCGTCTGGACTGCGATGCCCATTGGCAGGGTGAGCAGCCAGATCCACAGCAGCCGGTGCCCGAGCGTCGCACCGGCGATGGTGAACACGGTGAGCGCGGACGGATCGTCGTCTGCGATGCCGCTGATGAGCCCGGGCCCGAGTCTCCACGACGGGATCTTCATCGATGGAGACTACCGGGGGGCCGCCCCCCGCCGCCACATCGAGCCACCGCCAGGCCGAGGGCATCCCAGGCGCCGCCACTTCGACCTCGCGGGGAGCCGAGCGATCGGGCGGCGGTAGGATAGACATGTGACCGACGAATCCGTGCTCCACCAGGTTCACTCGCTTCCCGAGCGTCCGGGCGTCTACATCATGCGAGACGTCCGGGGCGACGTGATCTACATCGGCAAGGCGACCAGCCTGCGGAATCGGGTGCGCTCGTACTTCGGGTCGTCGAGGGGCCTCGAGCCGAAGGTGCGCGCGCTGGCCGAGACGGTGCGCGTGATCGAGCACGTGGTAACGAGGAACGAGGCGGAGGCGCTTCACCTCGAGGCCACGCTGGTGAAGCGGCACCAGCCCATCTACAACGTCCGGCTCAAGGACGACAAGCACTACCCGTACCTCAAAGTTGATGTGCAGCACCCGTGGCCGCGCGTCACGATCACGCGTCGCGTCGAGGATGACGGAGCGCGCTACTTCGGGCCGTATGCCTCGGCGGGGTCGGTGCGGCGCACGCTGGACGTCGTGAAGAAGCTGTTCCCGTGGCGCTCCTGCACGAAGGAGATCACGGGCACCGACCCGCGTCCCTGCCTCGACTACTACATCAAGCGCTGCATCGCGCCATGCACGGCGTACTGCACGCCCGAGGAGTACGCCGAGGTCATCAACGAAACGATCCTGTTCCTCGAAGGCCGCTCCGACGAGGTGCGCCGGCATGTGATCGCGGAGATGGAGCGTGCGTCCGAGGCGATGGACTACGAACGCGCCGCGCGGCTGCGTGACCAGGCCGAGGCGATCCGCCGCGTGACCGAGCGCCAGCAAATGGCGACCACGACGCCCCTGGACGCCGACGTGTTCGGCCTCGCGCGACAGGACGACGAGGCCTGCGTGCAGGTGTTCTTCGTCCGCGGCACCGTGGTTGCCGACACCGACTCGTTCATGCTCGAGGGCACGAAGGACAGCAGCGATGCGGAGATCCTCGGTGCCTTCCTCGCGCAGTTCTACGAGTCGGCGACATATGTCCCCCGCCTGCTGCTGCTGTCGCAGGACCCCACCGACCGCGAGCAGATCGAGGCGATGCTCCGCGAGCAGCGCGGACGGTCCGTCGAGGTCGCCGTCCCCGCGCGCGGCGAGCGGCGTGCCCTCGTCACGAGCGCCGAGGACAACGCGCGCGAGTCGATGCGCATGCACCACGTGCGCTGGGTGGCTGACCGTGACAAGACGGGGTCAGCGCTCTCGATGCTTCAGGAGGAGCTCGACCTCCCGACGCGCCCGAACCGCATCGAGTGCTACGACATCTCGACGATCCAGGGCACGAACACGGTCGCCTCGATGGTCGTCTTCCGCGACGGCCACCCGGCGACCAGCCAGTACCGTCGCTTCCGTATCAAGACGGTCGAGGGCCAGAACGACTTCGCGTCCATGCACGAGGTGCTCACGCGGCGCTTCAAGCGCGTCGCGGAACGTCGGCGCGCCGAGCGCGGCATCGCCGCCACGGTCGCCCTGGCCGACGAGTCCGCCCCCGACACGGTGACCGAGCCCGAGGAACCCGAGGATCTCTCCCCGTGGGACGAGGTTCCCGACTTGGTGATCATCGACGGCGGCAAGGGGCAGCTGGGCGCGGTCCTCGACGTGATGCGCGACCTCGACCTGCGCGACGTGCCGGTCTGCGGCCTCGCCAAGCGCGAGGAGGAGATCTTCGTCGCGGACGTCTCGGAGTCGATCGTCCTGCCGCGACAGTCGGAGGCGCTCTACCTCGTCCAGCGCATCCGTGACGAGGCGCACCGCTTCGCCATCACCTACCACCGCAACCTGCGCGGCAAGGCGGCGACCCGCTCGATCCTCGACTCGATCCCCGGCGTCGGACCGAAGCGGAAGCAGGCGCTGATCCGCAAGTTCGGCTCCGTGAAGGCGATCCGCGAGGCGGACGTCAGCGAGATCGCCTCGACCGTGGGGTTCACCCAACGCCTCGCCGAGACGATCAAGCGCTCGCTCTAGCGCGCACTGGCAGACGAGATCACTCCGTATGCCGCGATACCGTGCCAGGCGGAGCGGTCGTATACCCGCTTCCCGCCGCTTTGATCAAGCAGTCGGTTATGTAGACAGCACCGGACGCAGCCGGTATACATGACGACCGGCGGGGGCCAACACGCTCCATCCGACAACGCAGGCTGTCGGGGCGCTTCAGCGCCCCGGTGTGACACGCGACTGACCGCAGTCGCGAGGCCGGATCGAGCGAGGTTCGTCGGGTGCAAGATCGAGTAGACGACTTCCTTCACTACCTCTCCGCAGAGCGCGGATCCTCCAAGAACACCACGGATGCGTACCGCAACGACCTGACGGGCTTCGTGAAGTTCATCACCGGCGACGGTGGCGTCCCCACGCCGAAGACCATCGACCGTGCGGCGGTGATGGGGTTCATCGCCGACCTCAACCAGCGCGCCTACGCGAAGGCGACCGTGGCGCGCAAGGTCGCCGCCGTGAAGTCGTTCTGCGCGTTCCTGCTCGACCACGGCGACATCACCACCAACCCCACCGCGCAGATCGACTCGCCGCGCGCCCCCAAGCCCGTGCCGAAGCCGATGACCACCGACGAGGTGGACGCGCTCCTCGCGGAGCCGACGAAGTTCGACTCCGCTGAGGCGAGCCGTGACGCGGCGATGCTGGAGTTGATGTACGCGACGGGCATGCGCGTCACCGAGCTCGTATCGCTCAACATGGACAGCCTGCATATCGACCCGCTGCCCGCGTGGGTGCGCTGCCTCGGCAAGGGGTCGAAGGAGCGCACGTTGCCCGTGGCGCACCG
>CANIRU010000102.1 GCA_947470025.1 Chloroflexota bacterium
ATGTGCTCAAGCAGGAGTCCTCCACGGACGACCTGATCTTCAACATCCCGCAGATCATCGAGTACGTCTCGGAGGCGATCACGCTCCAGCCGGGCGACATCTTCTTCACAGGCACGCCCGCGGGCGTCGGCATGGGCCGCAAACCGCAGGAGTGGATGAAGGTGGGTGACGTGGTGAAGGTCGCGATCGGCAACCTCGGGGTGCTCGTGAACCCGGTGATCGCGGAGGCGTAACGTCGAGGCATGCGGCCTCGCGGGGCTACTCGCGAGGCATCACGTGCAGATCGGTCGCGGGCAGTTCCACGACCCACCGCTTGCGCGACGCGATGCCGAGGACGTCGTACGGGTGGGACGACACTTCGACCTCGACGGCCGGGCCGGCGCCCACCGGTTCGAGCCGGAGCGTGTAGGAGTTGCCGAACGCCAGCTCCGAGGTGATGTCGGCCACGAAGCAGTTCGGTGGCAGCGCCTCGGACGGCTCGATGCGGCGCAGCAGGCAACGCTCCGAGCGGATGCAAACGTCGAGCGGCGCTCCCTCTGCGACGGGGATTGCCACCGCGAACTCCGCGCCGTCGATCTCCACCCGCGAGCCGCCGAGTCCGCGCGCGGGGAAGATGTTGCGCACGCCCGTTAGCTCCGCCGTCCGCCGCGACGCCGGGTGCTGAAACACCTCCGACCGAGACGCGAACTGGAGCACGCTCCCCTCCTCCACGACCGCGATGCGGTCGGCGAGCAAGTGCGCCTCGCGGAGGTCGTGCGTCACGCAGATCACCGGCACGTCGAGCTCGCTGCGCAGCCGCAGCAGCTCCGCCCGCAGGTCCTCGCGCAACGCCTCGTCGAGTGCCGAGAACGGCTCGTCGAGGAGCAGCGCCTCGACAGGCCGCGCGAGCGCACGTGCCAACGCGACGCGCTGCTGCTGCCCGCCCGACATCCGGTCCGGGTACCGCCCGCCGAGGTCCTCGATGCGCAGCAGCTCCTTCAGCTCCTCCACGCGGCGGGCGCGCGCCTCGCGGCTCCAGCCCGTGAGCGCGTAACCGATGTTCTCGTCCACCGTCAGGTGCGGGAACAGCGCGATCTGCTGGAACAGATAACCGAGGTTGCGCTGCTGCGCCGGGACGTCGATGCGGCCCGCGGAGTCGAACACGGTCTGCCCGCCAATGACGATCGTGCCGGCGTCGGGCCGCATCAGCCCCGCGATCGCGGCGAGCGTGCGGCTCTTCCCCGACCCGGATCGCCCGAAGAGCACCACCGTCTCGCGGTCGGCCTCAAACTGCACGTCGAGGCGGAACGCACCGAGCCGCTTCTGCACGTCGACGGTGATCACAGGTCACCTCGCGGACGGAAGTGCGCGAAACGCGCCAGCACCAGGAGCACCAGCGCGACCGCCAGTAACACGAGCGAGAGCGCGATCGCGCCGCTGAGACCCGCGCGCGACTCGAACGCGGTGATGATCGCCAGCGGCATCGTCTGCGTACGGCCCTCAAAGTTCCCGGCGAAGATCAGCGTGGCGCCGAGTTCGCTGAGCGCGCGCGTCCAGCACAGCACGGCGCCCGATAGGAGCGCGGGCCGCGCGAGCGGCAGCGTGACGCGCCAGAATGTGCGCCACTCCGACACGCCCAGCGTGCGCGAAACGTCCTCGTACGTCGGGTCGATCGCCTCGAACCCCGCCTGCAACGACCGCACGAGGAAGGGCGCGGCGACGAAGAGCTGCGCCAGCACCACGGCCGTCGTGGTGAACGCCAGTTCGAGGCCCATGTCCGACAGCACGCTCCCGATCACGCCTCGACGTCCGAACGCGACGAGCAGCGCGACGCCCGCGACCGTGGGCGGCAGCACCATCGGCAACTCGACGAGGATCGTCATCAGCCGGTGGCCGGGGAACCGGACGCGTGCGAGGAGGTAGGCCGCCGGCACGCCGAGCAGGAGCGCCAGCACGAGCGACAATGTGCTCGTGACGACGGAGAGCCGCAGCGCCTGCAGCACGAACGGTGAGGTCAGCTGGCCGGCAACCTCGCCGTCCCGCCAGCCGCGGACGGCCAGCGCGACCAGCGGAACGAGGACGAACGCCGCGAACAGCAGCGTCGGCGACACGAACAGCGCCGTGAGCGACCACGTCCGAGGATTGCCCGCACCTCGACGGTCCACCATGCGGTCAACCACGAGGAGAGCGATCAGCGCTGGGTACGGGCGCGATGCAGCAGTCCGCAGGAGACATGCGCTGGCCTTTCACGGAAGCGACGCGATCACGCGCGGCGCAGAGGGATGGTCGCAGACCGGCTCGCGAACCGCGACCGCCGACCTGCGCCAACCTCAAGATCCGCTACGAGGCCGGGTCGAACCCGGCGGCCTTGAGCGCCGCCTGTCCTTGCGCGCTGGTCACGAACTTGATGAATGCGGCGGCCGCGTCTTTGTTCTTGGTCGTCTTCACGACGCCGATCGGGTACACCGCGATCACGTTCGCCGCGTCCGGGATCGCGACCGTCTTGACCTTCTCCTTGGAGACCAGCGCGTCCGTCTTGTACACGATGCCCGCGTCCGCCTCACCCAGCTCGATCTTCGTCAGGACGGCGCGCACGTTCTGCTCGTTCGAGACGAGGTTCTTGAGCGTCGCGTCCTTGTACGCCGCGCCGTACTCCGGCGTCGCCGCCAGCTTGTCGATGATCTGCCGGGCGTAGTTTCCGATCGGCACGTCTGGCCCAGCGAGCACGAGCTTGACGCCCGCCTTCGACAGGTCCTTCGGACTCGCGATGCCGGCCTTGTTGTCCGCGGGGATCACGATCACGGGGAGGTTCTTCGCGAACGTCACCGGTGCGCCATCGATCTGCGACTTGTCGGTGAGCTTCGTCATGTTCGCCGTGTCCGCGCTGGCGAACACGTCCGCGGGCGCCGCCTGGTCGATCTGCGTGGCGAGCGCGCTCGAGGCTGCGAAATTGAACTCGACGGTGACGCCGGGGTTCGCCTTCTGGAAGTCCGCCGCGATCGTCTTGAACGCCTCGGTGAGCGACGATGCCGCGAAGACGCTGATCTTGCCGGCCAGCGGGGGCACCGCGGGCGTCGTCGCGGCGGCGGTCGCCGTGCTCGCGGGCGTGGCGTTGCCACCACACGCGGCCGCAAGGACGGTCACGAGGCCGAGCGCCACCACCAGCGGCAGTCGCCGCCCCTTCTCACCGGCACGCATGTATACCTCGCCGTTCGTCCGACTCCCGTTCCGACGAGGTATACATGCTCATTCGTTGGTTAGTCAATCATTTGCTATCGACGTACCATTGTCGAGGTCGCCAACACCGTGCTACCCCACGTCCGGACGAGGAGCCCTCATGCCTTCCACGAACCCCCTCCGCCCCGACGCCGCCAGCGCGCTTGCCGCGTGGGAAGCCCTCGTGCGCGCGAACGTCGAGCAGATGGAGCGCCTGCGCGAGGCGGTGCTGGCCTCCGGCGAAGACTTCTGGACCGGCCGCACCGCCGCGTTCCGCCCCGGCCTGCGCGAGAGCCCGGAGCTCGCGGCGATCGAAGCCCTCGCGCGGCCCGAGGACACCTGGCTGGACATCGGTGCGGGCGGCGGGCGCTTCGCCGTGCCGCTGAGCACGCACGTCGCGCGCGTCGTGGCGATCGAGCCGTCGAGCGCCATGCGCGAGACCCTCATCGAGGCAGCGCGACAACCTGACGCCGGAAGCATCGAGGTCGTCGACCTCCGCTGGCCGCCAGCCGCGGACGATACGACCGTGCCCGTCGCGGATGTCGCCTTCGCCGCCAACGTGCTGTACGACATCGCCGACCTGGGCGTGTTCCTCGACGCCATGGAGCGGCACGCGCGCCGCGCCTGCATCGCCCTCGTCACTGACCGTGCGCCGAGCACCCCCCACCCGGACGTGTGGCTGGCTCTCTACGGCGAGCCCCTGTGCGCGCTCCCTGCGCTGCCCGAGCTCCTCGCGGTCCTCGGCGCCCTTGGCCGGCGCGTCGACGTGCAGACGTTCCCGGTGCGACCGAGCACGCCGATGACACCCGAACAGGCGGTCGACGAGATGCGCTGGCGCTACTGGGTGACGCCCGGTTCGGAGCGCGCCGCCCGACTCAGCGCCTTGCTCGTCGAGCATTTCGGCACGGCCGACGGCATGGTCGTGTTGCCGCCGCGGTTCAACTACCTTGCTGTCGCCTCGTGGCCCTCGACGGCCGGCGCGAGCGCCTAGCCCTCGCGCAGCTCGAGGCTCACGAGCCCGCGCACCCACCGCCCGGGCCCGCCGTCGCCGGGAACCACGAGGCGCACCGGCCCCTCGTCGCCCAGCGGCGCGCCATCGCGACGAGTCGCGGCGATCATTTGCGTGGCGCGGAAGCGCGGCTCGATCTCGCCACCGGCGATCACCACCGGGTAGCCGTCTGCGCCGCGCGCGACCACGATCTTGCTCAGGAAGTCCTCGTGTCGCACGGGGTCGGGACGGATGCCCGCGGCATCCAGCAGGTCATACACGCGCATCCCTGCGTACGCCCGCGACGCCACGCGCGATCCCCCGTGCCCCGCGACGTCATCGGTCACCACGTCCACGAGGTCGTCCGCCGCGAATGCCGCCGTGTCGACCGGCCCGGGCAGCTCGAGGAGCCCCGTGAGCGTGATCGTCGAAGATGGCGTCGCGGCGTTCGGCGTGACATCGGGCGTCAGGTCGTGGAACTCGACGCTGACGACCTCGGTCAGCGAGCGCCCGGCCAGCCCCGGCGCATCCGGCACGACGAGACGCACGCCCACCGCGAGCGGCTCGCCGTCCTGCTCGGTCGCGAGGATGATCCGCTCCGCGTCATGCGCGCGCGCCTCCGCGACCGACACGGCGACGCGCGCGCCATCGGCAGCGGTGACGACGAAGTAGCCGGAGACGAGCGCACTGCTGATCCGCTGATCGGAGACGACGCCCGTCAACACGGCATAGCGCAACAATGCCGTCCCCCGGAACGTCCGCTCTGCGGACGACTTCGGGTTGCGCATCATCGCGGTGACCGTCTCGACCGGCAGCGTCGAGAGCGCACGCCGAAGCTCGCCTGTTCGTGCATCGGCCATGTCATGCCTCCTCGAGGTCGCCTGCGATCCGTCGACAGGCTATCAATTGTTGACTACCCTCACCTGCACGAGGGAGCAAGTCATGCCGAAGACCAAGACGTCCCTCACGCCCTCCGAGTACGCCATCCTCGGCCTCATCCGCGAGCGCCCGACGTACGGCTACGAGCTGAAGAAGCAGTTGCGCCAGCTCGAACGCGTCTGCCCGATCGAGCCCGCGATGGTCTACGCCATCCTCCGCTCGCTCGCCGGCTTCGAGCTCATCGACGGCACCGTGGACGACAGCAGCCAGCCGCCGAAGTCCGTGTACACGGTGACCGAGGAAGGCGACGCGCAGTTCCAGCGCTGGCTGCGCCGCCCCGTGGGGCGCATCCGCGAGACCCGCCTCGATTTCCTGATCAAGCTCTACTTCGCGCTGCGGGAGGACCACGCGCTCGCGCGACAGATCCTCGCCGCCCAACTCGAGGCGATGCGCGACTACGCCGCCGCGATCGAGCGCGAGCGCGATGACCTCGGCGCCGACGCGGACGACTTCGACCGCATCGTGACGGAGTCGCGACTCTCCGCCGCGCGCATCACCCTCGAATGGCTCGAGAAGAGCCTCGAAGACCTCTCGGGCCGCCGAACCACCAGCGGGCGGCGCGCGGCGAAGACCTCCGTCTAGGCGGACGTCGACTCGGGTCGCAGGTCACCTGCTAGCGAACCGCTAGCATTTTGCGCGCATTCAGTTCACTCGCGCGTGTCACACTCAATGCGACGCCCGATGGTCGGATCGCGGCGCATACCGAGGAGTCCCCATGAACCATCCACTCCAGCGGCTGCTGGTCGGGGTTGCCGCGGCAGCCGCACTCGTCGCCACGGCGTGCAGCGGCAGTTCCAGCACGCCGAGCGCCACGGTGACCAAGAGCGAGACTCAGACCCGCGTCTCGCCGACGGTGATCGCGAGCACCTCGACCACCGCCCCGACGATCGGGTCCCCGACGGCCACCGGCAGCGGAACGACCGGCGCCACCGGGATCGCAGCCGTGCGGGTGAAGGTGTCAGCGAACACCGCAAGTGCCGCGGAGATCCAGGCGGCGCTGCAGGCGAACGGCGTCCCGAATCCCGCTAACTGGACGCGCGAGGTCATCGAGTACCGCCCGTACCCGGCGGAGGACGCGAACCTGACGAAGCTGCGACAGAACCTGGCGAAGTACAACCCCGGCCCCGGCGTGGTGAACGACATCGTCACTGCGCTCAAGCCCTAGCCGCCTCGAACAGATGGACGCACCGATCGAGGGCGAACGCGGCGCGGCATCCGTGCTGCGCCGCGCGCTCCTCGCGCTGTCCGCGATCGCCCTCGCCGGCACGACCGTCGAGCTCGTGATCGGGCGGCACTGGGACGGCCTGACGCAGGTGATCCCGTTCGCGGCGATCACGGTCGCAAGCATCGCGCTATCGATGATCGCGACGGCACGTTCGAGGACATCGCTGCGCATCGCTCAGGGGCTCTGCGCCGTCGTCCTCATCGCCTCGGCGCTCGGGGTGTGGAAGCACGTCGCGGGGAACGAGGAGTCCGGGTCGCTCGATCAGCGCTTCGCAGCCACGTGGGAGTCCACGCCCGCGCCTCGGCGGTGGTGGCTCGCCGTGTCGGGCGGCGTCGGCCCCGCACCTCCCCTCGCGCCCGGCGTGCTCGCGGAGACAGCGCTCATGCTGCTCGCCGCTACGCTGCGGCACCCCGCGTCGCGCCCTGAGTAGCATCCTCGGACGGCCTCCGGGCGGTCGAGGTACGATCGATGTCCCACAACGCGGACGGGAACGGTGCCCATGCCCAATCAGTACGTCGCTTCGGACACGCGAGCCGGCCTCGAGGTGCAGGTCACCGGGACGTTCCCGGAAGAGCCCGAGGACCGCGTGCGCATCGCGCGCACGACGAACCTGTTCACGCGCCTGATGGGCACCATCCTCACCACCGAGAACGAGACGGAGCGCCGCGAGCGCTTCCGCGCCATCGAAACCCAGCTCGAGGTGGCCGACGCCCTCGTGCGTGGCGACTTCGCCGAGGTGCAGCGGCTCGTGCGCGAGACGCTGCACACGATGGGCGTGACCGAGGACCAGCTGCGCGAGGTGGAGAGCCAGCTCCGCGAGCAGATGTCGCGCCTCGGGCAGGACA
>CANIRU010000103.1 GCA_947470025.1 Chloroflexota bacterium
GATCGCGAGGTGATTCGATGCGTGTGCCCCGCTTGCTCCCGCTCGTCTTGCTCTGCGCGCTGCCGCTGACGCTCGTCGCCTGCAGCGGCCGAGGCACGTCAAACGGCACCCCGACCGCCCCGTCGACCACGACGGTCGCCACGAGCACGCCGAGCGACCCTCCCTCCGTGCCAACGGCCACCGGCAGCTCTGCCGCTGGCCCGGGCGCACAGCCCCGTCCGGTGAGCCTCGTGCCCACGTCGTCGAGGAACTGGGCGCGGCCGACCGAGATGGGGGTGTACCCCTCGCCGACCGGCGCCGCACCGGGCATCTTCGTGGCCGAGCAGGACGGCACCGTCTACCACGTCAGCGGGGACCAGGTCACGCCAATCCTCGACCTCACCGATCGGGTGCTGCGCTCTGGCAACGAGGAGGGACTGCTCTCGGTGGCGCTCGACCCGTGGTTCGCGACCAACCGTTATGTCTGGGTGTACTACTCCGCCGGGAACCCTCGACGCTCCGTGCTCGCGCGGTTCACGCGAAACGCCGCGGGAGGCGCGATCGACAAGGCGAGCCAGCTGATCGTGCTTGAGTTCGCGCAGCCGTTCGCGAACCACAACGGCGGCGCGATCCGCTTCGGGCCAGACGGGATGCTCTACCTCGGGCTGGGCGACGGGGGGTCGGCGGGCGACCCGCAGGGCAACGGGCAGAACCTCCGCGTGCTGCTGGGCAAGATCATCCGCATCGACGTGCGCAACGCCTCGAAGGAGCAGCCGTACTCCGTCCCCTCGGACAACCCGTTCGTGTCGCGGCAGGGTGCGCGCCCCGAGATCTGGGCGTACGGGATGCGCAACCCATGGCGCATGGCGTTCGACGCGGCAACGGGCGCGCTCTGGGTCGGCGACGTCGGACAGGGCGCCGTCGAGGATATCGACATCGCGACCAGGGGCGGCAACTTCGGCTGGAGCATCACCGAGGGCGACCGCTGCTACAAACCGTCCAGCAACTGCGACCGCACCGGCCTCGTCGCCCCGGTCACCGCCTACGGCCACGATGGCGGGCGTTGCTCTGTCGTGGGCGGCATGGTCTACCGCGGCTCGAAGGTGCCGGAGATCGCCGGGTCGTACGTCTACGGCGACACCTGTTCCGGCGAGCTCTGGGCGATCAACGCGGCCAGCCCGCAGACGCCGGTGCTCATCGCGAGCGGGGTGAAGAACATGACCTCGTTCGGCCTCGACGCCGAGGGTGAGATCACGGTGCTCTCGTTCGGGCAGCCGATCCGTCGTCTCGCGTCGAAGTAGCACGGTGCCGTTCCGCGTCCGGGCGCCACGGGATACGCTCGCGGTGCTCGGCTCATGCGTGGGATACCCGCGCCGGGCACCGAGGAGGCGCCGTCGATGATGCCCGGACTGATCGTGCTGTTTGTCGCCTACGTCGCGCTGACCGCCTGGCAGGCGCGCCGCGCCCTCCGCGCCCCTCTCGCGACGCGACAGGTCGAGGCCATTCGGTTTCTCGTCGTGAGCTTCCTCGGCGTGCCGATCGCCGTCGGGATGATCCTGGCGCTCTAGCCCGGCCCTCTAGCCGGCGCGCTGTAGCGCTCCAGACACGCCATTCGATACTCTGAACTGACAGCAATCGAGGAATCCATGACGGCCTCCCGTTACACGTTGCTCGCTCTCCTCGGCCTTACCTAGGCGGCGTCGCTCCGCGCGATGCCGCCGCCCACCTCAGGCACGGTCGAAACACGCAACGGACAGACGGGACCTCGCATGACCTCCGACACCACATCTGACACCTCGACTTCTGAACCAGGGCGCGGCGAGCGCTACGCACCTCGATCGATCGAGGTGGCGTGGCAGGCGCGCTGGGAGCGCGACGACCTGTACCGCACCCCCGACCACGTCGAGGGCCGCCCGAACCGCTACCACCTGACGATGTTCCCGTACCCCTCGGGCGACCTGCACGTGGGCCACTGGTTCGCGATGGCGCCGTCCGACACGCTCGCGCGGTATTTCCGCATGCGCGGACACAACGTGATGTTCCCGATGGGCTTCGACGCCTTCGGCCTGCCGGCGGAGAACGCGGCGCTGAAGGGCGGCCTGCACCCCGCGGACTGGACGCGCGGCAACATCGAGCGGATGCGCGGCCAGTTGAAGAGCATGGGCGCGACGTTCGACTGGTCCCGCGAGGTGAACACGAGCGCGCCCGAGTACTACAAGTGGACGCAGTGGTGGTTCACCCAGCTCTTCAAGCAGGGCCTTGCGTACCGCAAGAACGCGCTCGCCAACTGGTGCCCCTCGTGCAACACCACGCTCGCCAACGAGCAGGTCGTGGACGGCCGCTGCGAGCGCTGCGACACGCTGGTCGAGCAGCGCGCGATGGAGCAGTGGTTCTTCGCGATCACGAAGTACGCCGAGGAGCTGCTGCACAACGAGGACCTCGACTGGCCCGAGCACGTGAAGACGATGCAGCGCAACTGGATCGGCCGCTCCGAGGGCGCGGAGGCCGCGTTCGCCCTCGAGTCCCCGACGGCGGAGGGCGTCGACGAGATCCGCGTGTTCACCACGCGCCCGGACACGCTGCACGGCGTGACGTTCATGGTGCTCGCGCCCGAGCACCCTCTCGTCACGCAGATCACCACGTCCGACCACCTCGACGCGGTGCGCGCCTACCAGGAGCGCGCGAGCCACGCGACGGAGATCGAGCGCCTCTCGACGGAACGCGAGAAGACCGGCGCGTTCACTGGCGCGTACTGCGTGAACCACCTCACGGGCGACCGCGTGCAGATCTGGGTCGCGGACTACGTACTCGCCTCGTACGGCACGGGCGCGGTGATGGCGGTGCCCGCTCACGACCAGCGCGACTTCGACTTCGCGAAGAAGTACGGCCTGCCGATCAAAGTCGTCATCGCGCCGCCCGCCATCGATGGGAAGCCATGGGATGGCAGCGACTTCGCGGAGGCGTGGACCGCCGAGGGCACCCTCGTCGCCTCGAAGCAGTTCGACGGCATGCCGAACGTGGGGGCGAAGAAGGCCGTCGCCAACTACATGGCAGAGCACGGCTGGGGCGGATCGACGATCAACTACCGCCTGCGTGACTGGCTGATCTCGCGCCAGCGGTACTGGGGCGCGCCGATCCCGATCGTCTACTGCGACGACTGCGGCCCGGTCACGGTGCCCGAGGAACAGCTGCCCGTCGAGCTGCCCTACGACGTCGAGTTCGTGCCGACGGGACAGTCGCCGCTCGCGCTGTCCGAGGAGTTCGTGCACACGACGTGCCCGCAGTGTGGCAAACCCGCGCGGCGCGAGACGGACACTATGGACACGTTCATGTGCTCGTCCTGGTACTACATGCGCTACCCCGACCCGCAGGACGCCGAGGCCGCGTTCTCGCGCGCTTCCGCGGACACGTGGCTCCCCGTCGACCAGTACACGGGCGGCTCCGAGCACGCGACGATGCACCTGCTCTACGCGCGCTTCTTCTACAAGGTCGCGCGTGACCTCGGCCTCGTGCCGGGCGATGAGCCGTTCACCCGGTACTTCTCGCAGGGCCAGATCCTCGGGCCTGACGGCCGCCGCATGTCGAAGTCGCGCGGCAACGTCGTCGCGCCGGACGACCAGGTCGAGAAGTGGGGCGCGGACACCTTCCGCGCGTACCTCATGTTCCTCGGCCCGTGGGACCAGGGCGGGCCGTATGACGTCGACTCGATCGTCGGCGTATCGCGCTGGCTGAACCGCGTGTGGAACGTGGTCACCGACCCGCCCGCCCTCGTGGACGACGCCGCACGAGGCAAGGCGCTGCGCCGCTCCTCGCACGCGACGTTGCAGAAGGTGACCGAGGACCTCGAGGCGAAGCGCTTCAACACCGCGATCGCCGCGATGATGGAGCTGACGAACGACATGCAGCGCCTGCGCGACGAGGGCACCGCCGACGAGGCGGCGTGGACAGAGGCCGTGCGTCTGCTGACGCTGATGCTCGCGCCACCCTGCCCGCACATCGCGGAGGAGCTGTGGTCGCGCGCAAGTGGCACGTACTCCGTCCACCAGCAGTCGTGGCCCGACTACGACCCGGCCGCGATCGTGCGCGACACCGTGGATCTGGTGGTGCAGGTGAACGGCAAGGTGCGCGACCGCATCGAGGTCGCGACCGACGCTGACGAAGCCGCTGCACGCGCCACCGCCGAGGGTACTCCGCGCATCGCGGAGCAGCTCGCCGGCAAGGATCTCGTGCGCGTGATCTACGTGCCCGGGCGGCTGCTGAACTTCGTGGTCAGGTAGTGAGGAACTCCGGCGCGGCGTCCCCGGCGCGGCATCTGCTGCTCGTGGGCTGCCTTGCGATCGCCGCAGTGCTCGGCGTCGCGTGCCTCGACCGCCCGGGGCCACGGCCCGACCGCGGCACGGCGCAGGGCGCCACGGTGGTGTCGTTCCGCACGGCGGACGGCGTGACGCTCAACGGCCGGCTGTGGGCGCGCGATCCTCGACGCGTCGTGATCTACCTGCACGAGTACCGCGGCAACCAGACGACGTGGTGGCCCACCGCTGAGGAGGGCGCGGCGACCGACCCGTCCGCGCTCACCCTCGACTTCCGGGGCCACGGCGCTTCGGAGGGCAACCGGGAGGACGTCAGCAAGACCCCCGAAGACGCGGAGGCCGCGCTGTCCTTCGCTCGCGAGCGTGGCTACCAGCGCGCGGTGATCGTGGGCGCGGGGATGGGCGCGGCAGCGGGAATCGTCGCCGCGGCCGACGACCCGACCACCGGATTACTGGGCCTGTCCGCACCGAGCGCCTTCGCCGAGCTCGAACCCGTCGAGGTGGTGCACCGGCTCGAGCAGCGCATCGGCCTGATCGCCACGGACGGCGACCTGTCCGCGAAGCAGTCGATCGCCGACTTTCGCCTGCACGCGGCGATCCCCTCGTCGCGCATCGTGATGCTGAAGGGCACCGATCACGGCGAAGGCCTGCTGGTCGGCGAACGGCGACGCGAGGCGACCGCGGCCTTCCGGCGGCTGATATCGGAGCTCTGGCAGTCCTAACGCGGTCGAGGCAGCGGGATGCGCCCGAGGCCTACTCGTCGAAATCGTCGTCCACGTCGGACGCGCGTCCGCGCGGGCGGGCGTCGCGCGGCGCCTCACGGCGCGGGAGGACCGGGTCGTCGTCGAGCGGCTCGTTGTCGAAGTCGTCGATGATCGCAGGTGCCTGCTGCTGCATCACCTCACGGCGGCGCGGACGCAGGAGGTTCTCCAGGTCGTCGTCGGCCTCCGGCTCGCGGCGCAGCGGAACCGGACGGCTCGCTGAGCGTGGCTCCGGAGCGGCGTCGTACGGCTCGTCGTACGTGTCTTCGTCCTCGAACTCCGGCTCGGGCATCGCCTCGCGGCGGCGGGCGGGCGCCTCGCGCACGATCGGCGCGGCGGTCGTGTCGCGGCGGAGCGTCGGCGCCTGCGGCTCGAGCTGATCCATGCCGTTGCGCACGCTGCCCATAAAGGCCTCGAGCTGGCGGTGCAGCCGTCCGAGGAGGTCGCGGGCGTAGTCGTCCGCCGCGGCCATCTGCTCACGCGCGATCTGGCGCGATTCGTTGATGCGCTGCTGGATGTCCGCGTTCGCCTCTGCGATGCGCTCTTCGAGGCGGGCCTCCGCCTCTTGCGCGATCTCCTCGGCGCGCTGACGCGCGGCCTGGGTGATCGCGTCCGACTCCACGAGGCGGGACGCGCGCTCCTCCGCCTGCGCGAGCAGGATGCGGCCCTCCTCCTCGGCCTCACGACGGATCGCCTCGCGGTGCGCGACGATGTCCTGCGCCTCGCGTACCTCCTGCGGGACGGCGATGCGCATCTGGTCGACGACGTCGAGGAGACGGCGGCGGTCCAGGATCGCGCGGTTGCCGATCGGCATCTTCTGGGCGCTGGCCACCAGCTCTTCCAGACGATCGACCAGGTGCAGCAGATCCATGTCAGCCTCCTCGCGAACCGCGCCGCTACTGCTTGGCGAACTTCTTCTGGATCGCCTCGTTCACCCCGGCCGGGACGAACTCGGTCACTTCGCGGCCGAAGCTCGCCAGCTCCCGGATGCGACTGGCGCTGACGAACAGGTGCTCCAGCGCAGTCATCATGTACACAGACTCGATGTCCGCGGCCATGTTGCGGTTCATCAATGCCATATCGAACTCATACGTGAAGTCCGCGACGCGCAGGCCGCGGACGATCACGCTCGCCCCACAGGCCTTCGCGGAGTCGACGGTCAGCCCCTCGATCGAGGTCACCTGCACGTTGTCGAGGTTGCCGAGCGCCCGTTCCATCATGTCGATGCGCTCTTCGAGCGTGAAGATCGCGGAGCGGCTCTTCGCCACGCCCACGACCACCTTCTCGAAGATACGCGCCGCGCGCTGAACGATGTCCACGTGGCCGTTGGTCACGGGATCGAAACGTCCGGGATACAACGCGACGGTCATGACGCAACCTCTCCTGCAGGCTCCTCGACGGGCCGGTAGACGGCGACGGATCCGGCACCCTGCCGTCGTTCGCGCCACAGCGGGATCCCCGCGAGCGTCTCCGGCGGCGTGGCGTGCGCCTCGTGCTCCACGACCACCACGGCATGAGGCGCCAGCGCGCCCTGCACAGCCGTCCCAATCGCGTCCCACGCGGCGGCGTCATGATACGGGGGATCGGCCACTACGAGCGTGTACGTGACTCCCGCCGGAGCGCGCCAGCGTTCCACACGCGCAACCGTGATACGGGCGCGATCGGCGAGGTGCGTCTTCGCGAGGTTCTCGCGGATTGCCTCGACGGCACGCGGGTCGGACTCGACGAACGTCGCGTCGCCATCCCCCCGCGACAGCGCCTCGATGCCGAGCGCCCCACTGCCGGCGTACAGGTCGAGCACCTGCTCAAAGTCCGCGTCCGCCGCCTCGAGCATGGAGAACAGCGCCTCGCGCAGCCTCGCGGCCGTCGGGCGCGTGTCAGCGCCGCGCGGCCCCCGCAGCGGCACGCCGCGCGCGGAGCCACCGATCACGCGCATCCCCCCAACGCGCGGCG
>CANIRU010000104.1 GCA_947470025.1 Chloroflexota bacterium
CCTCGGCGCGCTGTACCTGCGCCGCTACCAGAACTGGCACAACTTCGAGGGCAAGCGTGCTGCCGAGTGGATTCGCAAGTGGGTGGGTCAGGAGGGCTACGACGCCGTCTGGGGCCCGCTCCTCCGCGCCAAGTTCCGCGAGCACGCGGAGGACGTCTCCCTCGTCTGGTTCTGGGGCAAGCTCCACCTCCGCTTCGCCTCTCGGCAGAGCAGCGGGGGACTGGGCGGCCTCGTGGGCGGCCTGTTCGCAAAGGAGCAGCTCGGCTACCTGCGCGGCTCCTTCGGGCGGCTGATCGACGCCCTCGTCGCCGCGATCGCCGTCCGAGGCGGCACGCTCACCCTCGACGCCCCGGTCGACCGCGTGCTCGTCGAGCAGGGCCGAGCCGTCGGCGTGGGCCTGCGCGACGGGCGCGAGCTGCGCGGCGACGCCGTCCTCGCGACCGTCCCCTCGGAGCTGTTCGCGCGCATCGCGCCGGAGGTCGGGGAGGCTGACCCGCGCTACGTCGAGATGCTGCGGTCGGTGCAGTACCAGTGGGCCACCGTGCTCGCGATCACCCTCGACCGTCCGCTCTCGCCGATCTACTGGCTGACGATGACCGACCCCGACTGCCCGTTCGTCGTCGCCGTGGAGCAGACGAACTTCATGCCCGCCTCGGACTACGGCGGGGAGCACCTGCTCTACCTGTCGAACTACGTCGACCCCGGCGACCCCACCACGGAGCAGACGGCCGACGAGGTCTTCGACCGGTACGCGCCGTACCTGAAGCGGATCAACCCCGCCTTCGACCGTTCCTGGGTCCACGAGAAGTGGCTGTTCACCGACCGCGCCGGCCAGCCGGTCGTCCACGCGAGGTACCACGAGACGATCCCCCCGCACCGGACGCCCGTGTCAGGCCTGTACCTCGCGAACACGACCCAGATCTACCCGGAGGACCGGGGCCAGAACTACTCGATCCGCATGGGCACCCGCGTCGCGCGGCTCCTCGAGCAGGACGTGGCGGCGAGGGCTGGCGAGGCCACGCCCTAGCCGTTGCGGACTGCGGTTGAGCACCCTCGGACGCGCCCCTATAGTGGCGGGGTTGGACTGTGAATTCGCGCACGATCGGCCGCAGGCCGTGTTGAGGGGCGCCCGATGCCGCTCGAAACCGAGTCCCGAGCGCAGATCCGAGCGTTGATCTCGGAGTTCCGCCCGAACCACGGCGACCTCCTCGCCGCCATGCACCGCGTCCAGCACGAGTACGGCTACCTCTCGCGCGAGGCCATGGAGGTCATCGGCGAGCAGCTCCACCTCTTTGCCGCGCAGGTCTACGGCGCCGCCTCGTACTACGAGGAGTTCCGCTTCGAGCCTCCCGCCGCCGTGGACATCCGCTGGTGCTCCGGCCCCGCCTGCCGCGCCCGCAACGGCGGCGGCATCCGCGACGCGATCCTTGCGACGCTGCGCGTGCCGATGGATGGTCAAACGGAAGATGGCCGCGTCGGCATCCGGCTCGGCCAGTGCATCGGGACGTGCGAGCTGGCCCCGCAGGTCTGGATCGAAGAGCGCGCCACCCACACGAACGAGGTCGTCGGCGAGCTGAACGCGGCGAAGGCGATCAAGATCGCCCGCGCGCTGCGCGACGGCGCGACGGCGCGCGAAGTTCTCGGGCAGGAGGTGCTCCGTGGTTAGCGCGAACCCCACGGGCACGCCGCTCGAACGATACGAAGCACTGAAGGCCCCCGCCGAGGCCGCCTACGCCGCGTGGCGCGCCCCGGAGCGCGCGCGCATCGACGTTGCCATCGACACGTCTTCGCTGGCGAATGGCGCGAAGGCGACACGCGCCGCGATCGCCGCACGCATCGCGGAGACCAACGCGACGGTCGACCTCGGTCAGAACCACGGGTACGGGATGCAGTGGCTGCAGCCGCTGGTCACGATCACCTTCCCCGACGGCGCGGCGGTCGTGTACGGCCCGGTGAAGGCCGAGCAGGCCGCCGCGATCGTCGACATCGCGACCGGTCGCACCCCGGCAACCTCGACGCTTGCGATTGGCACCGTCGCCGGCACGCGCGAGGGCATTCCGAGCCTGCGCGACCACCCGTTCTTCGCGCTCGAGCCGAAGACCGGGCGCCGCCTGATCCACCGCCTCGGACTCACCGACCCCGAGAACATGCAGCACTACCTCGGCACCGGCGGATACCACGCCGCGGCGCGCATGTTGGACCGCCACCAGTCCCCGGCGCAGGTGCGCCAGGAGCTGATCGACTCCGCCCTCGGTGGGCGCGGCGGCGGCAACTTCCCGGCCGGCACGAAGTGGAACTTCCTCGCGACCGCCCCCGGCGACGAGCACTACGTGATCTGCAACGCGGACGAAGGCGACCCCGGCGCGTGGGTGAACCGCGTGATCATGGAGGGCGACCCGCACCTGCTGATCGAAGGGGTACTCATCGCTGCATATGCCACCGGTTCCAAGGGTGGCTTCATCTACGTCCGCGACGAATACCCGCTAGCGATCGCGCGCCTCGAGGCCGCGGTGCGCGAAGCCGAGGCGGCCGGGCTGCTGGGCGACGGCGTGCTCGGCACGTCGATGAACTTCGAGCTGCGCGTGATCCGCGGCGCGGGCGCGTACGTCTGCGGCGAGGAGACGGGGCTCATCAACTCGATCCAGGACGGTCGCGGGATGCCGCGCGTCAAGCCGCCGTTCCCGGCGGGGTCGGGCGTGTTCTTCAAGCCCTCCAACGTGAACAACGTGGAGACGTACGCGAACGCGCCGATGGTCGTGGAGCACGGCGCGCAATGGTACCTCGAGTACGGCACGGAGCGGATGCGCGGCACGCGCCTGTTCTCGTTCTCGGGCGATATCCAGCGCGTCGGCTTCATGGAGATCCCGTTCGGCGTCCCGCTGGCGGGGGTGATCGAGGCCTGCGGCGGGATGCTGCCGGGCCAGCAGCTGAAGGCGATCCAGTCGGGTGGCCCGCTCGGCTCGATGCTCCCGGCGCGCGAGGTGCCGAACCTGTCGATGGAGAACGCGCCGTTCTCTGCGCTCGACGCGCTGATGGGCGGCGGCGGCATCGTGTTCCTCGGTGACCAGGTCTGCACCATCCACATGGCGGAGATGTTCACGCAGTTCGTCGAGGAGGAGTCGTGCGGCCGCTGCACGACCTGCCACGGCGGCAACCAGCGCCAGACGGAGATCATCCGCCGCACGATCGCGGGAGACGGCCGCCACGAGGACCGTCACAACCTCGCGCTGATCGACCGCACGCTGCAGTTCTCGAACTGCGTCCACGGCCAGTTCAGCCCGAAGATCGTGCGCAACACCCTGCGCTTCTTCTCCGACGAGTACGAGCGCCACAGCGCCGGCCGCACCTGCGACGCGCTGGAGTGCGAGGGCCTGATCCGCTTCCGCGTGACCAACCAGAGCGACCCGCGTCTCGCCGAGGCGCAGGACATCTGCCCAACGGCGGCGGTCATCGGCGGTCCGGGCGCGCGCAGCGTGGACGACGCGCTGTGCATCCGCTGCGGCGCCTGCACGGACGTCGCCCCGAACGCCCTCGTCCGCGAGGCGAAGCCCGCGACACCGCGAATGGTCGCGATCGGCTAGCGCCGACAAGTCGAGGGGACGCCCGGTGGGAGGTCCCTTGGACACACTGCGCCGAGGAATCTCGTGGGTCGTGTCGTGGTGGCCCGCGTTGCTGCTGGGTCTCGCCACCATCGGAGCCTACGGGGCGGTCTACTACTCCTTCGGCGTGCTGCTCGCGCCCATCAGGGACGCGACCGGGTGGAGCACCAGCACCCTCGCAGGCGGCTTCTCCTTGAGCGTGCTCGCCGGCGGCGCCGCTGGGGTGCTCGCGGGGCGCGTGCTCGATCGCTTCGGCGCGCGCCCGATCCTCATCGTCGCGGTGGGCGTCGGCTGCGCGTCGCTGCTCGCCGCTTCCTACGCACGCGAGTCGTGGCAGTTCATCGCAGCGTGGATGCTGGGTGGCGGAGCGGTTGCCGGCGGCCTGTACTACAACATCACGATGTCGGTGACCGCACGGCTCTACCCAGCTCGACGCGCCGCGGCCTTCTCGGTGCTGACACTGCTGGGAGCGCTCGCCGGTCCGATCTTCTATCCGCTCAGCGGATGGCTGGTCGCAACATTCGAGTGGCGCATTGCACTCCGTCTGCTGGTGCTGGCGCTGGCGGTCTGCACGTTGCCGGCGGCGATCTTCGTGCAGGTCGGTCGCTCGGCGCCGCCCCGCCCCTCGGACGATCGGGGCGACCGCGACTCGCTCCTGTCCGCGTTGCTCGATCAGCGCGTGCTGTACACGCTGGCGACGATCGGGGTTGTCTCGCTGGGAACCAGTGCGCTGACCGTCCATCAGGTCCCGGCGATGCAGGCGACCGGGATCTCACTCGCGGCGGCGTCCGCGATCGCCGGCACACGCGGGTTCTTTCAATTCAGCGGGCGAATGTTTCTCTCGCCCCTGGTCGCGCGTCTCGGGATCGTCGGCGCTGTGCGCGTGCTACGCGGGCAGCGCGGCGGGCACGGGGCTTCTCGTCGCCGCGGGGCCGATTGTCCTCGTCTTCGGGTTCATCGCGTTGACGGGCATCACGCTTGGCCTGCTTTCGCCGCTGCACGGCCTCTTCGCGACCGAGGCGTACGGCGAGACCCGTCTTGGCACCCTGATGGGCGTGCAGCAGGTGGTGGCGAGCGTCTCCGGCGCGGCCGGCCCGTGGATCGCCGGCCTGACCTTTGATCTCGTCGGTTCCTACTCACTCGTGCTGATCGCTTCCGCGCTGCTCCAACTCGGCGGCATCGGATTCCTGATCGCGCAGCGACGAGCACGAGCCACCGGAGGGCGCTCGTAGCGCGGGGCTCCGTCTCGGTCGAGGCCAGCATCTCTATGCGCGTGGATATTCCACCTGGACGGCACGACCAGTCGCAGTGCCTGCAGAACCGCGCGGCGCCGGATGGTCGAGCCTAGAAGTCGGAGATCTCGCGGCGCACCGGGTAGATGTAGCCAACGAAGGGGTGCCAGAGGCGCAGGCGCACCTCGTCCCAGGTGAGCGTGGCGTGGTCGACGCGGCCCCACGCCGAGGTGCGGAAGCGGGTGGACCAGGAGCACATCTGCTGGCTCCAGTTCATCTCGCTGACCTCGATGCCCTCGGCGGTGACGCGCTCGATGTACGCGACGTGGCCCGCGCCGCCGCTCCACACGACGACCGCGCCGGGGCGGGCGTCGTGCAGGTCGTGGCCGACGACCCAGCCCATCGCCGCCGCGTTGTCGTACCAGTAGGCGGCATTGCCGCGCCAGTTCACGCCCGGCTCCGGTGCCACGGTGTCGAAGCGGCGCGCGGCGTGCGTGGTGCACTGGCCGCCGCTGCCGGGCCGCGTGCTCGCGAAGCCCTTGTGCGGGTCCAGATCGCGCCCATCGAGGCTGCACTCCGCGCTCTGAGCCGCCGCGTCCTCGGACGCGGCGAGGAGCGCCAGGGGCGTCGCGACGGCGGTCGCGGCGAGCAGGCCGAGGAACGAGCGGCGGGGGAAGCGGTCAGCCACGCGGCCTCCAGTTCGGTCTCGCGAAGGCGATACCGTACCGCATCGTGCCGGTGAGTGCTGCCGTCGGAGCCGGAGGGGGCGGGACGGTCTCGACGGGGCGTGGGGGCGAGGTGGCAGCGGATGGCGCCCATCCCCCTGCCCCTTCCCTGCGCGGGAAGGGGGATGAATTGTCGGGGGTTTCACCCCAACAAGCCTCGATCTCCCAACGCATTCTCGGCCAGACAGATTCCACCGGGAATGTGAGGGGCGCACTCCTCACCGTTGGTTCCTCTTCCTCAGAACCCCTCCGGCGCGAGGAGGGACAGGGGTGGGCTGCCCCACTTCGATCGGCGAAGCCTGCGCGCCGGATCTCGCCGCTCCGCATCTGCCGGGCGCCGACACACGCTTGGCCGCCTCGTGCGGGGCGGGGTAGACTGGGGGCGTCGGCCACCCCGCGTCTCCCCGCGGAAGCAGCACCATCCTGGCCACACCGGCCCGTCAGCAGTATCTCGACCTGAAGGCCCAGCACCCGGACGCGCTCATGCTCGTCCGGATGGGTGACTTCTACGAGACGTTCGACGAGGACGCCGAGACCGCCGCGCGCGTACTCGGCATCGTGCTCACCTCGCGGCCGATGGGCGGCGAGGAGGGACGCATCCCGCTCGCCGGCATCCCGTACCACCAGCTCGACCGCTACCTCGACCAGCTCGTCGCGGCGGGGTATCGCGTCGCGATCGCCGACCAGACGAGCGTGCCGCCGTCGAGGGGCGGCGCCCCCGGGCTCGTGGAGCGGCGGATCACGCGCGTCGTCACGCCCGGCACGGTCGACCGCGGCGAGTTGCTCACCGAGCGGGGCAACAACTGGCTCGCCGCGCTCGTGCGCGCGCCGGGCGGTGCGATCGCCGGGACCGACGAGGAGCGCTGGGGCCTCGCCGCGTGCGACGTGACGACAGGCGAGATGGAGCTGCAGATCGTGCCCGCGGACGCGCTGGCGGGCGAGTGGGCGCGGCTCCAGCCGCGCGAGGTGCTCACGATCGACTCAGGTGCGCAGGCGCCGCTGCCGGACGGCGCACTGCGCACGGAGCGGCCCTCACGCGACTTCCGTCCGGAGCGCGCTCGCGAGGTGCTGGCGGAGCGGCTGGGCGTGGCGAGCCTCGACGGGTACGGACTCGAGGGGTTCGAGGCGGCGGTCGGCGCGGCCGGCGCGATCGTCGCCTACCTCGCGTCGACGTGGCCTGCCGCGCTCACGCACCTGCGCGCGCCGCGGGCGGTACGCGCGGCGGAGGTCGTCTACCTCGACCCGCAGACGCGGCGCAGCCTGGAGATCTTCACCGGCGGGCGATCGAGCGAGGGCTCGCTCATCGAGACCCTCGACCGCACACAGACCGCCATGGGCGCGCGGCTGCTGCGCCACCGCCTCGGGCAGCCGCTGCGCCAGGCGGCCGCGGCGAATGCGCGCCTCGACGAGGTGGAGGCGTTCGCCGA
>CANIRU010000105.1 GCA_947470025.1 Chloroflexota bacterium
AACTTCTTGGAGGCGTCCGGGACGGCGTCTTCCGGGAAGATCGCGCTGACGGGGCAGGCCGGCTGGCACGCGCCGCAGTCGATGCATTCCGACGGGTTGATGTAGAGCATCCGGTCGGCATCCTCGAAGTGGATGCAGTCCACCGGGCATACCGAGACGCAGGCCTGGTCCTTGGTGTCGATGCAGGGGTCGGTGATGATGAACGGCACGAGGACGCCTTCCCGAGGACGCAGCAGACCGGTGCACGCCACAACTGGCTCCGGGCGATCCTACCGGCGGGTTCCCGTGTCGTCTATGTGCCTCGGCGGGTGGGCGGCCATGGGCGGATCGGGGGCGGCGGCATTACTCTGTCGGGACTGGAGGGGTGCCGGAGCGGTCGAACGGAACCGTCTTGAAAACGGTCGTCCTTGCAAGAGGACCGTGGGTTCGAATCCCACCCCCTCCGCCATCCGAACCCCCGCGCCGCCCGCCTCTCGCCCCAGCCCTGCTGGAAGTCAGTGACGCGACCGACAATCCGGGCACTATTCGTTTCGATACTGTCGCACGCGCGAACGAGGCCCCTGTGGTCGCACCCAACCCCGAGCTGGACCTCATCGTCACCGAGATCGCGGAGCTGCGTCCGCTCCCGGTGGTCGCGCTGCGCGTCCTCGAGCTCGCCGAGGGCGACCGGTTCTCCGCGCACGAGCTCGCCCAGACGGTGTCCGCCGACCAGGCGCTGACCGCCAAGATCCTGCGGCTGTCGAACTCCGCCTACTACGGCTTCCCGCGACGGATCACCACCGTCCGCGACGCGGTCGTGCTGCTGGGCTTCCGCGCGGTGCGCTCGGCCACGCTCGCCTCGTGCGTGATCGAGGCGCTCCCGGGCGGTGAGGTGATGGATCCGGTGCAGGCGTGGCAGTTCTCCGTGAGTGTCGGGATGCTGGCGGAGGTACTCTCCCGGGCCACGCGTGAGCACACGGACGAGGCGTTCACCGCCGGCGTGCTGCACAACATCGGCCGCCTCGCGATGGACCAGCACCGGCCGGACGACCTTCGGAAGTGCATCGAGGTCGCGCGGGCGCGCGGCTGGACGATCGCGCAGGCGGAGCGCCAGGTCCTCGGCTACACGGACGCCGAGGTGGGTGGGGCGCTCGCGCTGCACTGGAACTTCCCGCCCGACCTCGCGGACGCGGTCGCTCGACATAATCTCGACCCGAACGCACTCCCCGACCCGGCGAGCCTCGCCGCGTACGTCATGCGTGCGCGTCTCTTCGCCCGCGCCTCCGGCCTCACCGACGGCGTCGAGCAGCCCTCGACCGACTCCCCCGCCACCGAGTGGGGCGTCCCCCCGATCTCGCGCACCCTCGCGCAGACCGGCGGCATCGCCGGCATTGCCGAGCGCGTGGCCGCCTTCGTCGAAAGCGCCGTCGCTCGGGCGTAGCGCGAGGCTCATCGACGGGGCGATCGAGGTTCAACCGGGGGGCGTCCCATCCCCCTGCCCCCTTCCCTGCGCGGGAAGGGGGATGAGATGCGAGGGCTCCGCCCTCGCGCTCCCCCTGGATCGAGGGTACTTTGCACCTCGTCTGCGGGAGCCGCCGGCGTTCGAACTCCCTGCCCTCGACGAGTCGGCAGCACCCGGCATCTCTGTGCTGCGGTGCGAATCACTCGCACCAACCCCACGTGGCCGCATCGAGTTCCGCCGGGAGTGTGAGGGGCGCAGCTCCTCACGCTTGGTTCCTCTTCTTCTGAACCCCTCCCGCGCCGGGAGGGACAGGGGGGGCCGCCCGCCGGTTGCACCTCGACCCCACGGTGAGCCTCGATCGCGCGGTTCCGTGCCACGCGCCTAGCCCCCATCGACGGGGGTGCTAGTATCGCCAGCGGGCCGCCGTCCGCGGCCCTCTTTTACGTCAACGTACCGGCCGCTGCGCGGCCTCTAGCGAGGCGGGATTCGAGGCGTCATGAAACTGCACGAGTACCAGGCGAAAGAGCTGCTTGCTCAGTTTGGTGTGCCGGTGCCGAAGGGCCGCGTCGCGCGGACTCCCGAGGAGGCCGAGGCCATCACCATCGAGCTGGGCGGGAGCTCCGTCATCAAGGCGCAGGCCCACACGGGCGCCCGCGGCAAGGCCGGCGGCGTGAAGGTCGCGAAGACGCCCGAGGAGGCGAAGGCGCACGCGGCGGCCATCCTCGGCATGCAGCTGGTCACGCACCAGACTGGCCCCGCCGGACTGCCCGTCTCCGCTGTCCTCGTCGAGGAGCTCGTCGACATCGAGCGGGAGATCTACCTCTCCGTCGCCATCGACAACACCCCCGGCATGCCGGTGATCATCGCCTCCGCACAGGGCGGCATGGACATCGAGGAGGTCGCGGCGAACAGCCCCGAGGCGATCTTCAAGCAGCACGTGGACCCCGCCTGCGGCTTCCAGCCGTTCCAGGGCCGCGAGCTCGCGTTCGCGATCGGCCTCGACGGTCCGCTGCTGGGCCCGGCTACGCAGCTCATCGGCAACCTCGTGAAGGCGTTCGAGGCGAGCGACGGGGCGATCGCGGAGATCAACCCGGTCGTCGTGACGAAGGACGGCCGCCTGCTGGCCGCCGACGCGAAGTTCTCCATTGACGACAACGCCGAGTACCGTCAGGCGGCGCTCGTCGGCCAGCGTGACCGCTCGCAGGAAGACGACCGCGAGCTGGACGCGCACGACCACGGCATTCAGAACTACGTCGCGCTGGACGGCGACATCGGCTGCCTCGTGAACGGCGCGGGCCTCGCGATGGCGACGATGGACGGCATCAAGTTCGCGGGTGGCGAGCCGGCGAACTTCCTCGACATCGGCACGGCGAACAACCCCGAGGCGATCGCCGCGGCGCTCCGCCTCATCGGCTCGGACCCGAAGGTGAAGGCCGTGCTGGTCAATATCTTCGGCGGCCTCGCCCGCACCGACGTGATCGCCGAGGGCGTCATCCTCGCCAAGCGCGAGGGCATGATCAGCCAGCCGACCGTCGTCCGCCTGTCGGGCACGAACGTCGACCTGGGCAACAAGATCCTCGACGAGGCGACGGACGTCGACCTGATCCGCGCGGACGGCTTCGCGGACGGCGCTCGCAAGGTCGTCGCGGCCTCGCGCGGCGAGAAGTAAGGGAGCGACACCAATGTCCGTGCTGATGAACAAGGACAGCCGCGTCGTCATCCAGGGCTTCGGCGGCGCGGGCCAGCGCGAGGCCAAGACGAGCATCGCTTACGGCACGCAGGTCGTGGCCGGCGTGACCCCCGGCCGGGGTGGCCAGACGATCGAGGGCGTGCCGATCTACAACACCGTCTCCGAGGCGGTCGAGAAGCACCAGGCGAACGTCTCGCTGATCTTCGTCCCCGCGCCCTTCGCGGCGGACGCGATCCTCGAGGCCGAGCGTGCCGGCGTGCCGCTGATCATCTGCATCACGGAGGGCATCCCGGTGCTCGACATGGTGAAGGTGAAGCGCGTGATGAAGAACTCGAAGTCGCGCCTGATCGGCCCGAACTGTCCCGGCGTGATCTCCGTCGCCGACCGCTCGCGCGCCGGCATCATGCCGGTGGACGTGTACCTCGAGGGCAACGTGGGCGTGATCTCGCGCTCCGGCACGCTGGTATACGAGGCGGTCGACCAGCTCTCCCGCCTCGGCATCGGCCAGTCGGGCAGCCTAGGCGTCGGCGGTGACCCGATCATCGGCACGACGCAGCGCGAAGCGCTCGAGCTGTTCGAGGCCGACCCCGACACCGCGGCGATCGTCCTCATTGGCGAGATCGGTGGCACCGCGGAGCAGGAAGCGGCCGAGTACATCAAGCAGATGAAGAAGCCGGTCGTCGTCTTCATCGGCGGCGCCACGGCCCCTCCGGGCCGACGCATGGGCCACGCGGGCGCGATCATCTCCGGCGCGGCCGGTACCGCCTCCGCGAAGCAGCAGGCGCTCCGCGAAGCCGGCGCCACCGTCGTCGAGAACCCCGGCGACATCGGCAGCACGATGCAGGCAGTGCTCAAGAAGCACGGCCTGGCGTAGCCCTCGACAGACTTAGCCTTTTGGATAGCACGAAGGGGCCCCCGTGGCCCCTTCGTTGCGTCCGGCCCGGGATGTATTCGCGCGTACCTGTACGGAATGACCGTGCAGCGCCCGAAGATCGCTCATCAGGTGAGTGCGCTGGTGTCTCAACCGGCTCCGTTACTGTGGAAGGGCCGCTCCTGGGATGACGCAGCCGGTACTTGATCACGAGGGCAAGTTCGCGCTCCTCCGGGAGTCTCCGCTCTTCTCGCGTCTGGCTCGCCCAGACCTGAGTCATATTGCGCACCAGGCGGAGTATCTGACGATCCCGCCCGGAGGCGTCGTCACCAGCTTCGGTGCTGCTGCGACGTTCTTCTACCTGTTCATCTCAGGTGCGGTGACCGTGTCCTGGGTGGGTGCTGCTGACCTGCAACCGCAGCATCTCCCGTTCGCGGGCTGGGCCGCGCTCGTCGAGCCGTACCGGTCATCCACGAGCATCGTCGCGTTCGACGAGTGCGAGGTGTTGCGTCTGCGGAGTCGCATGCTCCTCGACATGTTCAGTCATCGGCCCGATGTCGGTTACGACGTTATGCGGGCGGTGGCCGCCGAAGCACGGGCGCGCCTCGAGGCGACCGTGCAGGAGGTTCGGGAGTTGCGCCTCCTGGCGGCAGCGATCGCCCCGCCGGTGATCTAGGCTCCCCGGTTTCGTCCGACAGCGCGACCGCTACTGCTTCTCGATCTTCGACAGCCCGCCGAGGTAGGGGCGGATCGCCTCGGGGAGGACGACGGAGCCGTCGGGCTGCTGGTGGGTTTCGAGGATGGCGGCGAGGGTGCGCGGGAGGGCGACGCCTGAGCCGTTGAGGGTGTGCAGGTGGTGGACGCGGCCCTCGGCGTCGCGGTAGCGCAGGTTGGCGCGACGCGACTGGAAGTCTAGGAAGTTCGAGACGCTGGACACCTCCAGCCACTCGTTCGCGCCGGGGGCCCAGACCTCGATGTCGTAGGTCATGGCACTGGCGAACGTCAGGTCGGCGGTCGCGAGGCGCAGCACGCGGTAGCGCAGGCCGAGCGGGCGGATGATGTCGAGCGCGTCCTCGACGATCTGCTCCAGTGCGGCCCACGAGTCTTCCTCGGGGACGAACTGCACCATCTCGACCTTGTCGAACTGGAAGCCGCGCTTGATGCCTCGGACGTCGCGGCCGGCGCTGAACTGCTCGTGGCGGAAGCAGGGCGTGTACGCCGCGTGCTTCAACGGCAGCAGCGCGGGGTCGAGGATCTCCTCGCGGTACATGTTCGTGACGGGGACCTCGGCGGTCGGGATCAGCCAGAGGTCGGTGCCTTCGGCGTGGAACATCGTGTTCGCGAACTTCGGCAGCTGTCCGGTGCCGACCAGCGTCTCCTCGCGCACGAGGGCGGGCGGGTAGATCTCGCTGTAGCCCTGCTCGCGGTGGACATCGAGCATCCACGTGATCAGCGCGCGCTGCAGGCGCGCGCCGTCGCCCTTGAGGATGTAGAACGGCGCGCCGGAGATCTTCGTGCCGCGCTCGAAGTCGATGATCCCGAGCTCCGGGCCGAGGTGCCAGTGCGGGTGCTTGTCCTCGTCGATCGCCGGCGACTCCCACTGCGCGATCGGCACGGGCGTGTCCAGGCGGCGCTCGAAGCCCGTCGCCCCGTCGCCCTCGAGGATCACGACGGAATCCTCCTCGCCGCCGACGGGGACGTCCGGGTGCGGGATGTTCGGCATGTTGAGCAGCAGCGTCTCGAGGTTCTGGTCGGCCTCGCGCAGGATGCCCTCGAACCGGTCGAGGTCGCTGGCGACGGACCGCTGCGCCTCGATCAGTTGCTGGCGCTCGGCGGCGTCCTTCGCCGCGCCGATGCGCTTGCCGGCGTCGTTGCGGTCGTGGCGCATGCGCTCGACGTCCGCGAGGACGGAGCGGCGCATCTCGTCAGCGGCGAGGATGGCGTCCAGCGGCGCGTCCGTGTGGCGGTCGCGGAGCGACTTGCGGATCTCGTCCGTGCGCTCGCGGATGGTCTGGATGGAGAGCATGCGCGTCTCTTCCCTGTGCGGCGTCCCGCCGCGGCCTCGCCCTGTTCGCTACGAAGCGCCAGTGTCGCGCACGGCGGCGATGGCGGCGAGCGCCAGTTCCCGCACGTCCTCGGCGACCTCGGCGCGACGGCCGCGCTCCTCGAAGACCGCGGGGCGGCGCTGGAGCGTCGCCTCGTCGACCCACGCCCAGCGGTCGTCGTCCTGCGGCAGCGCCGCGTCGGCGGCGAGGGGGCGCGTGAAGTAGATCAGGTCGATGTGCTGGTGCGGGCCGTCGTGGCTGCCGTCGCGCGGGATGTCGTAGACCGCCATCGCCACGGGCACCGGGAGCTGCGGGGGGTGGAGGTACGCGAACGGCGCACGCCCCACGATCTCCACCTCGAGCCCGGTCTCCTCGAGGACCTCGCGGAGCACGGCCTGCAGCGGGTCCTCGTTCGCCTCGACGTGTCCGCCCGGCGGCAGCCAGCGATCGAGGCGCGGGTGCCGGTGGAGCGCGGTGCGCCCGCCGATGGAGACGAACCCCGTCACGGTGTAGTGGCGCACGAGCGGCGAGGTGGGCGTGTCGGACATCGAAGGGAGCGTACCAACGCACCTCGACGGGGTCACGCGAGCGCGAACGGGCGGAGGGGGCGTGGGCGTCGAGGTCGCGAGTGGCGTTGAGGTGGCAGCGTGGGGCGGCCCACCCCTGCCCCTCGTGCCTTTGGGGAGAACAGCGCTTCGCGCGGCGCGCGGGAGGGGTTCTGAAAAGAGAACCAAGTGTGAGGAGCTGCGCCCCTCACACTCCCGGCGGAACTTGATATGGCCACGCTACGTTGGCGCGAGTGATTCGGGACGCCGCGAGGAACGGGGACCCCCGGCATCGCGAAGCCGGGATCCTCAAAGGGCGAAGCCCTTTGAACTTCATCCCCCTTCCCGCGCAGGGAAGGGGGCAG
>CANIRU010000106.1 GCA_947470025.1 Chloroflexota bacterium
ATCCCGGAGACCTCGCCGCAGCAGGACATGAACACCGCGACGAACCAGTCGATCTGGCAGCAGATCAGCGAGCGCGCGCTCGCCCTCGACCCATGGGAGGCGACGGTCCAGCCGAACATCGTCGAGAAGTGGGAGTCGCCGGACACGACGACGTTCATCCTGAGCGTGCGCAAGGGCGTGAAGGTCCACAACAAGCCGCCGTGGAACGGCCGCGAGTTCGACGCCGAGGATCTCGCGTACAACATGAATCGGATGGTCGGGAACACCGCCGCCGCCGAAGGGCTGGCGAAGACGGCGTTCCCACGCGCGGATTCGCTGCCGGGGATGACCTCGGCGGAGGTCGTCGACAAGTACACGGTGCGGGTCAAGCTCAGCAAGCCGTCGTTCGCGTTCCTGACGGGGCTCGCGGAGTACCGCAACGTGCTGATGCCGAAGGGCATCGTGGAGGTCGGCTTCAAGGACCCGAACAAGTTCGCCGGCATTGGCGCGTTCCAGGTGGAGAACTGGCAGGAGGGCGTCCGCGAGCAGTTCACGCGCAATGAGGCCTACTACAAGAAGGATGAGCCGTACTTCGACAAGCTGGTGCGGCAGGTGGTGCCCGACCGCGCGGCGCGCCTCGCGGGGTTTATCAGCAAGCAGTTCACGACGTTCCCGAGCCCCAACCTGCAGGACGAGAAGACGGCGAAGGCCGCGCGGCCGGACGCGCTGACGTACTCGGTGCCGGGATCGAACTGGCACAACCTGCGCTTCAACATGAAGACCGGGCCGTTCCTCGACATCCGCATCCGGAAGGCGATGCAGCTCTCGCTCGACTACGGCGAGATCGGCGACGGGTACTACGGGCCCGGCTGGGCCTACATGTCCGCGTTCCACCCGAACTACAAGGAGGCGTGGAACGAGGACAAGGTGAAGACTCTCCCGGGCTACAACCCCGCGACGAAGGCGAAGGACCGCGAAGAGGCCAGCAAGCTGATGGCGGCGGCGGGCCGCGCCAACGGCGACGGCATCGCGTTCGACCTCATGCTGCCCAGCGGCTCGCCGTCCAGTGACGCGTTCCGAGAGAACTGCCTCCGGTTCCAGGGGCAGATGCAGAAGGTCTTCGCGGGCATGAAGGTCACGCTGAAGCCGTCTCAGGACTTCGCGTCGTTCGCGAAGCTGCAGAACGAGGGCACGTTCCAGCTCGTCGCCTACTCGATCGTCGCGATCCCGGACATCGCGCAGGAGGCGTACTCGCAGTACCACAGCAAGGGCAGCCGCAACTACGGCCGGTTCGAGAACGCCGAGGCGGACGCGCTGATCGAGAAACTGCAGAGCGAGCTGAAGCCCGAGGGGCGCAAGGACCTCATCGACCAGTTCCAGCAGAAGTACGTGTCCGAGTGGCAGTCGATGATCCAGCTGTACATCCCGCCGTCCAAGTCGATGCTGCAGCCGAACATTGGCGGGTACGACAAGGTGGTGGGGCCGTGGGGCAATGGGACGGCGAACGAGCGGCTTGGCTCGTACTACAGCGTCTCGTAGCGACCGCGTCCGAGAGTCCGGAGGAACCATGCCGCGCGTCACGATCAATGGCATCGACACGTACTACGAAGTACACGGCGAGGGCGCGCCGCTGCTGTACTTCCGCGGCGGCTACGGAGGAATCACGAGCTCGGTCGGTGTCGAGGTGGCTCGGCCGAGCACGGCGATCTTCGGCGAGGCCGTGCGGGTCATCGACTACCACCGCCGCTGCGAAGGGCTGTCCGAGTACGACCTGACGCCGTTCACCTTCGACGACCTCGCTCGCGACGCGGATGCGCTCATCGAGCACATCGGAGCGGAGCGGGTGGTGGTCGCGGGGGTGTCGGCGGGCGGGCCGCTGGCGCTGCAGTTCGTGCTGTCGCACCCGGAGCGCGTGATGGCGCTCGTCCTCGCGTGCACCGGGTCGGCGATCATGAGCACACACCCGTACGAGGACATGAGCCAGGTTCCGCCCGCGATCGAGGCGCGGATCGAGGAGGTGAACCGGCGGATGAAGCTGGTCACCGACGCGCGCGCCGAGGGCGAGACGGCACTGTTCGAGCGGCTCCGGGAGCGGCTGCGCAATCCTCGGTCGCGCGCGGAGCCGGGCTCGGCAGCGGCGGCGCGAGAGGCGGCGTTCAAGGCGAAGCTGCAGGACGTCTCCGACGACGACCTCAAGAAGTACTTCACCGGCGAGCTGCGCCACATGGCAGCGAACGAGGAAGTGAACCTGTCGTCGAGGATGCACGAAATCACGGTGCCGACGCTGATCGTGCACGGCACGGCGGACAAGATGGTGCCGCCGCAGTACGGCCACGACCTGGCGCGCGCGATTCCCAACGCCCGCATCGTGGAGATCGAGGGTGCCGGCCACAACGTGGTCGACGACCCGCGCGCGAAGCAGGCGATCCAGGACTGGCTCGCCGAGGTCACGGCATCGGTCGCCCCCTCGACCTAGCGCTTCCCGAGGCATCGCCCTCCTGCTCGCACCGCACGAGGTCCTTCGCTACCGTGTTGTCGCGCCGAACCGAAGGAGGCCGCCGTGGAAGACGTGATCTACGAGAAGCAGGGACACGTCGCGACGGTCACGCTGAACCGCCCGGAGCGGCTGAACGCGTACCGCGGTCAGATGTTCCGCGACCTCGAAGAGGTCTGGAACGATGTGCTCGCGGACGACGAGATCCGGGTCGTGATCCTCACGGGCGCGGGACGCGCGTTCTGCGCGGGCTACGACCTGAAGTCCACGCCCGAGGAGAGCATCTCCGGCATCCGCCGCTTCGATGGCTACGAAGACCCGATCGAGGTGTTCAAGCCTATCATCGCCGCGGTCAACGGCTACGCGTACGGCGGCGGCCTGAGCATGGCGCTCGCCTGCGACATCCGACTCGCCTCCGAGACCGCGACGTTCGCGGAGTCACAGGTGAAGCGGGGCATCATCGGCCCGCACAGCACGCGGCACCTCGTGGACGTCCTGCCTCGAGGCATCGCGATGGAGATGATGCTGACGGGCGATCCGATCGACGCGCAGGAAGCGCTGCGCGTGGGCCTTGTGAACCGCGTGCTCCCGGCGGCGGAGCTGATGCCGGAGGCGATCCGGGTTGCGGAGCGCATTGCCTCGAACGCGCCGCTCGCGGTGTACGCCTCGAAGGAGAACGCGCTCGGCCTCAAGACGCGGCATGACTTCCGCGGATCGAGCGATGTCGAGGAAGGCCGCCGCGCGTTCGCGGAGAAGCGGGCGGCGAGCTTCGGGCAGTAGCTCGAGTCTCGATTACCGCCGCACGAAGTGCTGCCCGATGTCGGGCGAGGGGCGGTCGAACGGGACGTAGTCCTCGGCCGGGTGGCCGAGGCAGACGAGTGCCTGCGGCTCCCACGCGGCGTCGAGGTCGAGGGCGGTACGCACCGCCTGTGGCGCGTACAGCGGCGCCGAGATCCAGTACGCGCCGATCCCCCTCGAGGATGCGGCGAGCAGGATGTTCTGCAGCGCGGCGCCGAACGAGTGCTGCGCGAGTCCCCACTCGGCACGCGCGCGGCGGTCGTCTTCGTAGTGGTTGAGTCCGTCTGCGACGATACAGCCGAGCAGGAGCGTGGGCGCGTCCATCACGCGTCCGCGTGACCTCGCGAGGGCGCGGTCGCGTTGGGCGGGCGGCACGCCGTCGTGGTCAAGGTCGGCGCGCCATGCGTCGCCCATCGCGGTCGCGAGCGCATCGCGGCGGGCCGGGGAGACCTCGACGAAGCGCCAGGGCTGCGTGTGGTGTGGGGCGGGCGCGGTCAGCGCCAGCGCGACGAGCTCCTCGACCTCGGTCGGTGGGAGGGCGGGGCCGGTGAGCCCGCGGATCGAGCGCCGTCGTCGGATCGCGTCTTCGATCTCGCTCACGTGTCGACCTTTCGCTGCGACCGCAGGGGCGTGCGGCTCTCGTTACGCATTGGGCACGAATCGTAGCGTCGCATCCCAGATGGCGCGCCGTTACACGTGCTGGTCAGACGGGCGGGGGGATGGTTCTATTTGAAGAGGGCGTCCGATGTGTCCCAGGATGATGCGGAGTCAGCTTGCCGAAACAGATCGCCGCCCTCGTCGTCGTGTTCGCGGCGTTGCTGATCGGGACGTTGATCCTCGCACCGCGCGTCAGCGCCGATGAGCCGCTGTTCCCCGGGGGCAGCACCGGCTACGACATCTCGTTTCCGCAGTGCGGCGGGCCGTTCCCCTCGCTGACATACACGTTCGGCATCGTCGGTGCGACCGGCGGCAAGGCGTTCACGCACAACTCGTGCCTCGCTACGCAGTACCAGTGGGCGACGAAGAGCGGGCGGCAGCCCTCGCTGTACGTGAATCTCAAGTCGCCGATCGGAACGAGCGCGAATGAGGCGCTGACGGGGCCGGCCGGCAACTGCACGCCGCAGGACATGGCCTGTCAGGCGGACAATTTCGGGTACAAGACCGCGCTCGACGCGGTGGCCTACGCGCGGTCGCAGCACGCGACGGCAGCCTCGTGGTGGCTCGACATCGAGACGATGAGCAGTTGGTCGCCGGACACGACGATGAACGCGCGCGTCATCGCGAGCGCGATCCGGTTCCTACAGACCGAGGGCAAGCCGATCGGCATCTACTCGAGTCCCCTGCAGTGGATCGAGATCGCGGGCAGCTACCAGCCCGGCCTGCCGGTGTGGGTCGCGATGGCGCCGAGCGCTGCCGCCGCGCCGGGCTACTGCACGCGGGAGTTCGCGGGCGGGCAGGTGCAGCTCGTGCAGTACATCGTCGGGGGCTTCGATGTGAACTATGCCTGCCGCGCAGTGGACCGCATCCCGCAGCCGGTCGGCGCGCCGGGATCGATCGCGACCGTGATGTCCGAGGGTGACTGCCTCAACTTGCGCGCGACGCCGGGGCTGAAGGGCGCGATTAATGCATGCCTCGCGACGGGGACGCGCGTCACGTTGCTCGCCGACGCGCTGGTCAGCGCGGACGGGTTCCACTGGCAGCGCGTGACCACCGGATCGACGATCGGCTGGGTGGTCAGCATCTACCTCCAGGCGGGCGCCTCGACACCGCCCGTCCAGCCGACACCCACGCCGACGCCGATCCCCACGCCGAGCGGCACGTTCGCCGCGCCGCCGCGCTTTGGCCCCTCGGGGCAGTCGCTCGTCGTGTTCATCGGCGGCACGGTGGACCAGCTCGAGGCTGCGACCAGCGCGGTGGGCGCAAGCGGGGCGTGGATCCAGGAGTCGAGCGGGGCGTACCACCTGCTGATCCCTGGCGGCCCGGCATTCCTCAAGGCGCCGATCGTGGTGCGGTTCCCGAGCGGGTTCGGGTCGGCGACTGCGGTGATGCTGACGAAGCAGGGGTAGACCTCGGTCGCGGGGTGGGGCCGGATGGATCAGCTGTCCGCGAGGAACGACGACTCGCCGGGGCGGAGGACGTCTACGCGCACACCGGGGGCGGCTTCGGCGGACTCGGCGGCGAAAGTGGCGCCGGGCTGGTGGAAGCGCTCCGGGCGCAGGCGGGCGAGGCCGCGCGGCCAGTACGTGCCCCAGTGAATCGGGATCGCCTGTGCCGGGTGGAGCAGGCGGAGCGCCGCCGCGGCATGGCGCGGATCCATGTGGCCACTGCGGAGAGTGGGACCCCAGCCGCCGACGGGGAGCAGCGCCGTCGTGAGCGGCGTATCGAGGGCGCGCGGGATCTCGCGCATGCCCTCGAAGACCTCGGTATCACCGGCGAAGTAGACAGCGACGCTGCCCTGCACGAGGTAGCCGAGCGCGAGCGCGCGGGGGCCGAAGGGGAGCCGCGCGCCGGAGTGCGCGGCGTGTGTCGCGGTGACGCGCACACTCCCGATCGTGATCGAACGCCCCACCGTCATCTCCTCGACGTGACGGAATCCTCGACGTGTCATCCATTTGCCGAGGCCCTGCGGGACGACGATCAACGTGTCGCGCGGCAGCAGCCGCAGCGAACGCAGGTCGAGGTGGTCGTGGTGCGCGTGCGAGATGAGCACGGCGTCGATGCGGTGCGCGGGGTCGAGCGTCGGCGCCTCGACGGCGCGGCGGTGGACGAGCGGGGTGACTTGGGGGAGCAGCACCGGGTCGGTGAGCAGGCGGACGCCGTCGACCTCGATCGCCGTGGTTGCGTGGCCCAGCCAGCGCACCGCGGGACGATCGGGCGCGCCGAGTTGATCGGGGCGGGGTGGAACATCGAGGTCGTCAGAGGGCACGCCCTCAGTGTAGGCGTTCGATATGGCCCCGACAGCCCTGGCGCACGACGGTGCGCGGCGGTGCGACTTTATACTGGAGTTCGAACCACTCGACGCGCGCACGAACGGGAACCGGGTTGCTTCAACCATCCAGCGATCCCACGCCCGAATCCTCCCGCATCAGCGACCAGGCGCTGGCCCGCACCAGCGGCGCCGTGCTGCGGGACGGGAACAGCCTCGTGCTGCTCCGGAACGGGTACGCGACGTTCGCGGACTGGCTGAAGGCGATCCGTGGGGCGGAGCGGTGGATCCACCTCGAGAACTACATCTTCTTCGACGGCGAGATCGGACGTGCCTTCGCCGACGCGCTCGCGGAGCGCGTCGAGGCCGGCGTAACGGTGCGCGTGCTGTACGACTGGTACGGCTCGTGGGAGGCCCACACGCCCCTCTGGAGCGATCTGCGGGCGAAGGGCATCGACGTCCGCACGATCAACCCGCCGCGGCTCGTCGAGCCGCTGGGAGTGCTCCGCCGCGACCATCGCAAGCTGCTCGCCGTCGATGGCGTGTACGGCTCCGTCGGCGGGGTGGGCATCGCTGACCAGTGGCTGCACGAGGATCCCGGGTCCGGGCTGCCGTACCGCGACACGTGCGTGGCGGTCACGGGGCCTGCGGTCGCGGACATCGAGGCGGCGTTCG
>CANIRU010000107.1 GCA_947470025.1 Chloroflexota bacterium
GAACAGCGACGCGGGGCGCGCGCCGGGCAGGTCGACGACGTGCTCCGCGAGGCGCGGGCCGAGCGCACGCGCGATGCGCTCGACGCCGAGCCCATCCACGGGCGTGAGCGGCGCGGCCGACGAGTAGATGAGGAGGGATCCCGCGACCTCCGCTCCGGCGTACAGCGGGACATGGATGCTGGAGGTCATCCCGAAGCCCGGCAGGCGTCCGAGCGGCGAGTGCGGTGCCTGCTCGGAGGCGAGGTTGGTGATGAGTTCTGGCTGCCCGGTCGTCAGCACACCGCTCTGCGCCAGGTCGAGCGGTGACCAGCTGGTTCCGTGGTCGATGCCGGCCATGGCGGTCGGGTAGACCGCGACGACCTCCGCTCCGATGTCGCCGGGCGGCGCGTGGACGGGGCCGAAGCGGAAGACCGCGCCCCACGCGTAGGGGACGGCCGTGCGCAGTGCGTGCAACACCGCGCGCGCGGAGGCGTGCGTCTCCGGCAGCGCGGCGATCGCCTCCATCGCTTCGAGCTGCGCCTGGAGCAGGACGTGGTCGCGATCGTCGGAAGCCGGGAGCACCGGGGCCGGCGCGGGCCGGACCGGGACGAGCGCGCTGCTGGCGTGCAGGTGCATCAGCGACACCCCGCCGGCGGCATCGGTGGGGACGATCTCGACATCGATCGACTGCTCGGAGGTTGCGCCAACGAGCCGCAGGATGCCCCGCCACGGTTTCCCGGACTGCACCGCCGCGCGCGCCTCGTTTAGCGTGTGCTCATCGGCCGTCGGGGCGAGCGAGGTCCAGACGTGGCCCATGAGGTCCTCGGCGCTCCGCACGCCGAACAGCAGGCACGCCGCCGCATCCGCCGCGACGATCGTCGCGCCGGAGCCAATCACCAGCCAACCGTGAGCCGGCGGAGCGGAGCCCGTCAGCGGCATGGGACGCCATCCTCGATGTGCGGCGATCGCTCACGCTGGGGAGCAATCACACGAACGCGCGCACGAAGGGAGACGCGTCCGTGGCCGTCGGATCGACGGCGCGCGCAGGACGGCGCGAATACCCCTCGACGGTAATTGTCGAATCTGACGGCTGGACTCTCCATGCAGGATTTGGTTAAGAATTCCCACTACACGTGACATGTTATGCCGTCGCGACGCTGAACGAGGTGGAACCGGCCGCTAGTTCAGCCGCTCCGGTGTGCCCCAGCGCTGTGCCACGGCGGCGGCGGCGCGGCGGTGGGTCGTCTCCAGCAGTGCCGTCAGGATATCTCCCGCTCGCTCCAACCGTCGGCGCACGTCCACGGTCTCCAGGAGCGTCTGGAGACTGCGCGTCTCCACGGACTCGAGTCCAGCCGCGCCGATGGCGTCGGCGAGGGCGCCCGGCCCTTCTGGCATCGTGACGTCGCGTGCCCATGATCCCTGCACCGTGTGGCGCAGCCGCATCAACTGCTCGTAGTTGCGGCTGGCCTGTTCGAGGAGGGCCTGGGACGGCTCGTTGGCCTCGTCCACCGGGTACTCCACTTCCGCTGCGAGGTATGGGTGGTCGTACAGGAGCTGCGCGATGCGGAAGCGGCGCACGCCCCGCGCGCTGACCGCCAGTCGGCCGTCGCCCAGCGGCACGACCTCCTCGATCGTCGCGGTGGTGCCGACGAGGTGCGGGGCGGCGTTACCGCCGACCTCCGGCCCCGTCTCGATCAGCGCGATGCCGAAGGGCTCGTCTGCCGCCAGGCACTCCTCGATCAGCGTGAGGTAGCGCGGCTCGAACACCTGGAGCGACACGGGCATCCCGGGGAACAGCACGAAGCGCAGGGGGAACAGGCGGAGGAACGTCATCCGATGGCGACGCGCAGCACGAGCGCGGCCACGCCGATCGCAGCCGGGATCGCGAGGCTCCCCAGCGACGCCGGTACCGGCCGTGCACGTTGTCCGTCCACTGCCGCCAGGATCCCCTCGGCGCGTGCGCGCTCAGCCAGCGGGACGGTGACGGGGTAGGCGAACAGCTGCGCGGTCAGCACGAGGACGCCCGGCAGCAGTGACTGCCCGGGCAGCGCCTGCTGGGTGTCATCGATCTCCACGCGGGCGTCGATGTCGGCCGCCTGCAGGGCGTCCGCGAGGCGCTCGGCATCGCGCTGATCGCGCCGGACGGCGATGCGCACGCGCGGCCCTTCATCCTCGCCCTCGTCGATGGGGACAGACGGCTCGGTGGAGCCGGGCAGCGGCAGCAGGACCTGTACGCACATGCCGCGATCCTACACCGGCGCCGAGGGCGCCCCGGCTGCTACGCGGTCTGGAGCGCGAGCAGGCGGATCGGCCGTGCGGCCGCCGTACCTTCGAGCGGGAAGAGTGCGTTGATCGCGCCGCCGTCGTAGTAGTGCGGGACGTAGACGGTGCCGGGCGGCACGCCATCCTCGAGGCGGAGCGCGATGCGCACCTCGTGCGTGCCGTCGGTGAGCACGATGGTCTCGCCGTTGCGGGCGCCGAGGGCCTCGGCGTCGCGCGGGTTCACCCACGCGGCTTCCTCGCGGTGGAGCTGGTCGGCTTCCTCCGAGTGGATCGAGGCGGCGTCCCAGTTGGTGAACAGCGAGCGGTTGGTCGTCAGTAGCATGCCCTCGACGGTGCTCGCCGCGGCGACAGGCTGCGTCTTCGCGGTGGTCGTCGCGTTCGCCGGCAGCGCGCGGGTCGCGCCCGGCGCGGCATCGATCGCGGCGTACGAGGGGAACGCAGCGACGTGCTCGTGCATGTCGCGCCCGATGTCGGCGACGCTGTTGAACTTCTGCGGCCCGCCGAGGCCGTGCGCGAGCGCGGCGAGGATCGCGATCCCCGTGCGCTCCTGCCCGCGCGGCGTGGCGGCGGGGCGGTGACGCATGACGTGGCGGTCGGCGTTGGTGATCGTGCCGTCCTCCGCGTGGAACGGCGTCTCCGCGAGGATCACCGTGGCGTACTCGCCCGTCGTCGAACGGACGTCGTCGATCACCACGAGCGCATCGAGGTTGGCCAGCGCGGCGCGGATCGCCTCGGTGCCGGGGGCGCTGAGCAGCGGGTTGTCGGCGTGGATGACCAGGCCCTTGATCTCGCCCGCCTGCGCGGCGGCGATGATCTCCGGGAAGGACTTGCCGTTCGTCCCCGGCGTGATGCCGAGGTCGGCGATGCCGTTCACGTTGGCGTCCGTCGGCAGCACGACGAGCCCGTTCGCAGCGTCGGCGCCACGGATCGCGATCGCGAGGTTCGCGGCGGCCTTCGCCGTCTCGCCCTGCAGCGTCGCGTCGATGGCGTTCGGCGCGAACAGCACCGTCGAGGTGGCGGGCGCGGCCTTGCCCTTCGTGACGACGGCGAGGGCCTTCGCCCACTGCGCTGCGTCGATGCCCGCCGGGGCGGCGGCGCCCTCGGCGAGGGCGTTCGCGACGGCGGCTTCGTGGCCGGGGCGCACGCGGATCGTGGCGGCGGCGAACGACTCCAACTCGCCCCAGTGGGCGGAGATCACCACGAGCTGCGCGCTGCGCTTCACGACGGCGTCCTTGATGCGGAGCGCGGCGACCTGGTGCGACTCCTCGAGGTCCGAGGCGATCGCGACGATCGTGCCGGCGGCCTCGAGGTCGGTCAGGCTGGACGGCAGGCGGTGCGTGCCGAATGCGCCCGTCAGGGCGGCGGAGACCGCGCGGTGGACCGGGCCGTGCGAGAAGTCGAGGTGCGGGGTGCCGATCGCCTTCGCGACCTCCACCAGCAGGTGTGCTTCCTCGTTCAGCGCGAGCGGGGAGCCGAGGACCGCGATCGCGTTCGCGCCGTGCGCGCGCTTCACGCCCTCGATGCTCTCGACCGCGCGCTGGAGCGCCTCGTCGAACGAGACGGGAAGGAGGCGGTCGCCCGTCCTGACGAGGGAGCGCGTCAGGCGCTCGCGGTCGGAGATGGCGGTGTAGCCGAAGCGGCCACGGACGCAGATCTGGTCGCGCGATGCAGGGTTCACGCGGTCGGGCTTCACGATCACCGGGCGGTCATCGGTGGTGCCGTACGAGATCGTGCAGCCCACGGAGCAGGAGTTGCAGACCGAGTTCGTCCAGTCGGTCGCGAGGCCGACCCACTTGTTGGGCTTCTCCATCAGCGTCGCCGTCGGGCAGACGTCGATGCAGGCGCCGCAGAAGTCGCAGTCGGACTCGTGCACCTGTCCGCCGGTGCCGAAGGCGATCATCGTCGTGTGGCCCTTGCCGGACAGCGTCACGGCGCCCGTGTGGCGGAGGCTGTCGCAGGCGCGCACGCAGCGGGTGCAGATGATGCACATCTGCGGGTCGAACTCCAGGTACGGGTTGCCGCGATCCGGCTCGGGGGGCGGTACCTCGTAGTACGAGCGGGTCTCGCCGACCCACGGCTCCTCGAAGTCGCCCTGGTCCGTGATCTCGCAGGAGGTCTGGAGTTCGCAGCGGTAGTTCTTCGAGCAGGTCAGGCAGCGGTGGGTGACCACGTCGTCGCGGAGGCAGATGTCGCCGGGCATGCAGTGCACGCGGCGGTGGCAGGTGAGGCAGCGGTCCGGGTGGTTCGCGAGGATCAGCGACAGCACGGAGTTGCGCGTGCTCTTCACCGCCGCGGTGTCCGTGGTGATCTTCATGCCCTCGGCGACCTGAGCGACGCAGGCGAGCTGCATCGGCGTCGGACGGGCGCCCTCGATCTCCACGAGGCAGGTGCGGCAGCCGGCGTACGGCTCGAGGCCGTCGATGTAGCAGAGGTTGGTGATCGCGATGCCCTGCTCTTTGATCACCTCGACGAGGCGACGGCCCGGAGCGGCTTCGACGGTCTGTCCGTTCAGCGTGATCTCGACCACGGGTCTACCTATCTAGCGTTCGTCGTGATCGAGTTTGCCGGGGAGGCGCTGCGGACCGAAGGGGCCCGAGGCTCCGGCGACGGGGACGCGCGAGCGAGCCGTCGGCATCGTGGTCGTCAGCGGGATGAGCTCCTGCATCTGGCCGTTGGGGTAGCGCCCGCCGGTCCCGGCGAGGTACTTCTGCGCCTCGCCGGTCAGCGTCTGGCGGTTGCGGTACATCGACTCGAAGACGTACACGGCGTCGTCGTAGCGGCCGCCGGCCTGGATCGCCTGGTACGGGCACGCCTCGGTGCAAAGCCCGCAGTACATGCATATGCGGAAGTCGATCTCGTAGCGGTCGATGTTCAGCGTGCCGTCCTCGCGGGGCGAGGTCTGGACGAGGATGCAGCCGTCCGGGCAGGCCTGCGCGCAGGTGGAGCAGCCGGTGCAGCGCTCCTCGAACCACAGCAGGTTCGTCCGGGCGCGCACGGGAACCTCGCGCTGCTGCTCCGGGTAGTTCACGGTGATGGCGGGTTTGAAGACATGACGCAGCGTGGTCATCATGCCGCGCGCGATGCCCATGCCGTAGGCCACGTCGCCTCGATTCCCGCCGTACGAGGTGGGGCGGATCGCCCCGATCAGTCTGTCCCGAGTCTAGCCGAGGATGCCCGCACGGGGTACTCGGATGCTGGCCTGCCGGACGATTGTGAATGCTAGCACAGGGTCGAGGGCGGGCCGTTACTCCTTGATCCCGAACACCCGCCGCGCGTCCGGGAGCAGGTCCGGGGTGTCGAGGTCGATCCACACCGCCGGGTCGCGCTCGAACGGGATGCGCGTGGGAGGGTGGCGTTCGAGGACGGCGCGCAAGCCGTAGGTGGCGTCGGTCACCCTGGACAGCTCGGTGAGCAGACGGCCGGCGAGGACGACGGGGTGGCCGCCGTGCTCTCCGCCAGCGTCGTCGAGGTAGCTCGGCTGGACGACGTCGAGGTCGCGTTCCCGGCGTGCCTCGACGAGCCGGTCGATGATCGAGGGGCGCGTGGGCTGGTCGACGTTCTGGATCACGATCGCCTCGGGAACCTCGCGGTCGGGGTGCAGCAGCGCGGCAGCGCCCGCGGCGAGCGAGGTGGCCCGGCCCTGTGGCCAGCGCGCGTTGAAGACGATGTGCCGCTCCGCCATGCCGAGGACGCGACGGACGTGCTCCATCCTCGCCCCGCACACGATCACGATGTCGTCCACGACGGACGCCATCAGCTGCGCATACTCCCACTCGATGAGCGTGCCGTCGCCCCAGGCGAGCAGCGGCTTGGGCGACCCCATCCGCCTCGAGGCTCCGGCGGCGAGGAGGATCGCGGCGACGGTCATCGGCGAGTCATCCAGTTAGACGCTGGTCTTCGAGGCGCGCCACGAGGCGATCGCGTTGCGCACGGCGGCAGCGGCGAGCACGGAGCAATGGACCTTCGACTTCGGCAGCCCGCCGACGGCTTCCGCGAAGTCGTCGCGGGTCAGTGCCTCGGCCTCCTCGGGCGTGCGTCCCGTCACCATCTCCGTCGCGACCGACGAGGTGGCGATCGACGCCGGGCACCCCGACGACAGGAACGACGCGGCGGCGATGCGCCCACCGTCCTCGTCGAAGCGCAGGAACATCCGCATCGAGTCGCCGCACACGGGGTTCGTCACGAACGCCTCGGCGTCCGCGTCCTCCATCCGCCCGGCGTTCCTCGGATGGTTGAAGTGATCGATCAGCGTCGCGCTGTACTGCTCGGAGGAGAGTGTCTCGGCCATGTGTCCATTGTCTCACCGCGTGGCGAGGGCTACTCGCGCACCCCGTACATCTCCCCCACGCTCCGCAGACACGCCAACCCGTCGAGTTCCGCGCCACGCGCCAATACGAGGACGCGGATGCGGCCGAGGGCGGTGGGGTCGGTCAGGGTCTCGGCGGCGCGGCGGTCGGCGAGGAAGCGCAGCGCGTCCTCGGCGGCGCGGGACTCGGCGACGCGGAGCGCGTCCGGGAGGCCGAGGACGGTGAGCGCCTCGGCCTGCGAGGTGGGCGGGGC
>CANIRU010000108.1 GCA_947470025.1 Chloroflexota bacterium
CCATCCCCCTGCCCCCTTCCCTGCGCGGGAAGGGGGATGAATGGCGAGGGCTTCGCCCTCGCGCGCCCGATCGGACCGAGGGTGCGTTGCACCTCGGAGCGGAATACCTGGAGCGTGAGCACCATGGAGCGGGGCAGTGGAGCGAGGCATCGTGGGATCGGAGCACCGCGAGGCGAAGCACAAGGGGTGGAGCACCGTGGAGCGGAGCACCGTGGAGCGGAGCACCGTGGAGCGGAGCACAAGCTCGTCTCAGTGGTGGCTAGAAACGTAGAACTCCGCCGGGAGTGTGAGGGGCGCAGCTCGTCACAGTTGGTTCTCTCCCTCTGAACCGCTCCCGCGCCGGGAGGGGCGGAAGTGGGCCGCCCCACGCAGTCTCCTCGTACCTCGCTCGCCAGTCTCGAGGTGACGCACCCCGGCGTTCCCGCTACGCGCGGTGGGAGTGGCGGGCGAACTCGAGGTCGCGCTGGGCCTCGCCGTCCTCGGTGCTGATCACGATCAAGGGGACCAGCATCTCGGAGGCACTGAGGCCCGAGTGGTGCGAGCGTTGGGCGAGGTAGCGTTCACGGCCGGGGGCGCCGGTGTAGCGGAGCACCTCGCGGCCGAGCGCAACGCAGATGAAGTCGCCGATGCGGGCGCGCGTCTCATCGGACAGGCGGTCGGGGCCAAACAGGCCTTCGAGCTCGGCGTCCGTGGCGCTGATCAGCAGGAACCATTCGCCGAAGCGCGCCTTGAACGCGACCTTGAACGCGTGGTGCATCCCCGGCTTCACGTGCCAGTAGAGCGTGCGCACGTCGCCCGACGGCGGGCAGATCAGGTACTCGAGCAGCGGGTCGTCGGCGGTGACCTCGAGGTGGCCAGCGCCGCCGACGTCGAGGTGGCCGTGGTCGGCGGTGACGATGATGCGCGCCACGACCTCGCGCTCGCGGAGCGAGGCGATCAGCTTGCCGATCGCGATGTCGAGGTCCTCGACGCTGTGCAGCACGCGGTCGTCGCGGGTGCCGAACTCGTGGGCGAGCGTGTCTGGATAGGGCGTGTACCAGTACGTGTACGTCGGGCCGCTTGCCTGCACGATGCGGTCGGCGATCGCGTAGGCCGCCTCGGCGTGCCGGCCGTAGCCGATGCACGCGTGGCCGCCCGCCATGTAGCGCGTGAACGGCGTGTCGGTGATGTTCGACGGCATGACGAGCGCGACATCGCGCGTCATGCGCGCCATCAGTGGGTCGCGCGGACACACCTCGCGGAACGGGACGCCGAGGTCATCCAGCGACACGTCGTCGGTGGATCGTTCGTTGCGGAATACGGTGACCGGCGCGTTGAGCGAGGGCAGGTGCGTCCACCAGCCGGTGATCGCGTGACTCGAGGGATACTCGCCCGTGGCGACCGTCGTCAGCGCGACGGGGGTCGTCGGTGGGAACGTGCCCTGGATGCTGCGGCGGGTGTGCCGGCGCAGCCACGAGTCGCGCGGCAACCGGTCGATGAAGTCGATGCCGAGACCGTCCGCCAGCACGAAGATGAGGTGCTCAGACCGCTTGAGGTGATCGGCGATCGCGCGGCTGGCGTTGCTCATCGGCACGCCCTCGACACCGCAGGTCTTGGCGCAGGCGCGCACCACATCGATGAGGGACGTGCTCCCGGCGAACGGCCGCACGAGCTCTCCCGCGTCGAAGCCGTCGATCAGGCGCTGGTGGTCGGACATCATCCCTCGTTCAGCCGTGGAGTGAGCGCGCTGTTCGAGGAAGTATGGGGCGCGCCGCGGCGGTTGGATACCGCGCGGCGCATGAACCAGGTATCAAAGGTCTGATGCGTCAGCGGTTCGAAGAGGCGCTGTACGAATGCGTGTGCCAGTGCGCTAGGGGTAGCGGTACTCGCGCAGCCCGCGCATCGCCCACCACACGACGAGTGTGCACAGCAGCGCGAGGATGCCCCCGAGCTGCATCGTGCGCGCCTCGCCGAGCCCGCCGAACTCGATGCCGCCGAGGGCGATGCCGCCGGCGAGGAAGCCCACCCACATCGTGCCGAAGTTGTTCGCTGTGGTGGCCACGAGCGAGCCGAGGCTCAGCGTGCGCCCGAGCATCTGGTCGGGCGTCGTGAGCTGCATCATCGCCTGCCGCGTCGTCATGCTCACGGCGTCGAACGCGCCCATCCCGAAGATCACCACCATGCCGAGCCAGAACGACGGCACGGAGCCGAACAGGAACACGAACACGCTGAACGCGATCGTGACGTAGACGACGAGCATGCCCTTCGCGCGGTAGCGCGCCGTGAACACCACCGCCGCTGCGCCGACGACCGCACCGATCGAATTGCTCGAGGTCAGCCAGCTCACCTCGGTCGCGCCGCCGCCGAACAGGCCGTTGGCCAGCGCCGGCAGCAGGTCGCGGTAGAACGTGAAGACGGTCATGCCGATGTCGAGGATGAACAGACCCGGCAGGATACCGTGGCCGCGGACGTACTGGAAGCCCTCCCAGACACGGGTCGGCATGTTCCCCCGCACGGTGACACCGACCGGCTTGCCGTCCGCCTTGATCATCATCGGCATGATCGCGCTGGGGATCGCCGTGAAGGCGGTCACGACGAACGCGGCGTTGATGCCCCAGAGCTTGTAGACGAGCGCGAACATGATCGGCGCGACGATTGAGCCGACCTGCTGAGTGAACGTGTTCGCGGTGACCGCGTGCAGCAGGTGCGTCCTCGGCACCACGACCGCCGTGAGCGCCGCGCGCGCCGGCTGGCCGAGGACCACCGAGGCGCTGAGCACGCCGGTCGCGGCGAAGATGTGCCACGCGTCGAGGGAACCGGAGACGGCGAGGACCGCCACCACGCCGAGCACCGCCGCCGTGACGCCCTGCGTCACCGCCATCAGGCGCTTGCGGTCCATCTCATCTGCCAGCGTGCCGCCCCAGAGCAGGCCGGGGATCTGCACGGCCAGCCGGATCGCCCCGAGCAGGCCGAGCTGCGTGGCCGAGTGGGTCACCTCGAACAGCCCGACGGTCAGTGCGAGGACGACCAGTTGGTTCGTGAACATCGCGGCGACGGAGCCGAACCAGAAGAGGCGGTAGTCGGGGAAGCGGAAGGGCGCCCAGGCGGCGACGCGGTGCGCCTGTGAGTCCGCCTCCACGCCCTCGTCTGAGGACACGGCTTCCGGAGAGGGGGTGTCCTCGGAGGGCGCGTTAGGCGGGGAGTTGGTCACGGAAGGTCTCCACATCACGGGCCGGGAGGTCGCACACCATGTCTTCACAGACATAAGCGACAGCGCCTTGCGCTGCATCGCGCCCGGCCAGAACAGGGAGGCTACCACCGTTGCTGGCAGGCGCCAGCAGCGCCGTCGGCAGGAAGTGCCGCGCCATCTCGCGCTCGAACGGCGCGCGGGCGGCAGCCTCGCCGACGATCGCGACATCGAGGTGCGGGGTGAGCGCGAGGACGAGCGCCTGCATCGTGGCGCCGAAGCCGGTGGGGGCGCGCTCGAGCTGCGATGCGACCAGCGAGACGACCTCCGTCGATAGCGCCTCCCACTCCGGGCGGCCGAGGTAGCGGCCCAGCCATGCGGCGAGCAGTGCCATCGACCCGTTGCCACTGGGCGTCGGGGAGTCGAAGAACGGCTTCTGGCGCAGGATCAGCTCCTCGCCGTCGCTCGGGGACTCGAAGAAGCCGCCGTCCTCGTCGTCGTGGAAGCGCTCGATCGCCGCTTCGAGCAGATCCGCCGCCCAGTCGATGAGGCCGAGGTCGCCCGTCGCGCGGTACAGGTCGATCGCGCCGAGGCCCACGCTCGCGTAGTCGTCGAGCTGGCCGTCGATCTTCGCCGCTCCGCCCGATGGCCCGCCGCCGTAGACGTGGCGCAGCGACGAGCCGTTCCACATCGTGCCGCGCAGGAACATCGCGATGCCCTGCGCCGCCTCGAGGTAGCGCGCGTCGTCGAGGATGCGTGCGGCCTCGGCGCAGGCGGAGAGCGCGAGGCCGTTCCACGCGGTGATCACCTTGTCGTCGCGCGACGGGTGGACGCGTGCCTCGCGCGCCACGAACATCTGCTCGCGCAGGTCGTCCACGCGCGCCGTCAGCTCAAGCAGGTCGATGCCGTTCGCCGTGGCGATCTCGTCGAGGGTATGCGGCTGGCTGAGGACGTTGCGCCCGGTGAGCTCCGGGTGGTGCGGGTCGGTGAAGTTGCCTTCGAGGGTGACGCCGAAGACCGAGCGGAACAGCGCGCCGTCGTCCGAGCCGAGGACCTCGTCGATCTCCTCGACCGTCCAGACGAAGAACTTGCCCTCGATGCCCTCGGAGTCCGCGTCCTGCGCGGCGTAGAAGCCACCCGAACCGTCGTGCATCTCACGCAGCAGGTAGTCCAGCGTCTCGCGCGCGATGCGCTCGAACAGCGCGTCACCGGTGAGCTGGTACGCGTGCAGGTAGACGCGCGCGAGCTGCGCGTTGTCGTAGAGCATCTTCTCGAAGTGCGGCACCAGCCATTCGCTGTCCACCGAGTAGCGCGCGAACCCGCCGCCGAGGTGGTCGTAGATGCCGCCGTGTGCCATCTGCGTCAGCGTGTGCGCGACCATGTCGAGGCCGCTCGGCTCCTGCTCGTCGTGGACGGTCGCGTGGTACCAGAGCAGGAACTCGAAGACGGTGGTCGTGGGGAACTTCGGCGCGCTGCCGAAGCCGCCCGCGACGGGCTCGTAGGCCGCGCGCAGGCCCTCGACGACGCGCGTGAGCACGTCCGGCGCGAGGGTGCCGCCGCGCACGGCGACGCGGTCGGACGCCTCGCGGATCTGCTTCGTGATCGACGCGGCGGAGTCGAGCACCTGCTCGCGCTTGTCCTTCCACGCGTTGCGGATGTTGATCAGGAGTCGAGGGAACGCGGGGCGTCCGTGCTGGTCGGTGGGCGGGAAGTACGTGCCCGCGTAGAACGGCTCGAGATCCGGCGTCAGGAACACGGTCATCGGCCAGCCGCCCTGGCCGGTCAGCGCCTGCGTGAACGTCATGTAGACGGAGTCGACGTCGGGGCGCTCCTCGCGGTCGACCTTGATGCTGACGAAGCCCTCGTTCATCAGCGCGGCGGTGGTCTCGTCCTCGAAGGACTCGTGCGCCATGACGTGGCACCAGTGGCAGGTCGAGTAGCCGATGGAGAGCAGGATCGGCTTCTGCTCCGCGCGCGCCTTCGCGAACGCCTCCTCGCCCCACGGGAACCAGTCCACGGGGTTCTCGGCGTACTGTCGCAGGTACGGGCTGGTCTCGTGCGCGAGCCGGTTCATGTGCTTCCTTTCGGGCTCATGCCGGGAATACCCGGCCCGCCCGACCCCGACCTTCGGGCCTCTCGATCAGACCTTCGGGCCCTGCGGAGGCAGTTGGAACGATGAGCGCCTACGGTACCATCGGCCCATGAGTGAGACGCCAGTCCAGACCACCGTCCGAGCCGCCAGGCCCGCCGATGCCTCGACGATCGTCGCCTTCGTGCGCGGCCTCGGGGAGTTCGAGCACGAGCCGCTGGAGCAGGTCCACCTGACCGAGGCAGACGTCCTGCGCGACGGCTTCGGCGAGCGTCCGTCGTTCGGGTGCCTGATCGCGGAACAGCCGTCCGCGGCGGGCATGCGCCCGGTCGGCTTCGCGCTGTTCTTCCCGAACTACTCCACGTGGGAGGGCCGCGCCGGCCTGTACGTCGAGGACATCTTCGTGGTGGAGGACGCCCGCCGCAGCGGCGCGGGCCGCGCAATCCTCGAGGCCCTCGCGCGCATCGCGCAGGAGCGCGGCGCCCCGCGCATCGACCTCGCCGTCCTCGACTGGAACCCCGCGCGCGCCTTCTACGAACGCCTCGGCTTCGCCCACGGCGAGACGTGGCTGCCCTATCGCCTCGACGCCGCGGGGATCGCTCGGCTGGCGGGGGGGTAGGTCGCGAGAAAGTGCGGCTAGCAGCTTTCTGCTGTGAACGTCGAAGTACCGCGCAAGACAATTACGTAGTTCACGGACATCGAGTTGTAGGCTGCGAACGATCCATTCGCGTTGTCAGGCGAATTCAACTGAACGCCAACGTAGCCGTCGCCAGAGAGAGCCTGAGCCAGTTGAGCGCTCCTAAGAAGTAGTTGTTCGCAGGCATTCTTTGTCGTTTGGCTGATCAGCGTAGCGTCGGCGGGGAGCAGCGCCGAGACTTCGGCCTTTGCCGCGTTCGAGGTTATTCCGGGTTTGTCGTACTGGATCTGCAGCAGCGTGATACGTCCCCCGACGTGCATCACTCCGGCGAAATGGTCGAGTCCGGAGGGCAAGTCGGTCATACGCCGAGCCCCGTGCCTTATCGGTGTCGGGCTTGTGGGTCTTTTCCCAGTCGACATCTAGTGCGCCGAAACCGGAAAGCGGGAGAGCATTGCCAGCGCCAGTATTTTGACGCACGCCGACCGGAGTTGCTGTCGTCGCATTCACCACGGTCGGAGTCGCTGTTGGGCTCGGAGTTTGGGTTGGAGTTTGGGTGGGCGAGGCGGCTTTGTTGCTGACCGCTGTGTTGCTGGTGGAGGACGGCGAGGGAACGCTCGTTGGGGGGAGCAATGCCCCACCCGCGGCGAACGCAACGACGCCAGCACCAGAAGTGGTTGGAACAGGGCGGGCACCGCTCGCTGCGTTTATTCCCGCCCAGCGTCTTCGCTCTTTGCGCCCACCGGCGCCCAGCGCCGGATCTCCGGGGCG
>CANIRU010000109.1 GCA_947470025.1 Chloroflexota bacterium
CCCACCGGGGCGCAGTATCGTTTACTGCGCTTCTCCCGAGGTCTACGCTCTCAGTATGCCCGACCCTCAGGACACGTCGCCCATCTACCTCGACAACGCCGCCTCCACGGCGGTGCGGCCCGAGGTACTCGAGGCGATGCTGCCGTTCTTCTCCGGTGAGTTCGCGAACCCCTCGGCGCATCACGCACGCGGTCGCGCGGCGCACGATGCGCTCGATGACGCGCGCGCGGACGTCGCCGAGATATTCGGCGGGGTGCCCGAGGAGATCGTGTTCACTTCGGGTGGCACAGAGAGCATCAACGCCGCGATCAAGGGCGTCGCCTTCGCGCAGATGGAGGCCGGCGTCGGCCGGCACGTCATCACGACCGAGATCGAGCACCACGCCGTGCTGCACTCTGCCCAGTACCTCGAACGCTTCGGCTTCGACATCGAGGTGCTGCCGGTGGACGAGTACGGGCGCGTGACGCCCGAGCAGGTCGCTGCTTCGGTACGCCCGGATACCGCGCTCGTCTCGATCGGCTACGCGAACAACGAGGTGGGCACCGTGCAGCCGCTCGCCGAGATCGCGCGGGCGCTGAAGGCGCGTGCGAGCAGCCTCGGACGGCGCATCCCGCTGCACACCGACGCCGTGCAGGTCGCGAACTCGCATGACCTCAATGTCGACGCGCTGGGCGTGGACCTGCTGTCGCTGTCCGGCCACAAGTTCGGCGGGCCGAAGGGCACCGGGCTGTTGTACCTGCGACGCGATGTCCCGTTCCTTGAGCAGCACTCCGGCGGCGGGCAGGAGCGGCAGCGACGGTCGGGCACCGAGAACGTGCCGGGGATCGTCGGCATCGCCCGCGCGCTGCACCTCGCACAGGCCGAGCGCGAGGCCTTCGTCCAGCGCACCAGCGCGCTCCGCGACCGGCTGCTGCACGGCATCATGACCGCCTGTCCGGACGCGCGACTCAACGGACATCCGACCGAGCGGCTCCCGCACAACCTGCACATCTGCTTCCCCGGCGTCGAGGGCGAATCGATGGTCGAGGCGCTCGACCACGTGGGCATCGAATGCTCGGCGGGTGCAGCCTGTACGTCGGCGACGTGGGAGCCTTCGCACGTGCTGCTAGCGATGGGCGTCCCGTTGGACCTCGCGATCGGCTCGCTGCGGATGACGCTCTGGCCGAGCCTCACGGTCCCTCAGATCGATTACGTCGCACAGCAGATTCCCATCGCGCTCGAACTCGTCCGCGCGACCTCCCCGGCCACCCTGTAGGCTCAGAGGACTGAGCGAGGTTCACCGGACCTCGGTGGACGCCCCGCTCCGCGGTCGCCTGGCCGCCCTGGTGCAGTGCGAGGGGGCCGCTGGTGTTCAATCGAATCCTGGTCACGCTGGACGGATCTGAGTACGCCGAATCGGCGATCCGTCACGCGAAGGACCTGGGGAGCGCTCCGGGCGCTACGGTGATCCTCGTCTCCGTCGTCGAGCCGCGGGCGGACGCCAGTGCCGAGGAGCTCGAACGCTCCGAGCGCGTGATCACGGAGTACCTCGCGGAGCAGGAGGCGGCGCTGCGTGCGGGCGGCGTCCAGAACGTCAGCTCCACGGTCGTGCGAGGCGAAGCCGCTCGGTCGATCGCCGAGGTCGCGCGGGATGAGCGCTGCGACGTAGTCATCATGAGCACGCTCGGGCTCGGGGCCGAGCGGGGGCACTCGATCGGGAGCATTGCGCTGCGTGTCCTGTCCACCACGCCCTGTCCGGTCCTCATGATCCGCATCGACCAGCCCGCGCCGGCACAGGACAGCGCCGAGGCACGCTGGCAGGACGAGGGCGGGGCGCACGTCGGCTAGCGGGGTCTCGCACGCCCGCTACGGCAATTGCCTAAGCGGGGATACAGATCGCTTTACATAGCAGGCACCGTTGTGTACGTTGCGTATGCCCTTGATCCATTGTTCCCCGAATGGATGGAAGTGGACGTGCCTGATTCGCCGTTCGATGAGTATCTCGACCTTGTGGAAGCCGCGCGTGAGCTCGGCATCCACCCGCAAAGCCTCCGGCGCCTGATCAAGCAGGGCCGCGTCCCCGCGACCCTGTTCGCCGGGAAGTACCTCATCGAGCGTGACAAGCTCGACATGTTTAAGTCGAGCTACGACCCGCGTCCGGGCCGCAAGCCGATCCGCCGCCTGCTCTAGACGACGGCCTCCTCGACCTGCGTCGAGGTCCTCGAAACGCCCCGCCTCGCGCGGGGCGTCGTCGCGTCTGTTCGAGTTGTGCTACCTGGAGCCGCTCGGGGCGATGTAGTAGGCGGTGCCGCCGAGGATCCTGATTAGCGCATCCTCGCCACCGGCGGGGCTGTCGCACGCCAGGTGCGCGCGGACGATCTTGTCGGCGCTCAACACGAAGTACACCGCCGGGGCGCTCGTCGTGGTGCCGCGGAAGACCACGACCGTCTCGCCCTTCGGCCAGTACGGCTCGGGATCGGGGTTCGGGGCTTTCACCTTCGCCGCGGCGTAGAGCGCGCCGGCGCCAGCGAGGGCATCGGCGATCGGCTTCTGCGCATCGGTCACCCACTCGCCTTCGCAGCGGCCGGTCGGGAAGACCCGGTAGACGGTGCCCTGCGGGTCGCCGGTCTTGCACTTCGGCGGCCCGCCGGCGCCTGGGGCGGTGGTGCAGCCGACGTTCTGGTACGCGACGAGCGGAAGCACGCTGGAGGACTGCTTCGAGGTCACTGAGCCGATCACCTGAGCGACAATCGGCGGGATCGCCTCGCCGGTTGGGAGCGGGAGCGCGGCCGTTGGCGTCGGCGAGGCGGGCGTCGGCGAGGTCGCGGACGGCGAGGCGGCTGGGGCGTTGGTGGCGGTCGCGGTCGGAGGCGCGGTCCCCCCGCAGGCGGTCGCGAGCATCGCGGTGAGCACGGTCAGGCCGAGGAAGGTGTGTCGAACGTTCATCGCCCGATCTTGCCACAGGAGACGGTCAGAGGCTGCACGCTTGGCCTCGCAGCTTCAGCGCACGAGGCTAGTCGAACTCGGAGCGAGGCTCGCCCTCCCGGTTGATGTAGGACATGGCGCGCTCGAAGTCCTCGCCGTTGATCAGGCCAGACGACTCGAGGTACTTCAGGGTGACCTCCAGGGAGAGGATCGCATGCAGCCGCACGCCCATCCCCTCGAGGCGGCGCGCTGCTCCCTGCTCGCGGTCGATCAGCACGACCGCGTCGGACACCATCAGGCCCGCGTTCTGGAGCGCCACGATTGTCTCGACGAGCGAGCCGCCGCCGGTGGCGAGGTCGTCCACCACCAGCACGCGCTCGCCGGGGCGGTAGATGCCCTCGATGTGCGGCGCGGCCACCTCGTCCGCCTCGCGCGGGGGGCGGACGTAGAGCAGCGGCCGATCCATGCGCAGGGCGAGCGCGGTGGCGAGGTACAGCCCGCCGATCGGCACGCCGGCGATGCCGTCGAACGGCTCGACGGTGCGGTTGCGGCGCACCATGCCGAGCTCCACCTCGTCGGACATCAACGCGACCGTGCGCTTCAGCGCATCCGGGCGCGAGATCAGCATCTTGGCGTTGAGGTAGACCGGCGAGTTCTTGACGGTCCGTCCGAGGCTGAAGTCCCCGAACTGGAGTCCGCCCAGCTTCCACAGCGTCTCGGCGAGCCAGAGCCGCCCGGTCGCCTCGTCTGAGTTGGCCTCGGTCATCGCGTGCTCCTGTCGACGGCCGCAGCCTCTGGATTCAGTACGTTCGCGGGTGTGTCCCCCGCCAGCACGCCGAGCAGTCCGCCGGCGGCGAGGTGCGCCATCTTCGTCCGCGTCTCCGCCGTCGCCGTGCCGAGGTGCGGTGCGATCACGAGGTGCGGGGCGTCGAGCAGCGGGTGGTCGGGGGGCAGCGGCTCCGGCGTCATCACATCGATGCCCGCGCCGCCGATGACACCGGACCGCAACGCGTGGAGCAGCGCGTCCTGGTCCACGACGGGGCCGCGCGAGGTGTTCACGAAGATCGCCGTGGGCTTCATCGCGGCGAAGAATGCGGCATCACACATCCCAGTGGTCTCCGCGTTCAGCGGGACGTGGACCGAGACGAAGTCGGAGCGTCCGAGGAGATCCGCCAGCTCGACGCGCTCGCCGGGGAATCCGGGAACCTCGCGCCGCCCGTGGTAGAGCACGCGCATCCCGAAGCCCTCTGCGCGGCGAGCGACCGCAGCGGCGACGCGTCCCGGCCCGACGATGCCAAGCGTGGCACCGGTGACCTGGTGGCCAATCATCCAGGTCGGGTGCCAGAGACCCCATGAGCCCTCGCGGATCGCGCGCTCGCCCTCGGGCAGCCGGCGCGCCGCGGCCAGCAGTAGCGTGAACGCCATGTCAGCGGTGGTGTCGTCGACAACCCCCGGGGTGTTCGTCACCAGCACGCCCCGCGCCGTGCAGGCGGGGACGTCGATGTTGTCGAAGCCGACGGCGAGGTTCGAGACAACGCGGAGGTGCGGGGCGGCGGCGAGCGCCGGCGCGTCGATGCGCTCGGTGATCATCGTCAGGACGCCGGTGCAGGGGGCGAGCCGCGCGCGGAGCACCTCGGCGGGCGGGGGATCGCCGCCCTCCCAGACGTCGACCTCCGCGGCGGCGCGCAGCCGCCCGAGGGGGCTGTCGGGGCTCTCACCACCGGGCAGGACGCGCGACACGAAGATGCGAGGGCGATCAGCCACGGATCTGGCAGCCACACCCGTTCAGGCGGCCCCTCAGGTCAGGCGTGCACAGTGGACGTGGCGTCATACCTCGCATCATGGGGGGATTGTAGCCCGCGCGCGTGACCGCGATACACTGGATGCACACGACCGCGACTCGCAATCGCGTGTCACCCACCATCGACCGCATCGCCGACCGCAGCGAACGCTGCCGCGCGCGGGCGTGACCGATCACAGACGGAATTGGGGATCACATGGCCGAGAAGCGCGAGGGCGAGCCGTTCACCCGGATCGACGTCGAGGAAGCCAAGCGGATGATCGACGAGGGCAACGTCCAGGTCATCGACGCTCGTGAGCCGTGGGAGCACGCCGAGGGCCACGTCCCGGGCTCGCTCCGCATCCAGCACATGGCGGTGCTCCTCCAGGCGGACAAGCTCGCCACCGACCGTCCGATCCTCTTCATCTGCAAGAGCGGCCAGCGCTCCGCGGTCGCGGCGGAGTTCGCCGCGTCGCTCGGCCTCGAGGATCTCTACAACGTGGAGGGTGGTCACACCGCCTGGCAGGCCGCCGGCTACCCGATGGAGCTGGGCGACTAGCGTCCCGGTCACGGCCTCGGATCGCTAGATCTGGGGCCAGCCCGCACTGGTCGTGTTGGACGGCAGCTCGTCCAGCGCCGCGCGGATCGCGCCCAGCAGGGCGCTGGTGTCGAACGGCTTCTCGAGGAAGCGCACGTCCCCGCGGGCCAGCCGTCGGCTGGTGCGTGCGCCCTCGATGTCGCCGGTGACGAACAGCACGCGGCCTTCCATCGAGGGCCAGCGGTCGCAGATGTGCTCATACAGCTCCGCGCCGTCCATGCCCGGCATGCGCATGTCCGCGACGACGAGGTCGAACATCACCGTCTCCAGGCGGCGGAGCGCCTCATCGCCGCTGGCGGCCGTGGTCACCCGGTAGCCCGCGTGGTTCAGGATCTCGCTGGTCAGCGCCCGGATCGGCAGCTCATCGTCCACGACGAGGATGCGCTCGCCGCCACCGCCGCTGGGGACCATGGGCGAGGCCTCCTCGGGGGCGCGCTCCGCGATGTGCACGGGAAGCTCGACGATGAAGTTCGCGCCGCCGGACGTGGACGGCTCGACCCAAACGCGGCCGCCGTGCTGCGTCACCAGCCCGTAGGCCGTCGACAGCCCCATGCCCTGTCCGAGGCCCACGTCACGGGTGGTGAAGAACGGCTGGAAGACGCGGTCGCGCATCTCCTCCGGCACGCCGGGGCCGTCGTCAGCCACCGACACCCGCACGAAGTCGCTGACATGCGTGGTGCTGATGACGATCTCGCCCCCACCGGGCTGGAGCGCCTGCTGCGCGTTGTTCACCAGGTTCAGGAACACCTGCTCCAGTTGCGCGCGGTCCGCCTCGATCTCAGGGATGCCGGAGAGCCGGAGCTCCACGCGGATGTTGTCCACCTCGAGGCTGTAACGCATCACCTCCACGACGCGGCGGACGATCTCCTCCACGTCGACGCGGGATGTCGTGGGCGGCGCCTGCCGCGCGAAGGAGAGGAGGTTGCGCACGATGCGCGCGGCGCGCTGCGCCTCGTGCTCGATCGTGGTCACCGCGTGATCGCGCTCCGCGCCGTCCAGCGAGTTGAAGATCTGCGCATAGCCGAGGATCGCGGTCAGCGGGTTGTTCAACTCATGGGCGACCCCGGAGATCACCTCGCTCAAGGCGCTCAGCCCCGCCGTCGCGCCGGTGACGGCGGCGGCGTTCGCTTCCGCGATGCGCTGCGCGCTGATGTGGGAGACTGCCGTTCCCGAGGGCGGGGGCATC
>CANIRU010000110.1 GCA_947470025.1 Chloroflexota bacterium
CAGTCCGGTCCGTCGCTGACGCAGCGCATCCAGTACTGGTGGTCCACGCGCACCCGACGCTGACCCGCCCACCGCGGATCAGCACCGTACCGAGCGCGCCGTCCCCACTCCGGCGACAGCCGGAGGAGTAGATGACGACGACCCTGCCGTTCGCCGCACGCGTCCTGTCCGCCAGCGTGCTCACGTTCCTCGTGGCGTGTTCCGGCGCGCCCGCGACGCCGACCGCCGTCCCGTCCACCACCACGACCGCGACCACCTCGGCGACCGCGTCAGCGACCACCACCCCCGTCGCCGCGACTGGGGCGACCGTCCCACTCACCGGCCCGGTCGATGTCGACCGGGCGCTCGCGCACCTCAAGGTGCTGTCCGTGGACATCGGCCGCCGTCCCTCTGGATCGGAGGCAGAGCGGCGCGCGGCGCAGTACATCGCGGACGTGCTCAAGGCGCAGGGTTACGCGGCGTCGATCGAGACGTTCACCTACCCGGCGCGCTTCGACGATTCCTCGGTCACGATTGGCAGCGACCCGGCATTCAAGGGCGCCCTCATCGACGGCTCAGCGACCGGCAAGGTGACAGCAACGTTGGTCGACGGCGGCACCGGACAGCCGGAGCAGATCGCCGCCGTCCCCGCGAAGGGCAACGTCGTCCTGATGCGCCGAGGTGGCCTGCCCTTCGCGCAGAAGATCGCGAACGCCCAGCAGGCGGGCGCGCTGGCGGTGCTCATCGTCAACAACGAGTCGGGCCCGTTCCGGGGCACGCTGGGCCAGCAGCGCGCCTCGATCCCCGCGCTGGCGATCGACGGCGACCGCGCCGAGCGGCTGCGCGCCGCCCTGGGCCAGTCCGCCACCATCGAGGCCTCCGCGGGCACCAGGAACGTCACCTCGCAGAACGTCATCGGACAGCGCGGGACCACCTGCCGCGCGTACATCGGCGCGCACTACGACTCCGTGCCGGAGGGCCCCGGCGCGAACGACAACGCCAGCGGGACCGCCTCGATCCTCGAGATGGCGCGCGTGCGCGGCACGGACGGGCTGTGCGTGATCGCGTTCGGCTCGGAGGAGACCGGCCTGCACGGGTCGCAGGCGTTCGTCGCGGCGCACCTCGCGGGGACGGCGAGGTTCATGCTCAACTTCGACATGATGGGACGCATCGACGACGCCATCATCGTCGGCGACAGCGGTCTCACGCAGAGCATCCTCGGCATCATCGGTCGAGCCGCCGACCAGCCGCTGAAGCCGGGGACCTTCCCCCCGTTTGCCTCTTCTGACCACGTCTCGTTCGCCTCGGTGGGACTACCTGCCGTCACGATCACGTCGGGCGACGACCCGGCGATCCACACCGCGCGCGACAACTTCGAGGCGATCCGCCCGGGCGACCTGAAGACGATGCTGACGCTGGGCGACGCCGCGCTCGCGGGGATGCTGACGACGCTGGGAGCCCGCTGATCACCACCGCCAAGCCTCGTCGTCGCCGAGCCACCGCGAGGTTGTCCCCGATTGGACGGATGGCTACGATGGCCCCACTCCCCCCGAGGCAGGCCAGATTGCGGTTCCGAGCGACCCTCGCCCCAATCGCGTTATGTAGTGCTTTGCTCCTTGCCGCTGCTTGCACTGGCGGGGGCGACAAGGCGACGCCGACCAGCGGGCCGGGCACTGTCCCGACCGCCCCGCCTCTCGCCAGCGTGCCCTCGCCGACCATCGTGACCGGCTCGGCGACGCCGACCACCACCGGCACCCCGACCACGGGTACAGGAGCCGCCGGCGCCAACGCCGCCGAACAGAGCTACACCGTGGTCGCCGGCGATGTCCTCACCTCGATCGCCGTGAAGTTCGACGTGCCGTCCGCGCAGATCCGGGCGTTGAATAACCTCACCACGGATACCCTGCAGATCGGCCAGAAGCTGCGCATCCCGGCGAAGACCGCCGCCAGCGGCACCACACCGCCCACGACCAGCCCGGGGAGCGCCTCCACCTACACGGTGAAGGCAGGCGACACCGCCTTCGGGATCGCCCTACAGTTCGATACCACGGCCGAGGCACTGGAGCGCGCGAATGGCGTGCCGAAGGGTGGCCTCGACAATCTGCAGCTCGGGCAGGTGGTCAAGCTGCCGCCGCCCGGCCAGCGCTGAGTTACCGACACCCGGGTCACCGAGACCTGAGTCACCGAGACCCGGCCCGGACGCGCCTCGACCACCTCGAGGATGCTCGCGGGCCGCGACGAAAGTGGTAGCCATGTCCATCGACGCCAGCCTCGAGGAACTCCGCGAGCTCAAGCAGCGCGCCCTGCTCGGCGGCGGCGCCGATCGCATCGAAGCGCAGCACGAGCGCGGCAAGATGACCGCCCGCGAGCGCATCGAGATGTTCCTCGACCCCGGCACCTTCGAAGAGATCGACGCGCTGGCCGCGGACTTCGACAACGACGAGGGCGAGCGCTTCTTCGGCGACGCCGTCGTCACCGGTTGGGGCAAGGTCAACGGCCGCACCATCTGCCTCTACGCGCAGGACTTCACTGTCTACGGCGGCTCCCTCGGCGAGGTCGTCGGCACAAAGATCGCGAAGGTGATGGACGTCGCGATGAAGACCGGCGTGCCGGTCGTCGGACTGAACGACTCGGGCGGCGCGCGCATCCAGGAGGGCGTGGGCGCCCTCGCCGGGTACGGCGAGATCTTCTACAAGAACGTGCAGGCGTCCGGCGTGATTCCCCAGATCAGCGTGATCATGGGCCCGTGCGCCGGCGGCGCCGTCTACTCCCCCGCCCTCACCGACTTCGTCTTCATGGTCGAGAAGACGAGCCAGATGTTCCTCACCGGCCCCGACGTGATCCTGAGCGTCACCGGCGAGCAGACCACCGTCGAGGAACTCGGCGGTGCGATCTCGCACGTCTCGAAGTCGGGCGTCGCCCACTTCGCCGCCAGCGACGAGCGCGAGTGTCTCGACGAGGTGCGCCGGCTGCTCTCGTACATCCCGAACAACAACATGGACGACCCGCCGCTGGAGGACACGGGCGACCCGATCACCCGGCGGCTGGACGACATCCTATCGGTGGTGCCGGGCGAGTCCGACATGCAGTACGACGTCCGCGACGTCGTCGAGCGGCTCGTCGACAACAGCGAGTTCATGGAGGTCCACGAGTTCTTCGCACCGAATATCGTCGTCGGCTTCGGCCGCATCGGCGGGCGCCCGATCGGCGTCGTCGCGAACCAGCCGCTGTACCTCGCCGGCGTCCTCGACATCGACGCGTCGAGGAAGGCCGCGCGCTTCGTACGCTTCTGCGATTCGTTCAACATCCCGATCGTGACGCTGGTGGACGTGCCGGGCTTCCTGCCGGGCGTATCGCAGGAGTACGGCGGGATCATCGCCCACGGCGCGAAGCTGGTGTACGCCTACGCCGCCGCCACCGTGCCGAAGATTACCGTCATCCTCCGCAAGTCCTTCGGCGGCGCCTACATCGCCATGGGGTCGAAGCACCTCGACGCGGACGTGAACTACGCGTGGCCGGGCGCGGCGATCGCCGTGATGGCCGGCACGCAGGCGGTGAACATCATCAACCGCCGGGAGATCTCGAACGCCGCCGAGCCCGAGGTCGAGCGGAAACGGCTCGTCGCGGAGTACCAGAAGCGCCTCGAGCACCCCTACATCGCCGCCGCAAAGGGCTACATCGACGACGTAATCGACCCGGTCGAGACGCGCACGAAGATCGCCCACGCCCTGGAGATGCTCCGCACCAAGTCCGTTTCCGTGCTTCCCAAGAAGCACGGAAACATGCCGCTATAGGACCGCCTCGGGGTTCGTCCGCCCACACCTCGGCAAGCCTCTGGACGGGCGCCCGCCGAGTCTGCGGCTATCGCCCGTTGCGGCTATACTTCGCCCGCCGCAGAGACTCGCCCCACGCCCGGGCCCAACGGGCCTCCGCCCCTCCTCGAGGGGTGCGAGGCAGTCGCGGGACGGGGGCCGCGGCAGCGCTTCCACCCCGCAGGGCGTCCCCGCCCCTCGGGATCAGCGGCGCGTGATCAAAGGGCCAGGATCGCACCTGCGTAGGGGCCGCCGAGTCCCGGCGTCCCAACCGACGAGGAGCCATCATGGCCAAGATTGAAGTGAAGAACCCGGTCGTCGAGCTCGATGGCGACGAGATGACCCGCATCATCTGGGGGTTCATCAAGGATCGCCTGATCCTGCCGTACCTCGACATCAAGCTCGAGTACTACGACCTCGGCATGGAGTCCCGCGACCAGACGAACGACCAGATCACGATCGACGCTGCGAACGCCATCCTGAAGTACGGCGTCGGCGTGAAGTGCGCCACCATCACCCCCGACGAGGCCCGCGTCGAGGAGTTCAAGCTCAAGTCGATGTGGAAGTCGCCGAACGGCACCATCCGTAACATCATCGGCGGCACCGTCTTCCGCGAGCCGATCGTCTGCACCAACATCCCGCGCCTCGTGCCCGGCTGGACCCAGCCGATCGTCATCGGGCGTCACGCCTACGGCGACCAGTACCGCGCGACGGACGTGATCATCCCCGGCAAGGGCAAGCTCACGATGAGCTTCGCCCCGGACGGCGGCGGCGAAGTCAAGACCTGGGACGTGATGAGCTTCGATGCCGCCGGCATCGCGATGGGCATGTACAACACGGACGAGTCGATCTTCGGCTTCGCCCGCTCGTGCTTCAACTACGCAATCCAGCGCAACTACCCGCTGTACCTGTCCACGAAGAACACGATCCTGAAGGTGTACGACGGCCGCTTCAAGGACATCTTTGAGAAGGTCTACCAGGAGGAGTTCAAGGCGCAGTTCGACGCCAAGGGCCTCACCTACGAGCACCGGCTGATCGACGACATGGTCGCCTCCGCCCTCAAGTGGAACGGCGGCTTCGTCTGGGCCTGCAAGAACTACGACGGTGACGTGCAGTCCGACATCGTCGCGCAGGGCTACGGCTCGCTCGGCATGATGTCCTCCGTGCTCGTGACGCCGGACGGCGCCGTTGTGGAGTCCGAGGCGGCCCACGGCACGGTCACGCGCCACTACCGCGAGCACCAGGCCGGCCGTGCCACCTCCACCAACCCGATCGCCTCGATCTACGCGTGGACGCGCGGCCTCGCGCACCGCGCGAAGCTCGACGACAACAAGGACCTCGCCGCCTTCGCGACGGCGCTCGAAGAGGTCTGCGTCGAGAGCGTCGAGGGTGGCCAGATGACGAAGGACCTCGCGATCCTCGTCGGCCCGGACCAGCCGTGGCTGACGACGCAGGAGTTCCTCGCGGCGCTGGACACGAACCTCCAGAAGAAGATGAAGTAACGAGCCTCGCTCCTCGGAGACGCTCCGAGGCAGGCTCGCTTGAATCGCACACAGCCCGCGTCCCGGCGGCACGATGCCGTCGCGGGGCGCGGGGAAGAATTGGGAGACTCCCCTGCGACAGAAGGTCACGATCGTCGGTGCGGGCAACACCGGCGCCACCATGGCAACCATCCTCGCGGCCCGCGGGTACGCGGACATCGTCCTCATCGACATCGTCGAGGGCCTGCCGCAGGGCAAGGCGCTCGACATCGCCGAGGCCGCCCCGTGGACGCGCACGTCGTCGAAGATCCTCGGCACCAACGACTGGGCTGACACCGCGAACTCCGAGGTGGTGATCATCACCTCCGGCGTCGCGCGCAAGCCCGGCATGACGCGCGAGGACCTCCTCAGCGTGAACGCCGGCATCGTGCGCAGCGTGGTCGGCAGCGCGGCCAAGGCCTCGCCGAACGCCGTCCTCGTCATCTTCGCCAACCCGATGGACGCGATGTGCCACGTGGCGCTCGAGGCCTCCGGCTTCCCGGCCAACCGGGTCGTCGGCCAGGGCGGCATGCTGGACTCCACCCGCTACCGCACCTTCATCTCGATGGAGACGGGCGTGTCCGTGAAGGACGTAGCCGCATGGGTCCTCGGCGGTCACACCGAGGCGACCATGGTCCCGATCGTGTCGAACGCGACCGTCGGCGGCGTGCCGCTGACGCAGCTCCTCCCGGCCGACAAGGTCGAGGCCGTCGTGAAGCGCACCCAGCGCGGCGGCGCCGAGATCGTCGACCTGCTCAAGACCGGCAGCGCCTTCGTCGCCCCCGCGGTCGCGACGATCGAGATGGTCGACGCGATCCTCCTCGACGAGAAGCGCATCGTCCCGTGCTGCGCGTACCTGCAGGGCGAGTACGGCGTGACCGATGGCTACGTCGGCGTGCCGGTGATCCTCGGCGCGGGCGGCATCCAGAAGATCTACGAGATCAAGTTGTCCGACGACGAGGCTGCCGCGATCAAGGTCGCGGGCGACGCCGTGAAGGAGCTCGTCGAGGCGACGCCGAAGGGCTAGCCCCCTTCGAGGTCCTCGACCGTCCTGAAACGAAGTACTGAGAGCGAGAGCGCTGTGGTCGACATGCAGAGCAAGACACGTACCGAGAGCGACACGTTCGGCCCGATCGAGGTCGACGCG
>CANIRU010000111.1 GCA_947470025.1 Chloroflexota bacterium
CGGGGTCATCCAGCGCGCGGATGTGGGGCAACAGCCCCTCCTCCATGCCCGGCATGAACACCACGTCGTACTCGAGACCCTTGGCGGAGTGCAGCGTGATCAGCGTGACGGCGTCCGGCGTGTCCGACTCCGGGTCGTCGACGTCCGAGACGAGCGCGACCTCCTCAAGGAACGCGGCGAGGGAGGAGTCTTCCTCGACCTCCTCGTATTGTGCGGCGACGGAGCGGAGCTCCTGCACGTTCTCCCAGCGCACGTCGGCGTGCTCGCGATCCGTTTTCGTCAGGTGGGCGCGGTAGTCCACCTGCGCGAGCAGCCGGTCGAGGAGTTGCGCGACGCTCATGTTGTCGCGCTGCGCTCCGAAGCTCTCCACGATCTCGAGGAACCCCTGGATCGCACCGCGTGCCCGAGTCGAGAGTTCCGGCACACCGTCGCCGAGCGGCCCGTAAACGGCGCGATGCGCGACGGCAAGCACGGAGATGCCCATCTCCACCGAGGCCGCGATCAGTGTGTTCACCGTCGTCTCGCCGATGCCGCGCGTCGGGATGTTGACGATGCGGTCGAAGGCGACGGTGTCGTACTCGTTGTGGACGATGCGGAGGTAGGCGATCAGGTCGCGCACCTCGCGGCGGTCGTAGAACCGCGTGCCGCCCACGATGCGATAGCGCACGCCCATCGCGATGAACGCCTCTTCGATGGCACGCGACTGGGCGTTGGTGCGGTACATCACCGCGATGTCCGAGGTCTTATAGCGGTCGCCGCGCAGCAGGCGCTGGATCTCGCCGCCGATGAACTGCGCCTCCTCCTCGCCGTACGTCGCCTCGTACTCCACGACGCGCTCGCCGTCGGGGTTCGAGGTCCACAGGTCCTTCTCGGGGCGACCCTCGGCCTTCGAGATGATCGCGTGCGCCACGCGCAGGATGTGACCGGTCGAGCGGTAGTTCTGCTCGAGGAGCACGGTGGTCGCGCCGGGGAAGTCGCGTTCGAAGTCGAGCAGGTTGCGGATGTCGGCCGCGCGCCATGAGTAGATCGACTGGTCGGGGTCGCCGACGACGGTCAGGTTGTGGTGCACAGACGACAGTGCGCGAGCGAGTTGATATTGGACCAGGTTCGTGTCCTGGAACTCGTCCACCAGCGCGAACAGGTACCGCTCCGCGTACTGCTGCTGGATCTCTGGGTGCTTCTCGAACAGCTCGAGCGTCCTGCCCAGCAGGTCGTCGAAGTCGACCGCACCGGAGCGGCGCAGGGCAGCCTCGTAGCGCTCGAAGACGCGCCCCACGATCTCCTCGAAGTAGTTGTCCACCGAACGGCCGAACGAGGCGGCGTCGCGCCGCTCGTTCTTCGCCGACGAGATCGCGGAGAGGATCGCCCGCGGCGTAAAGCGCTTCTGGTCGATGTCGAGCTCCGCCTCGATCGTGCGGATCAGCGACATCTGGTCGTCGGTGTCGTAAATCACGAAGTCCCGCGACAGACCGATCGCCTCGCCCTCGCGACGAAGCAGGCGCGCGCAGATCGAGTGGAAGGTCCCCATCGTCAGCGACGTCGCCTTGTCGCCGAGGAGCACCTCGATGCGCTCGCGCATCTCGCGCGCCGCCTTGTTCGTGAACGTCACGGCGAGGATCCGCCACGGTGGGATGCCGCGCTCCTGGACCAGGTGAGCGATGCGGTGCGTGATGACGCGCGTCTTCCCGGACCCCGGTCCGGCGAGGATCATCAGCGGCCCGCCCGGGACCTCCACGGCGCGACGCTGCGCCTCGTTCAACGTGTCGGTCAGGGATGTCATGGCTCGATTGTATGAGCGCGTTACGGCAAGGGGCCCGGGAGACATGCCTGTGTGGTCAACGCATCTATCCACAGGCACTGGTGGCGAAGCCCTGAGCGTCGCCCGAGGCGTCCCGGACGGATGCGCCTGCTCTGCAACGCCGTCGCTTCTCCCGTGAATGCACACCCGTGCTAGCCTGAACCTGCGGGGGGAGGAACCACGAATGGATGTCCTGTTGAGCTGGCCCGGCGGCACGTGGCAGGCGACGGCGCAACTGTTCGGCGCGCTGGTCTTCGCCTACCTGCTGATCATGTGGCTCGCCTCCGTCCTCTGGGTCTACCGCGACATTCGCTCGCGCACGACCGACCCGACCTCGCACTGGATCAGCATCGCGATCGCGGTGGTGTTCCCGGTGGTCGGGCTTCCCATCTACCTGATCCTGCGCCCCTCGGACACGCTCACCGCCGCATACGATCGCCAGCTCGAGCAGGAAGCGCTCCTGTCCGAGTTGCAGACGGTCAGCGCCTGCCCGAACTGCCGTCGCCCCGTGCAGGACGAGTTCGCGGTGTGCGCGTTCTGTGCGACGCCGGTGAAACAGGGCTGCAGCCGCTGTGGTCGTCAGTTGCGTCTCTCGTGGCGCTTTTGCCCGTACTGCGCCACGCCGCGCACGGCCCCGCAGGCTGACGCACGTTACGCCGCCGAGGACGCCGCGCCGCCCGCCTCCCGCGCCGCCGCGACCCGGGAGGCCGCCGTCGAGGCCATTCGACGCGCCGCCAGCCGCCCCGTCGACGATCACGACGACGAGGAGCAGGCACCGCGACCTCGACGCCCCGCGGACCAGGGCGGCGACCAGCCGCCGCGCCCGCGTCCGCGTCCCCGCACCGAGGGCGACCGCTAGGCCTCTTTGACCAATCGCAGACGCGCAGAAGGGCCGCCCATGGGGCGGCCCTTCTCGTTGCTCGCGTGAAGCGTTGAGGCTAGGAGAGCGCCTCTTCGAGGAGCGCACGGAACTCCGCGACCTCGGCGTCGCGCCAGTCCTCGGCGTGATCCCAGGTCAGGAGCTGGTACTGGGCGCGGGCCTCGTCGTGCGCGGGGGTGCCGGGCTCCTTGCCCTCCATCACCTTGCGCAGGGCGGGCATCTCGGCGTTGGCGCGGTCGGCGCGCTCGATCCAGTGGCCGAGGTATTTGTGGTTCTTGTCGTAGAACACGATGGTCGGGACGGACTCGAACTCACCGTCCTTCAGGAACTCGGCCATGATGTCCTTGTTCAGGTCGCGCAGGAAGATGCGCGTCTCCATGCCGGTCAGCTCGCCCATGCGCGAGAACACGGGCAGACCGCGCCACACGTCCGGGCACCAGTCCTCGCCGATCAGCAGCGCCTTCACGCCGTGCTGCTCGACGAGCGCCTTGATCGCCGCGATGTCGCCCATGTCGGGGACGTACTCGTCGTAGTGGCGCTGGAACGTCTCCTTGTTCTTCTCGATGGCGGCCATCCACGCGGCGAACGTGGGCATGCCCTCTGCGAAGCGCTCCGGGGTGACGACGGAGTCCGCGGGCGGCGCGGCCTTCTTGGCGAGGACGGTCGAGGTTGCAGTCATGGTTCCACCTGTTCCAGTAATGCGTGCGGGTCAGTTCGATGTCCGGGGCCGCGTGGTGCGGGACGCGCCCGGGAGGGCGCCGGAGGACATCTGAGGCGGACACAGTACCACGTCCGCTCAGGCGCAAGATTTTCTATCGTGCCGCCCTCAGCGAGGTGTCGGGCTGCCGTCGAGGGCGTCCCAGACGCCGCCGTGTGCTGCGGGGAGTGCCCCCACCTCGACGCCTCGCGTGCGGGCGTCCGCCTCGAGGCCGGCGAAGGCGGCGGTGAACCGCTGCGCCGCCTCTCGGAGCGACTCCTCCGCGTTCAGGTCGGCTGCCTCGGCGAGCCGTACCGCGGCGACGAGGAGCGCGACGGGGTCGTTCGCCTCGACGGCGGCGTGCGCTGCGTCGGCTGGCGGCACGGTCGGTGCCTCGAGGCCCGCCCGCTGGGCGCGGGAGAGCAGTGATTGCACCCGCTGGAGCGACGGCGCCGCGATCGGCACGGAGTCGAGCGCGCCGGGTGGGGGAGCCTCGGATGCCGCGCCGTCGGCAGCGCGTTCGGTGCGCTTAATAGCCTCCCAGCGGTCGAGGAGCTGCTCGTTCGTCCCGGCCTCCTCGTCGCCGAAGACGTGCGGGTGGCGGCGCACGAACTTCGCGTGCGCGTACGCGGCGACGTCCTCGGCGGTGAACCGACCGGCTTGCTGCGCGAGCGCGGTCTGCATGAAGAGGTGCGCGAACAAGTCGCCCAACTCCTCGCGCATCCCCGCCGCGTCGTCGCGGTCGACCGCGTCAACGAACTCGTACGTCTCTTCGAGGAGGTAGCGCCGTAGCGTCTGCGGCGTCTGCTCGCGGTCCCACGGGCACCCGTCTGGCGCGAACAGCCGCTCCATCACGCCGCGCAGCCCGGCGATCGACGCGCGGTCGTCCTCGGGCGCCAGTGCCGGCAGCGCCCACGCGTCGGCGTCGAGGGGCAGCGAAGCGACGGTTGCCGCCCCCATGCGCTTTGCCCGCGCCACGCGCACCGGGGTGCTGGGCGCGTACCGCTGCCGCACCACGGACCGCGCCGCCTCGAACTGTGGCGCCAGCACGATCAGCCCGCGTGCCGCGTCAAACCGTGGGTGCGCCGGGTCGAACACCTGCACTTCGTGCGGCGCGATGCCGAAGGCGCTGGCGAGGGCGTCGAGGGAGGGCGGGGTGCTCATGCGCCCGAGTATACCGGCGCATACACTGGCGGCATGTATGCAGCACGTTGGTTCGCGGGTGCCCTCTTCATTGCATGCGTCCCGATCTTCCTCGTGCTCACCAACGTGCGCATCGCGGCGACCGAGGAACGCGTGATGACGTACGGGTTCTCCTCGTACAACGTCTCCGCCGTCACCGGGGTCGCGCCCGCCGAGTTGAACCGCGCCGCGCACGAGATCGTCCAGTACTTCACGTCGGGCGACCCGAACTCGCTGCTCGACATCCGCGTGAAGTCGGGCAACGGTGAGCCCGCGCCGCTGTACAGCGAGCGCGAGATCATCCACATGCGCGACGTGAAGCAGCTGTTCCAGTTCGTCTTCCGCGTCCACGAGGTGGCCTTCGCGTACATCGTCATGTACCTCGCGGGCGTGTACCTGTGGAGCCGCGAGCAGTCGCTGCGTCAGCTCGCGCGGCAGGCGATCACGGCGGGCATCGCGACGGTCGGCGTCCTCGGCGTGGCGGCGATCGCGATGCTGATCGGCTTCGACCAGCTCTTCTACGCCTTCCACGTCTTCTCGTTCTCGAACGACTTCTGGCAGCTCGACCCGGCCACGGATCGCCTCGTCCAGATGTTCCCGATCGGCTTCTGGTTCGACGTCTCGATCGGCGCCGGCGTGCTCACGATCGTCGATGGTGGCCTGGTCGCGCTCGGAGGCTACGCCTACCTCGAATGGACGGAGCGCCGAGCCGAGCGTCGTCGCCGCGCCCGCCTCCGCGCCCGCGCCGAGGCCGAGGGCATCATCGTCGCAACGGAGTAGCTCAGCTCTCCTCGATCATGCGTTGCATCGCACGGGCCGCGTCTGCTTCACGAGCAGCGGCAGCACTCCGCGCGATCGCCATGATTTCTGCGGGAATCGACAGTTCCGCGTGCTGGTTTACCCAGAAGTACGTGTTCTTCTGCAGGTGCCAGTTGCTGACATACTGAACCGCGCCGATGCGGCTATATGTGCCGTTCGAGGCGATCTCTTCATCGAGATCTTGGGTCGCGCGTCGGTAGTTTCCCCGTGCGACGTCAACGGACCAGTCGCTGAGGACGATGAGATTGGCCTCACCGTGAATCAGTTGGGCGTTGGCTCCCTGAATTACCGCGCGAACACGCTCGGTAATTCGGTCACGGCTCGCGGGGTGAGATCGAGGATCATGTTCGTCTTCCCACCAAGCTTCGAGGTCCTCCTCCGTCGATCGGTCGCGGATCTCGGCGCGGAGTCTCTTGATCTCGACGTTCGCGTAGGCGTCGCCGGAAGACACACCCAGATCGGGTCCTTTGCCTCCATGGGGTTCGATGGTGACTTGAGCGCCGTGTGTTGCGAAGTCGCGAGCAAAGACGGCCTCCCGCAGGGTCGCGGAAATTTCCGACGGGTTCGGCATCGCGCGCCGGAGTTTGGCTTCGATCCGCTCGCGCCCGATGACATCAAGCGCCCGAAAGTCGGCGAGCAGTTGCCGAAGCCCTTCGGTGTAACTCTCGCCAATGATCGGCCGTAAGTCACTCAGCAGGCGCTCGGTCGTCGCCATCGGGTGATGCCTCCACTGCCCTACAGCACATCCCCGTCCCAGTTGTTCACGCCGCCGTGGTCGCCGCCCATGTTGTGAGAGTGGCCGCCGGGGCCGTGGCTGTGGCCGTGTCCGCCGCCCATGCCATCGTCGAAGTCGTCATCCGCGCCGTCGAGGAAGTCCTCGGCCTCACCCTCGCCGAGGGCGGCGATCGGGCGGACGCCGGTGAGGATGTTCAGGCGGTTCACCTGCTTGCGCGCGGTGCTCTTCGATTTGCATTTCGGGCAGGGTGCCTCGTCGTCGCGCGCGGAGATCGAGCGTCGCAGCTCGAA
>CANIRU010000112.1 GCA_947470025.1 Chloroflexota bacterium
GACAACATCAAGCGCCTGCAGGCGATCCGCGATCAGGTGGCGAGCTAGCGCGCGCCATCAGGCCCTCGCCGGCGGCGCTAGAAGCCGCTGGAGGGTCGCCAGCCGGGGGGCGAGGGGCGCACCGTCCGAGGGGTTCCGGCCATCGCGCGGAACTCGTCCTCCCAGTGCAGCACCTCGAAGATGAGCATCGGCGTGATCGCCCCGGTCTGGGTCGGGAGCTGCGGGTCTGCCTCGAAGATCGCCATCAGGCGCTCGGCCATTGTCGCGTGGTCCATGTCCGCGTCGCCGGTGTCCTCGCGGACTTGGCGCTCGGTGTCGATCACGAGGTCGCAGAACTCGGACGGCACGAAGGCGCCGACGTCATCGCTGAGCATCTCAGCGATCCAGTCGGCGCCTTCGCGATCGAAGTCCTGGTTGGTCACCGGTGATCCGCGCTCAGCAGGCGGTGTCTAGGAGACCCACTCGCCGCGGCCGGTAACGCGCGAGACATCGATGTCGACGCTGATGCGCTGCTCGCCCGGCTGGAAGTTCGCGTAGTCCGCGCCCGTAAACTTCCGCGCGATGCTGTTGATGTGCTCGTTCGTGGTGTCGTCGATGATCGTGGCGGTACCCTCGATGACCGCGAACTCTATCGGGTTGTCGGGGTTCTGCACGGACACCATGATCCGGTTGTCGCGTACGAGGTTGCGGCCCTTCTGACGCGCGTTGTTCGTGTTGAAGCTCGGCTTGCCGTTGTGGACGTCCATCCACACCAGCGTCACCTGCGGCGAGCCGTTCTTGTTCATCGTGATCACGTGGCCAAGCGCCTTCTTCTCGAGGAGCGCCTTCAACGCGGGCGAAGCATCCATCTCGTTCGTTCCTTCTCTGTACCGCCGCGTCGGATGCGCCTCGCGCGTCCGCACGGCCGATCGCTATGGCTGCATGGTAGCGCGCGATCCCCCTTCGGAAGGAGATTCCACGATGCACGACTTCGGACGCTGCGAAGCAGAAGAGCGACGAAGAGAAGTGGGGCGACAGGTCGAACAAGTCTGACGACAAGTCCGACAAGTCCAAGACCGGCCGGGGCCACCAGATCAAGGCCTCGCTGAACGTCGGGCACGCGCGCGATGACCACGGCGACAAGAAGCGCGGCCGCTAACTCGAGCATCGCGCACGCCGCAGCTGCCGGCGAGGCTCGCTACGGCTGCTTCAGCAGCGCCTGCAGCTCGCGCCACTCGCCGGGCGACATGCCCGCGCTCGCGGCGTCGAGGGTCTCGCCGGCGAGCTGGCGGCGTACCGCGTCCAGTGCCTGCTCGGAGAGCGCGGCGCCGCCGAGGCGGTAGTTCTTGAACGCGTTGTAGGTCATCGGCGTCCAGCGTTCGAGCACCTCGTTGATGCGCTCGCCGTACGCGCGTATCTCCCACTGCGCGTGCGGGTCCACGCGCAGGCGGAGGAAGTGCATCAGGTTGTGCAGGTCGGTCTTCCAGTACCACTGCGTGTAGAAGTTCAGCGACAGGTTCATCCGCGCCAGCTCGCGCGCGATGCCGGGGCGGTCCGGGTCGGCGGGCTCGCCCTCGGGCGTCTCGTTCAGCAGCTCGTCGTAGTGGGCGTAGGCGCGCTCGGCGTCCTCGCGCAGCAGCTCCTGCACGCGCGTGGCCTCCTCGAGGCTCAGCGCCTCGCCACGGCCCTGTCGGTTCGACGAGGACTGCACGCCGATGTGCTCCGCGGCGGGGATGTAGAACTCCTTGTCGAGGATCGAGTAGCGCGCGGAGTACTCGTTCACGTTCGCCGTGCGGTGGCGGATCCACTGGCGCGCGACGAAGATCGGCAGCTTCACGTGCAGCTTGATCTCGCACATCTCAAACGGCGAGGTGTGCCAGTTCCGCATGAGGTAGTTGATCAGGCCTTGGTCGTCCCTCGAACGGCGCGTGCCGCTGCCGTAGGAGACGCGCGCGGCCTGCACGATGGCAGCGTCGTCGCCCATGTAGTCGATGACACGCACGAAGCCCTTGCCGTCGCCGAGGACGGGGAGCGCCTCGTACAGGATCTCCTCCATCGCGGGGACGGTGGCGCGGCGGGTGGTGTAGGTCTGCGCCCGCAGCGCGTCGACCTCGGCCTGCTGCTCTGGCGAGAGCGGGTGGGGATCGTTCGAGGAGATATCGGACATAACGCGCTCCCACAGGCGTCCACGCGCGCATCGGCGGGACGAGGCTGTTCGTCAGGACTCGAACGGGAGGGGAGGCCACCAGCGTACCCGCCGAGGCGCGCGCGGGACAGTCCTCGACGACGCGACCCCCGACGGTTCGGGCTAGATGCGCCCCGAGCCGAGCTTGCTCGTGCGGGGGCTCGAGGCGGGGCCGCCGTGCGTCCACAGGCCGCAGGCCGTCTCGACATCCTCCAGGAACGGGCCGACGCACTCCTCGCCCTCACGCACGATGTGCGTGCAGCGCATGGAGTACGGGTCGCGGCGGCTGGGGTCGATCCCGCGCTTCAGCCACACGCAGTCGATGGCCATGCGGGGTTTCGGGTTCGGTGGAGTCATCGCGTCCCACTATGGGCCAGCGCCGTCGTTGACGCATTACTGAGCGTGTTTTCGGGCCTCGGCATCCCGTGCGTCTCTCAATCACGGATCGCTCGGCGGGACGTTAGAGGATTCACACACCGGCAACACTTCCGCAACGAGCGCTCAACGCTTCCTGCGGATGATGGCCCTGTCGAGACGAAACGACAGGTTCGAGGAGGAACATCATGGTCATCACCAAGGGCTGCCCCCGCTGCCAGGGCGACCTCGCGCACGTCGACGACATTGGCGACGCGTACGACTCCTGCGTGCAGTGCGGCTTCGTGAAGTATGAGCAAGGTGCCGCGGTGGGTCCGGTGATCGTGGAGAAGCCGCGGCCCGTCGCGCTGACGCGTGACGAGGTGCACCGCCGCCGTATGCACCGCCGGCTCGTGGAGCGTCACGCGTCCGCCGAAACGTCGGTCGCGTAGCAATCAACAACAACGCCGCCCCTCGGTGCGCCTCGCCATCTGGCAGAGCGACCGAGGGGCGGCGTTTCGTTTTGCGGCGTTGAGTTACGGCTGGTAGCGGCGGAAGATCGCGCTCGCGTTCTGACCGCCGAGGCCGAAGGAGTTCGACAGCACGACGTCGATATCTGCCGCCTGCGCGGTGTTGGGCGTGACGTCCAGGTCGCACTCCGGGTCGGGGAACTCGTAGTTGATCGTCGGGGGGATCGTCCGATGATGCAGCGCGAGGACGGAGGCGACCGCCTCGATGCCGCCCGCACCCGCCGCGAGGTGGCCCGTCATCGACTTCGTCGAGGACATCCGCACCCGCTTCGCCGCCTCGCCGAACGCGAGCTTGATCGCCTGCGTCTCTGTGCGGTCGTTGTACTGCGTGCTGGTGCCGTGCGCGTTGATGTAGTCGACCTCGCTGGCGCCGACGCCTGCGTCCTTCATCGCGCGGAGCATCGCCATCGACTGGCCCCGCGGGTCGGGGGCGGTGTCATCGGTCGCGTCGAAGGACCAGCCGACGCCGGCGAGCTCGCAGTAGATGCGCGCGCCGCGCGCGAGTGCTGACTCCTCGGACTCGAGCATCAGCACGCCGGCGCCCTCCCCGAGGATGAACCCGTCGCGCTTCGCGTCGAACGGACGGGAGGCGTGCGTCGGGTCGTCGTTGTTCTTCGACAGCGCGCCGAGGCGGCCCATCGACGACAGCGCGAGCGGTGTGACCATCGCCTCCGCGCCGCCGGCGAGCAGTGCGCGCGCGTGGCCGAGGCGGATCAGGTTGAGCGCGTGGCCCAGGGCGTCCGTGCCGGAGGCGCAGGCGGTGTTGATAGTGGTGTTCGGGCCGCGCACGCCGATCTGCCGCGCGAGGCGCGCCGCGCCCATGTGCTGGCCCATGCGCGTGATGATGAACGGGTCCACCGCGCGCGATCCGCGCTCCAGGAACACTTCCCACTCCGGCCCCATGTTGAACGTGTCGCCCGAGGTCGCCATGACGACACCGATGTCGTCACGCGTCTCATCGGTGACCTCGAGGCCGGAGTCGGCGAGCGCCTGCACGCCGGCGGCGTGGGCGAACTGCGCGAAGCGGCCGGTGCGCCTGGACACCTTGCGGTCGAGGTAGGCGTCCGGGTCCCAGTCCTTCACCTCGCCGGCGATCTGGACGATCAACTCTGTCGGGTCGAACTGGGTGACGCGGCCGATGCCGTTGCGCCCGGTGCGCAGGCCTTCCCAGTACTCGGCCGTGGTGTTGCCGATGGGAGTGACGGCGCCGAGGCCCGTGACGACGACGCGGTGGATCTCTCGACTCGTGCTACCCATGGCGCGGCTCCACTCCCATCGGCCGCTCCACCGCTGAGGTGGAGCGACCGGGCGACGGGTCGAACTAGAGGCTGGCGATGCTCTGGAGGAACTCCCGGATGTTGAGGCTCAGCGCGGCGGGCTGGTCCGTCGGCACCGAGTGGCCGGCGTCCTCGATCAGCGAGACGCGCGAGCCGCTGACGCGGCGGTGCAGTCGCTGGATCGCCTCGGGCGTCAGCATGTCGGTCTCGGAGCCGCGCACGATCATCGTGGGGCACTGCACGCGGTCGGCGCAGTCCCACAGGTCGGAGAGGCGGCGCTGACCGGGATCCGGGTCGGGTGGGCGGCTGGTCGGGTCGCGGAAGATCGGGTCGAAGTCCCAGACGTACGCCCCGTCGTCGTTCACCGTGAGCGAGGCGCGCACGCGGCGCTCGATCTGCTCGGTCGTCGCGTACGGGAAGAACTCGCGGAACGACTCGATCGCGTCCTCGAGCGAGGCGAACGTGGCGCCGGTTGCGAGCAGGCGCCGGATCGTCTCGATGCCCGAGCGCAGCACCTCCGGTGCGGTCTCGATGACCACGAGGGCGGTCGTGATCTCCGGGTGCTCGGCGGCGTAGCAGATCGCGTTCGCGCCGCCCATGGAGTGGCCGATCAGCGTCACGGAGCGCAGCCCGAGGCTCTCGATGATCGCCTCGAGGTCCTCCATCTGCGTGGCGCGGGTGTAGTCGCGGTCGGTGGCGCGGTCGCTCTGGCCGTGTCCGCGCTGGTCGATGGCGATCACGCGGAACTCGCGGGCGAGGTCCTGCGCGGTGTCGCTCCAGGCCTCGGAGGTCTCGGCGTAGCCGTGGAGCAGGATGACGGCGTGGCGGGTCCGGGTGTCGCCCCACTCGCGGTAGTGGAACCGGAGGCCATTGGCCTCGACGAACTCGTCGCGCGGTCGGGTGGAGTTGCTCATGCGGCAGTGACCTCAGTTCAGGGGAGGCGGCGTCAGCCTCGACGGCTCGGACGCGCGCTCAAACGGGGCGAAGTAGGCCGATGATATCAGCGGGCTCGGCTAGAGACGTCATTCTATAAACAAACGTTATTGGAATGGAGTGATGCGGACCCGAGTCGGGCCCTCCGGGCTCAGACGCTCGCCGCGAGCACGTTGGCGACCGGGATGCCCTCGGCGAGGGGCATCCACGCCTTGCCCCGGTCGTGCGAGGCGTAGAGGCGCGTGCCAGCGGCGACGAACGTGACGTCCTCGAGGTCGTGCGGGCGGACGACGGCGGGGACGCGCGGCCACTCGTCGGCCCCGTCGAGGAGCACGCGCGCCCAGGTCAGGCCGGCGTTCATCGAGCGGTGCAGGGTGCCCTCGACCCCGACTCCGTCGACGCCGCTGCGGGCGAGCGAGAGGACGAGGGCGTCCGTGGGGCCGGGCAGGACGGCGAGGCTGCCGCCCCACGACCGGTCCAGGTCCTTGAGCGAGCGCAGCCACGTGTGGCCCTCGTCCGTGCTGCGATAGAGGCCCGTCGAGGTGGTGACGAACAGCCGGTCGGTGATGTCGCCATGGCCGTAGAGGCGGTGGACGTGGGCGTCGATGTCGTCGGAGCGCGGGAGCCACGTCGCGCCGTTGTTCGGGGTGAACCAGACGCCGGCGGCCTCGAACGACACGACGAGGCCAGAGCTTTCGGGCATCGTCCTACCGGACGGGGCTTTGACTTCCAACACGCCGGTGACGGCGAGGCCACCCGCGGGTCGTCCGAGGCCGGGCGCGAGCGTGAGGCCGGTCGTGCCGGGGATCGGCGCCCAGGTGTCGCCTTCGTCGGTGGAGCGCAGGAGGTCGCCGTTCGCGCCGCCGAGGTAGAGCGCGTCCCGCGCGACGTACACCGCGGTGGTCGCGTCGGTCGAGACCTGACGCCAGCGCAGGCCGTTGTGCAGCCATGCGCCCTCGACGCCGCCCGCGAGCGCGAGGTCGTTGCGCGCGTCGATCGAGGTGATGCGCGGGCCGTCGATGGTGCGCTCGATGCGGCCGCCGGGGATGCATTCGTACAGGCCGTCGTCCGCGCCGGCGAGGAGGCCGAGCGGGGCGTGCTTGCGGGCGTACGCGCCGCCTC
>CANIRU010000113.1 GCA_947470025.1 Chloroflexota bacterium
AGCCTGTGGCCGCAGCCGCCCCCCGTGGTGGCCGCGCCGACGACCGCGCGGGAGACGATCGTGGCCCTCGCGAGGACCGTGGTGGCCGAGGCGGGCGTGGTGGCGGACGTGACCGCGAGGATCGTGGTGGGCGCGGTGGCCGGGGCGGCCGCAGCGAAGACCGCGGGCCTCGCCCCGAGCGCGAGCGCGGTTACAGCGTCCCGGTCGCGGAGGAGATCCGCATCCCGGATGCTCCGGACGACGTGCCCGATCGCCCTTCCACTGAGTTCGCGGACGATTTGGACCTGGCGGGGAGCACCCTCCGCGACCTGCTGAACCTGCTGGGCCTGACCCACACGGAGATCAGCGCGCGAGACCCGGAGACCCCGGGCGACGGCCTGGGCCTCGTGGCGCAGGTCCTCGACCTGTACGGCGAGGACGACGCGACCTCGGACGAGCTCGGGCTGCTCATCGGTCGCCGGGGCGAGACGCTGTCGTCGCTCCAGTACCTGGTGAACACCATCGTCGGCCGCACGGGCGACGACGCGCCGGTCTACGGCATCGACATCGAGGGATACCGCCGCCGCCGCGAGCAGACGCTCGTCGACCTCGCGCACGAGATCGCGCACGAAGTCCGCGAGACGGGCGACGTGATCACCCTCGAGCCGATGCCGGCTTCCGAACGACGCATCGTCCACCTCGCCCTCGAGACCGAAGAAGGCGTCCGCACCGAGAGCGTCGGCTCCGGCGACCGCCGCCAGGTCGAGGTGCTTCCGGCAGAATAGCAGCGCACGCTGCACGACAGGACTGCTCTCGACCGGTGACTTCGTGCCACCGGTCGAGAGTGCCCGAGAATGACTGAGAATGCCGTCCGGACCGATCCCCTTTCTCCCGAACCGGTGCTGCTGGTCGGCGCGGTGACCTGGGATGTGGTGGATGGCGAGCGGGTGCCCGGTGGGGCCGTGACCTACGCCGCCCGCGCCGCGACGGCCCTCGGCGTCCGCGCCTATGTCCTGGTGGCCGCCGGTGACGACGCGGACCTCGACGCCTTCGCCGAGCACGAACTGGCCGTGGTGCGCCTGGAGCAGACGATGACGCTGGAGCACCGCTTCGAGGCAGGCATCCGCCACCAGCGAGTGCTCTCACGACCTCATCGGGGGCTTCATCCCTCGGATATACCATCTGACTGGCCCAAACCACGCACGATGGTGCTCGGCACCCTGCTTCCGGACGACATCGACGCCCCTGCGTTCCTCGACCTCGCCGCGGACGAGACGGCGCTGATCGCGCAGGGGATGCAGCGTCGCGTCGCCGCCGACGGCACGATCGAGGAGCTCGACGCTCCGTCCGAGGCACTCCGCGACGCCGCACGATCGAGCGTCACGCTGTGCCTGTCGTCGGACGAGACCGACCGCTGGCCGGAGGGCGCGGTCGCTGACCTGGCGGGGCGGTCGAGGCGGGTCGTGCGGACCCTCGGCGCGGCCGGGGCAGAGATCCAGACCCGCGATGGCGACGGCGACCGGACGCTGCGCGTCCCGGCGCTGCCGGCCACCGTCGTCGACACCACGGGGGCGGGCGACGTGTTCGCGACCGCGCTTATACTCGCGGTGCGTGCGGGGGAAGACGTGGCCGGGCGGCTTGCAGCCGCCTGCGCCGCAGCCTGTGTGGAGCGCCGAGCCTCGGCGCCCCTTCCTGCACGCACGGAACTCGAGGCCCGCGCGGGGATCGCCCCCGGCGCGAATGATGTGCGCGCGCAGGGAGATCGATGAGCGTCGTGATCGCGCTGGCGAACCAGAAGGGCGGCGTCGGCAAGACGACGACCACGGTGTCGCTCGCCGCCGCGCTCGCCGCGCGCGGGCTGCGCATCCTCGTGGTCGACGCAGACCCGCAGGCGAATGCCACATCCGCCGTCGGCGCGACGAAGGACGACGAGGGCGGTCTGTACGAGGCGCTCGTCGACGAGCGGCCCCTCGACGACGCGGTGCGCGCGACGAATATCGACGGCCTGTCCATCCTGCCGACCACGCCCGCGCTCGCCGGCGCCGAGGTCGAGCTCGTCTCGGTGATGGCGCGCGAGTTCCGCATGAAGCGCGCGCTCGACGCGCTCCGCCCGCGCTTCGACCTGATCCTCGTCGACTGTCCACCGTCGCTCGGCCTGCTCACGGTGAACGCGCTCGCCGCGTGTGACGAGGTGATCATCCCCGTGCAGTGCGAGTACTTCGCGCTCGAGGGACTGAGCCACCTGTCGCACACGATCGAACTGGTGCAGCGGAACCTCAACCCACGACTGGTGATCCGGGGTGTCGTGCTCACGATGTTCGACGCGCGCACCAACCTGTCGCGCGAAGTCGAGTCCGAAGTGCGCTCGCACTTCCCCAACACGTTCAACGCCGTCATCCCTCGGTCGGTGCGCCTCGCGGAAGCGCCGAGCCACGGCGAGCCGATCACCGTCTTCGACCCGACGAGCACCGGCGCGCGCGCGTACTTCGATCTCGGCGACGAGTTGATCGCCGCGCTGCGCGCGCGCGATCTCATCCCCGCCTCGATCGCTCCGAGCACCGCGCTGCCTGCCGTGGTGGCCTCGACGCCGACCGCCGTGGCGACGGTGCCCGCGACCTCGCACGAGGTCGCCACGATCCCGCAGACCCCGCGCGACATCGTGTCGCAGCCCCAGGAGCAGACGCATGGCGCGTAAGGGCGGACTCGGCCGCGGACTCTCAGCGCTCATCCCCGACGGGGAGCAGACGCCGCGCGACGAGCGCGTGCCCACCTCGGACGTGGCGCTCGCGGACATCGTCCCGAACCCGCAGCAGCCGCGCACGGTCATGGATCCGCAGCGCCTGCAGGAGCTCGCGGACTCGATCAAGATGTACGGCATCATCCAGCCGCTGCTGGTCACGCAGGAGATCGGCGCCGACGGGCGCACCGTGTACCAGCTGATCGCCGGCGAGCGCCGCTTCCGCGCGGCGAAGGCCGCGGGCCTCGAGCGCGTCCCGGTCACGATCCGCCAGACGACGCCGCAGGAGCTGCTCGAGATCGCGATCGTCGAGAACGTCCAGCGCGCGGATCTCAACCCCATCGAAGAGGCGATCGCCTACCAGCGGCTGATGCAGGAGTTCGGCCTGACGCAGCAGCAGGTCGCGGAGCGCGTCGGCAAGTCGAGGACGGCCGTCGCGAACACGCTGCGTCTCACCGAGCTGCCGGCGGACGTGCGCGCCTCGATCACCAACGGCGAGATCAGCGAGGGCCACGGCCGCGCGCTGCTCGGCCTGCCGACCGAAGGCGAGCGGCTCGCCGCCTGGCAGACCGTGGTGAAGCACGAGTTGAACGTCCGCGAGACCGAGCGCATGGTACGCGAGGGCGTGAAGCCGAAGCGGAAGACCGCCGAGGTCACTCCCGAGCGCGGTCCGGCGGCGATCACGTCGGGCTTCGAGGCGGCGCTCCAGCGCAGCCTGGGCACGAAGGTCGCGTTGAAGCGCACCCAGAAGGGGCGCGGCACGCTGACCATCCACTTCTACAGCGACGAGGAGCTGACCGGCGTCCTCGAACGGATTCTCGGAGAGGACGCACTGTGACGACTGTTGCCGACCGCCTGAAGGAGATGGGCATCGAGCTGCCCCCGGTCCCGCAGCCGCTGGCGATCTACCGCCCCGCGGTGCGCACTGGCAACTACGTCTACATCTCTGGCCAGCTCCCGACCGTCGATGGCAAGATCCTCACCCCGGGCCGCCTCGGCGTGGACGTGAGCCCCGAGGACGCGAAGGCCGCCGCGCGCGTCGCCGCGATCAACGCGCTCGCCGCCGCGAACACGCTGCTCGGTAGCCTCGAGGGGTGCCGCGTGATCCGCACGGTCGGCATGGTCGCCTGCGCTCCCGAGTTCGTCGATCATCCCGCCGTCGTGAACGGCGCGAGCGAGCTGCTCCGCGACGTCTTCGGTGAGGAGAAGGGCATCGGCGTGCGCCTCGCGTACGGCATCGCCTCGCTCCCGCTCAACTCGCCGGTCGAGGTGGAGCTGCTGCTGGAGGTGAGCTAATGCCGGGCCAGGGCAACCGTATCGACTTCGTCACCGGCGCCCCGGAGAAGTACGCCGACCTCGTCGACGCGCTCTCGCGCATCCCGAACCAGTACCGGGACGCCCTCGCCGGCGCCTCGGACGCATCGATGCGCGCCGAGCCGTCGGGCGGCTGGTCCGCACAGCGCAACCTCGCGCACGTGACGTTCACCTCAGAGGCGAACGACGTCTTCATCGCGCAGATGGCGAAGATGACCATGCCGGTGCGCAAGCACTTCGAGTCCGGCCACGTCGCCGAGGATCTCGAGCCGCTGTCGATCGCGGATCTCCTCGACCGCATTGAGGCGGCGCACAGCCGCCTGGTGGAGCTGCTCTCGCACACCCCCGACGCGGCCTGGGGCCGCCCCGGCGAGGTGCGCGGCAAGCGCATGTCATTGCGCCAGATGGTCGTGATCCACATCGAGCACCTCGGGGATCACCTCGCGGAGATCGCGCGTCTCGTCGCCCCGGCCGCGGCAGCACGCCGCTAGGTCGACGGCACACCTCGGAGCCCGCAGGTGTGGAGCGGGCCGGGCCGGGTATTCCCGGCATGAGGTCCGGGAGGGAGGCGTCTCGTGGCGAAGACGGACTTCCAGACGCCGGACGAGTACATCGCGACGTTCCCCGCGAACGTGCAGGCGGTGCTGCGCACCGTGCAGCAGGCGATCCGCAAGGCCGTCCCCGCCGCCGACGAGGTGATCAGCTACCAGATCCCCGCGTTCAGGCTCGATGGCGCGTGGGTGTTCTACTACTCCGCGCATGCGAAGCACTTCTCCCTTTCGTGCCCGCCGCCGTTCACCGCGCAGCAGGCATTCAAGGACGGCCTCGCCCGCTAAAAGCAGTCGAAGAGCGCGATCCAGTTCCCCCTCGACGAGCCCGTCCCGACGAAGCTGATCGCTGCGGTGGCCAAGCACCGCGCGAAGGAGATCCTCGACGCGGCGAAGGCGAAGTCGGCCAAGCCGGCAGCGAAGGCGACGATGAAGAAGCCCGCGGCGAAGAAGTAGCGATCGACGCTACGGCGTGCCGCCGGTCTCGATCGGGAGGTCGGTGCGGACGGCCCACTCGGCCCAGGAGCCGTCGTAGTTGCGGGCGTTGGTCCAGCCGAGCAGCTCGTACATCGCGAACCACGAGGCGGCTGAGCGGATGCCGCCGCCGCAGTACGGGAACACCGGCTTCGTGCCGTCGATGCCTGCCGCCGCGTAGAGCGAGCGCATCTGGTCGATCGAGAGAAAGCGCCCGTCGTCGTCGACGAGCAACTCCCAGTTGAGGTGCGCGGCGCGCGGGATGCGGCCGAGACGCGGCGCGGGGTGCGCGCCCGGCGTCCCGACGAACTCGCCGTCCGTGCGGCAGTCGAGGATCCTCGCCGCATCGTCGCCCTCGGCTATCTTCAGCACCTCGTCCCACATCGAGATCACGGTCGGGTCGCCCTCGGACAGGTGGCACGTCGCGGGGGTGACGGTGGTGTCGTCGGTGGTGGTCGGGATGCCCTCGCGGGCGAGGGCGGCGACGGAACGGTCCGCGACGTGGACGTTGGGGAAGCGGAAGTAGCGCAGCACCCAGTACGCGCGGAAGGGCCACATCGACTTGCCGGAGGCGAGGCAGACGACCGTCTTCGTCTCGTCGATGCCGAGGCGGCCGAGGTTCGCCTCCTGCTCCTCGCGCGTGGGGACGAGGGCGCGGATGCCCTCGCGCGTGACCGTGAAGTCGCCGTAGCCGTCGGCCCACACGGCACCCGGCACGTGGGCGGCCTCGTACTCGGCGCGCTCGGTGCCGACGTGGAGGAAGACGACGTTCGGGTCGCCGAGGTGCGCGCGCACCCACTCGAGGTCGACGAGGGCGTTCGGGTTCGCTGCGATGGGGGGCATGACATCGTCCTTCGTGCTGTGGGGGGAGTGTTTCGCCCACCCCTGCCCCTCCCGCATGGCGGGAGGGGTTCTGATTTTCAGAAGAGATGTGGGGGCTCCGCCCCCTACGGCCCCGGGACTGGGAGCCGCACGGGGAGTCCCCGACGAAGCCTCAGTCCGCCGGGAGCCTTCGAACTACTCCGCCGCGGGTGCGCCGGACTCCGGTGCGCCGCCTTCACCACCACGGCCGCGGCCACCTCGACGGCCACGACGGCGGCGGCGCTTCTGCTCCTCGTCGCCACCGGGCTCGCCGCTTGTCGTCGCGTCGCCGGTTGGTCGAGGCGGGCGGGCGGCACGGTCCTCGCGGGGCGGGCGTTCGGCACGAGGTGCGTCGCTGCCGGGGGCGTCG
>CANIRU010000114.1 GCA_947470025.1 Chloroflexota bacterium
CGCACGTCGCCGACCTCGCGGCCGCGGTAGGCACGCCCTGCATCGCCGTCGCCGGGATCGTCGAAGGCCTGCCCGCGGGCATCCTCGACGCCGAGGCGCTCGCGCCGACTTCCGCTGATCGCGCCGCCGCGATCGCGCGCGCCGCGGAGCACGCAACCGCCGCGGCGACCCGACTTATCCACAGGCGTCTCGCAACCCGCTAACGCGGCGCGTGACCTCGACGCCCCGGATCACCTGATGGGGCATGGGGTTCCCCCATGTTCACGCGCCGATCTCCCGGAAATCCGCCTCATGCGACACATTACGATGAGGATCGCCAGTAGATATCTGGCGTTCTGGGCTGCAGATGCTTGACATCAAGCGCTGAAAAGCAAATGATGACGTGCGTAGACGCTTCTCTACATGTGGCAGGGGTTCCTCCCAGGAGGTTTCGAGATGACGAAGGCAGAATTGGTTGCTCTGGTCGCGACGCAGGCTGGCACGACGAACGCTGACGCGGAGCGCGTGCTCGATGGCTTCCGCGACGTGATCCAGGCGAAGGTCAAGAACGGCGAGGACGTGGCGTACCCGGGCCTCGGCAAGTTCAGCCGCGCTGCCCGCAAGGCGCGCATCGGCCGCAACCCGCAGACCGGCGCCGAGATCAAGGTCAAGGCCTCCAAGGCCCCGAAGTTCTCCGCTGCTGCTGGCCTGAAGGCCATCGTCAACGGACTGGCTCCGGCTCCGAAGCTCGCGAAGGCGAAGTAGCGACCCGGCCCGCCGCCCCGGCGTTCCTCGGAACGTCGGGTGTCGGGTTCGCTATCCGTTGGAGCGCCGCCCGCCCGGGCGGCGCTCCTGTGTCCGGACACTTCTCCTACCCAAGCCCGAGGGCATCGAGCCGGTCGTCGTCGATGCCGAAGAAGTGGGCGATCTCGTGCGCGACGGTGCGGCGGATCTCCGCCTCGAGCTCCGTGGCGCGGAAGTGGCGCTCGTGCGGGCCCTGGAAGATCAGGATCCGGTCCGGCAGCACCATGTGGTAATCGGCACGCTCCGTCAGCGGCGTCCCCACGTACAGGCCGAACAGATCGTCGCCGGGGTCAAGGTCTGCCTCGTGCCGGTCGTGCTCCGAGGGTTCGCGCTCCACGACGATCGCGACGTCCTTCACGTGCTGCGCGAACTCTGGCGGCAGGCTGCGGACGGCGCGGCGGACGATGCGTTCGAACTGGTCGGGTCGCATCCGCGCTACGGGGTGCCCGGCGGGTCGGGCGGGACGTCGGAGCCCCCGGCGATGCCTGGCCAGATCGTCCGGTACCCCTCGCCGGTGATCGCGCTGCGCAGTTCGAGGTCCTCGGCGCGCTCGAGGTCGCGGATCGCGCGGTCCAGGTTGCGCACCGCTTCGAACGCGTCCATCGCGGCGAAGCGCTTGCGGGCGGCCTCCACGAAGCCGAGCCGTCCGAGGCCGGCGACGCGCAGCGGCCACGCCATCACGTAGAGCTTCTCGGGCCGCGGGAAGTGGGGCCTCGCCGCCGCGATCGTCGCGAGGCGCTCCTGGATCGTGTGCGCCACGGGGAGCACGAAGATGCCTGGCCCCTCGCTGCTGCTCGTGCGGAAGTCGATGAAGAGGCGCTGCGCGAGCGTGGAGAAGCGGACGATCACATGGTCGGTGCGCTGCACCGTGCGGAGCAGCCCATCGATGTCGACGTCATAGGTGCTGTCCACACGCCCAGTCTACAGGCGGGGGCGATCCGTCAGCGCCATTACCGAAAAGCAACGATCGGGGCCGCTGGTGAGTCTCAGGATGCCGCCGATGATTGCCGTAGGTGTTTCCCCGCTACAGGGGAAACACGTCTCGTGTTGGTCGCGCTCGATCCTCGAACGCGACGCGCATGCCGTGCGAGCGCCGAGGCGCAGGAAGGGGGGACCGATGTTGAGCGCGCTGCTTCGCCGCTTCCGCCCCGATCCCCTGCGCGCGCGTGTCGAGGATTCGATCCGCCGGGGCACCGGGCTCTCCAAGGAGGAGTGGCTCTTGGGTGCGGATCCACTGGGGATCGATGACATCGAACGGCTCGCGGAGCAGATCCTCGTGTGGTGCCGGGCGCGCATCGCGGAGACGCGGCGGCCGTACGGCATCGACCAGATGGCGCTGGCGATCGCGTGCGCGGAGCCGGGCGGGCAGCCGTTGGCCTCGACGACGTTCGGCGTCTTCCGCCCGGTCGAGTTCTACGAGGAGGCAGGGGTCGAGGATCGCGTACGAGGGTACCTCGCCAGCCTGCCGTTGGATGTGCTGAACCAGCGCGCAGGCGGCATCCGCTTCGCCGCCGCGCTGTTCTCGTGGGGTGATGTCGCCCGCGACACGGTGTTCTCGGACGAGCAGCACTAGGGCGGAGGGGAGAACCCCACCCAGCCCTCCCCCCCCGTAAAGGGGGAGGGGGCAGAAGGTCAGAATTGGGAAGAACGGGTCGAACCCTCAGAACCCTCGCCCACTTCGAGCGGGAGAGGGCAAGGTGAGGGCTCTGCGGCTCCACTCAGCGCGCCCCTCCAACGGGGGTTAGTCGCGGAGGGCGCGGGTGGCGACGGACTCCGCCATCTGCTGGATCGCACCACCCTCGGCGGCGAGGGCTTCGCAGACCATCAGGAGCTCGCGCATCTGGAGCGGGCGGCCGGTGGCCACGCCGGCGATGCGTGCCGCGCGGCTGATCATCGCGCGCGCGTCAGACCTCGAGGTCACGCCGCCGAGCTCGGTGAGCAGATCGTCGGTGGTCATGAACGCCATCTCGTGACTCCCGTGGTTGTCCCCGGCTATCGGGGGTACGGGGATCCTCGGAACGGGCATCGAAGCGCCTCAGCGGGGAAACCCTTGCTCGGCGGGGGACAGCAGAGGGCGCGCGTTGACCCCCCGGATCCGATCGCGCACGATCGAGGGGATGCCCCTCCGACGCCGGTTCACGTTCCTCGCGCTGGCGCTCACACTCGTGGCGCTGCTGGCGGGCGCCTGCCGCACGGAGGTGAAGGAGGGCTCGTCCTTCCCGAAGCGCGCGAGGACGGAGGCGGGCGACCCGCGTTCGTACCGCCTCGGCTTCTCGGACACGCCGTGGGCGCTCACCGAGCTGGGCACGCGGCAGACCTACGACCTCGCGGCGAACTACGGCGAGGTGATCCTCGTGCAGCGCGCGCCCGCCTGGGCCGACTTCGTCCCGGGAGCGACGCCGTCCGAGGCGACCCGGCAGGAGCTGATCACCATCCGGGACGCGACGAAGAGCCGCGACCTGCAGGTCGCGATCGTCCTCGACCTGTTCGACCCGACCGCGCGGGACAAGCTCCAGAAGCTGCCGTCGGCTTATGCGGGCAAGGACCTCTCCAACGCGGACCTCCGCAAGGCGTTCGTGCAGGAGGCCGTCTTCGTCGCGAAGAACCTGCGGCCGGCGTACCTCGTGCTGGGGAACGAGGTGAATGCCACGTTCGAGCGCAGCCCGGGGACGTACCTGACGTTCGTGTCCGCCTACAAGGAGGCGTACGACGCCGTGAAGGCGGCGTCACCCGAGACGCTCGTGCTCCCCTCGTTTCAGTACGAGGAACTGCTGGGCGTGATCCCGGACCTGCCGCCGCACCCGCCGCGCTGGCAACTGCTGAAGGACTACGAGGGGAAGATGGACCTCCTCGGCATCACGACCTACCCGTCGTTCGCGTTCAACGTCGCCCGGAAGGTGCCGCCGAACTACTACACGGCCATCAAGGACCAGACGAAGCTGCCGATCGCCTTCATCTCGGTCGGCTACGCGTCGGGGCCGGGGCGCGACAACCTGAACTCCTCGACGCCCGCCGAGCAGCGCCGCTTCCTCCAGCGGTTGTTTGAAGATGCCGATCTGCTGGGATCGCCGCTGGTGATCTGGTTCGCGGAACGCGACCTGTCGTTCGCCACCGCACCGCCGTACGACCTGCTCGCCAGCCTCGGCCTGCGGGACATCGGCGACCGGACGAAGGAGTCATGGCCGCTCTGGGAGGCCGCCTCGAACCGGAAGTACGATCCCGCCGCCGCCGAGGTAATCCGGGCGAAGAAGGCCGCCGAGCAGCCACCCGCCGGCGCGACCGGCACCAGCACGCCGGGAGCCTCGGGCACTTCGGGTGCAAGCCCGTCCGGGACGGCCACCGGTACCCCCTCCCGGTAACCTCGGCGAATCGGGTGGCGTTGACCCAATTTCTGTGGCGCGATACCGTTGAGATTCTGCTCGGGCGCAGTACACTGGTTGATGCGTGGGGCGCAATCGAAATAACGGCTAACTCTTGTGGGACTCCGACGGCTTAGCGGCCGGACGGAGTTTCGCCATGTCCCCGGAGATGTGTCCTGGGGAGTGTGCTCAGTAGATCGCGGGCCGGTTGCCGCCGATCGTGGAGACACTCCCAGACAGTCCCCAGTCCAACCTCGATGCGCACCCTGCCCTGGGCCTGATCCAGGAGCTGTACTGCAGCGAGCCCCGCCGGCCCGCGGAATCCCGCGACCGGGACTGATGATGGGAGCGTCTGTGACCACTGACCGTCGAATTGTGATCTCCAACCGCCGCGTACCGAGCATGAAAAAGGGCTTCGGTACGAACCGGCACGTCATGGAGATGCCGAACCTCATCGATATGCCCCGCCGGTCCTACGACCGGTTCCTGCGCGAGGGCCTGCGCGAGCTCCTCGACGAGGTGTCGCCGATCCAGGACTTCACGGGTGGCCGCATGGAGCTGCGCTTCGGCGACTACCACTTCGAGGAGCCCAAGTACACGGAGACGGAGTGTCGCGACCGCGAGCGCACCTACGCTGCGCCGCTGCGCGTGTCCGTCGAGCTCCTCGTGAAGGAGACCGGCGAGGTCAAGGAGCAGACGCTCTTCATGGGCGACGTGCCCATGATGACCAAGCACGGCACGTTCCTGATCAACGGCGCCGAGCGCGTCGTGGTGTCGCAGCTCGTCCGCTCGCCGGGCGCGTACTTCACCGCTGAGAACGACCCGGCCACCGGCCGCCGCCTCACCGCGGCGAAGCTCATCCCGAACCGCGGCGCCTGGCTGGAGTTCGAGACGAATGCCAAGGACGTGCTGTCGGTCAAGGTCGACCGCAAGCGCCGCATCCCAGTGTCTGTCCTCCTGCGCGCCATCGACCTAGACGACAACCTCGACGAGTCGGAGATCGGCTCGGACGACCGCGTCCGCGCGATGCTCGCCGAGGTCGACACGGACGAGGATCACACCTACGTCGAGTCGACCCTCGCGAAGGACCCGACGAAGAACCGCGCCGAAGCCCTCGAGGAGTTCTACCGCCGCCTCCGCCCCGGCGACCCGCCCACGGCGGACAACGCGCGCGAGTTGCTGGAGACGCTGTTCTTCACCGACCGCCGCTACGACCTGGGCCGCGTGGGCCGCTACAAGCTGAACAAGCGCCTCGGCATGGCCGACGCGCCGGAGATCCGCACCCTGCGCCGCGAGGACCTCGTGGCGATCGTGAAGCGGATCATCATGATCAACAACGGCCGGGGCACCCCGGACGACATCGACCACCTGGGCAACCGCCGGGTGCGCTCGGTGGGCGAGCTGATGCAGAACCAGTTCCGCATCGGTCTGCTGCGCATGGAACGCGTGGTGCGCGAGCGCATGACGATCACCGACCCGGAGGAGGCGACGCCGTCGGCGCTGGTCAACATCCGCCCGGTCGTCGCCGCCATGAAAGAGTTCTTCGGCGGCAGCCAGCTCTCGCAGTTCATGGACCAGATCAACCCGCTGGCCGAGATCGCGCACAAGCGCAAGCTGTCCGCCCTTGGACCCGGTGGTCTGTCGCGTGACCGTGCGGGCTTCGACGTCCGCGACGTCCACCACAGCCACTACGGTCGCATCTGCCCGATCGAGACCCCTGAGGGGCCGAACATTGGTCTGATCGGCTCGCTCGCGACATACGGCGTCGTGAACGACTTCGGCTTTATCGAGACGCCGTACCGCCCGATCGTGCACGAGCTGCCGAAGGGCGGCGCCGCGGCGCTGCTCAACCGCATCGTGTCTCAGGACATCCTCGACGCGTCGGGCAAGGTCATCCTTGCCGAGCGCACGATGATCGACGAGGCCGGTGCGAAGGCACTGGCGAACGCCGCCGGCGACATGATCACGCTCGTCCCCTTCCCGTCGCCCGAGGTCCAGTACCTCGACGCGCACGAGGAGGAGAACTTCCGCATCGCGCAGGCGAGCACGGCGACGGACGACTTCGGCAACCTGACGGCCACGCGCATCGAGGTGCGCTGGGGCGACAAGCTGCTGCTGTCGAACCC
>CANIRU010000115.1 GCA_947470025.1 Chloroflexota bacterium
CGGATGTCTGAATCGCTGCGCGGCCGAGTCGCCTCGAGTCGCGCGGGATGGAGCCGCTATGCGGCAGCGGGCTCCTCGATGAACAGGTAGTGGTAGAGCAGCGATGCGGTCACCGCGCCGACGATCGGGCCGATCCAGTAGACGAGGTGATCAGTCCACACCCCGGACACAACCGCGGGGCCGAGGGCGCGCACCGGGTTCATCGCCGCGCCGGTCAGCGGACCGCCGGCGAGGATGTCCATCGTGATAGTCAGGCCGATCGCCATGCCGCCCAGGTGCGGCGCTCGCTTGTCGACCGCCGTACCGAAGATCACCATGACGAGGAAGAACGTCAGGATCGCCTCGATGCCGACGCCTCGAGCAAAGTCGATGCCAGGGCCGAGCGCCGGGGTGCCGTAGTGCGCCGCGTTCCGCAGGCCTTCCGGGAAGAACACCATCAGCGCGACCCCGCCGAGGATGCCGCCCGCGCACTGCGCGAGGATGTAGCCGAGGGCGGGGAGCGTCTCAATGCGGCGGGTCACCCACATGCCGATGGTGACCGCGGGGTTGAAGTGCCCGCCGGAGATCGCGCCGAGTGCGGAGGCCATCAGCGCGATCGCGAGGCCGTGGGCGAGGGCGACACCGACCAGGGTGACGTTGGCGTTGGCGGTCGCGAGCATCACCGATCCGGGTCCGACGAAGATGAGCGTGAACGCACCGATGGCCTCGGCGGTCAGCTTCTTCGGCTCGAACATCGCGCCCATGGGTGGTGCTCCCGCTCATGCCGAGCCTGCTCGCTCGGCGCAGGAGGGATTACAGCATGAATCAGTACACACGTCAACACGGTTGATCAGTTTATTTTGTCCACAACGTGAGCGGATCGCCTTCGCGAGCCTTCGGCTACGCGTGAGGTTTGACCCGGCGAAAGGCCACGACCTACCGTCGAAGTAACGAGTAACGCGGCTCGGCACTCGGAGGCTTCCACCATGCGACGCATTCGCTTCCTCCTCTTTATCGCCGTCGCTGCGATCGTCGGCGCGGTCGCCGGTCGTGTAGCCGCCGAGGTGCGCCGCCAGCAGGAGGCCGGCGAGCCGATCAGCGTCTCGCTGGACGACGTGAAGATCCGCATCCAGGACGTCGTGCCCGGCCTCGTGGCGGCCGCGCGCGTCCGCGACACGCCGTGGTCGTGGATGCACATCCCTTCGTGGATGGCGGCGTTCGGGGTGAACTTCGGCGTCGCGGCCGTTGGCGGTGACCTGTCCCGCATTCGCGAGATGGCCGAGCGCGCCGCCTTCGGGTTCGCGGGCATCGAGCTGCCGGGTGAGGACGAGCCCGTCTCGGAGGTGATCTACGCCGTCACTGACGACGCACCGCCCTCGACGACCGCTTACACCTCGGCGACCCCCGCCACGCCGCCGACGCCGCCCGCCGCTCCGTTCACTTCCAGCAACACCGGGGGCTCGGTGACGTGGACCTCGCCCGCCCCGGAGCGCCGCGACGACGCGCCGACCGCCGGCTTCACCGCCTTCAGCGACTAGGACCCGAGGACCTCGATGACCGCCGCACCGCTCGACGACAAAGCCGAGGCGTTTCTTCGCGCGAACCACGCCGCCGCGATGGTGACACTCCGCGCCGACGGTTCGCCCAACGCCGTTCGTATCGGCCTCGCGCTGGTCGACGGCAAGCTGTGGAGCTCCGGCACGCAGGAGCGACGCCGCACGAGGTTCCTGCGCCGCGACCCGCGCTGCACGCTCTTCGTCTTCCCGACGGGAGGCGGCTACGAGTACCTCGGCGTCGACACGAAGGTCACGATCCTCGAGGGCGACGACGTGCCCGAGCTAAGCATCGCGCTCTTCCAGGCGATGCAGCCGGATGCGAAGCCCGGCATGCTCACGTGGATGGGCACGGAGATGTCGCACGACGACTTCCGGCAGGCGATGCGTGACGACCACCGGCTCATCTACCAGTTCGAGGTCGAGCGGTCGTACGGCATCTACTAGCTCTTCTCGGGGGCGACCGGTTATTCCCGGCCGGCCCCGCCGTACGCCACCCAGCGGATGAGCACCCGATGCGTGCGATGTATCATCGACGGGTGTCAGGGGAGGTCTGCTCGTGATCGTCGCCATGGCGTTCGCGATTGCGTACTTGCTGGGGTCGATTCCCACGTCGTACATCGTGGTGTACCTGCTGACCGGTCGAGACATCCGCTCGATCGGCAACGGGAACCCCGGCACGATGAACGTCTGGGACAACGTTGGCCTGGCCCCCGCGCTCCTCGTCGCGATCGGTGACATCGGCAAGGGGATGGCGGCGGTGTCCGCTGCGTACCTGCTCGGCCTCGGCGACACCGAAGCGGTCCTCGCAGCGCTGCTCGCCGTGGCGGGACACGACTACTCGATCTTCCTGTGGTTCCAGGGCGGCAACGGCACCGCGGCGGCGATCGGCGGCCTGTTCGCCCTCGTGCCGACGGCGACCGTCCCCGCGGCGGTCATCGCGGTCGCGCTCTACCTGACCATCGGCTCGAAGCGCTTCGCCGGCGCGGTGGCGCTGGCCTGCGTGCCGGTCTTCGCCTACTTCGTCGCCTACCCGGACGCGAAGCTCGTCGGCGTGCTGCTGCTGCTCACCGTCACCGCGCTCAAGATCATCCGCTTCGAGGGCTTCACCCCCGAACGTTCGCGGCCACCTCGGTGACGGCTACCCGGGTGATCGGGCGATGACGCCGCTCGAGGAAACGCTCGAGCGCTTCCGTGAAGCCGTCGCCGGGCCGCCGGACGAGGTGCCGATGGCGCGCGCCGCCCTGCTCATCGCGCAGGCCGAGTACCCCAGCATCGACATCGATGGCTACGAGCGCCGGCTGCAGGACATGGCCGAGACGCTGACGCAGCAGCTCGGCCGCCAGCCGTTCCGCCCGCGCGCCCGCGCGATGATGCAGACCGTGAACCAGCTGCTGTTCCGCGAGCTGGGCTTCCGCGGCAACGCCGACCACTACGAGGATCCTCGCAACCTGTACATGAGCGACGTGCTGTCGGAGCGCCTCGGCGTCCCCGTCACCCTCGCCATCGTCTACGCCGAGGTGTGCCAGCGAGCCGGCCTCGACGTGCAGCCGGTGGGCCTGCCGGGCCACGTGATCTGCCGCTACAGCCCGAACGACCCGACCGACGAGGCCGACGAGCTGCTGATCGACGTGTTCAACGGCGGCCGCATCCTCACCCGCCACAACTGCCAGGAGCTGGTACGGGGCGCCTTCGGGGCGCGCGTGCCGTTCAAGGACTACTACCTCGAGAACCTGCTCCCGCGGCAGGTGATCCAGCGGCTGCTCCACAACCTGAAGGCCGGCGCCCTCCAGCAGGGCGACGAGGAGCGCGCGGCACGCGCGATCGACTTCCTGCTCGCGCTCTACCCGTGGGACCTCGACGAGATCCGCGACCGGGGGATGCTCCGGGAGCGCCTGGGAGAGCTGCGGTCTGCCCTCACCGACCTCGAGCAGTACGTCCGCTACCGCGCCGGGGCTCGCGACATCCAGACTGTCGCGGAGACCGTGCGCTCGCTGCGCCGCCACGCCGTCCCCGAGGGCGACGAGGATGGCGACCAGCCTTCGTAGCAGCGGAGGTCATGCGGCAGACATAGCGTGCCCCCTCGAACATTGGTACGCTCGTAGATACCGGAAATCCCACCGAGTACCCCACCCGTCGAGGACAGTGCGGCATGGTCGAGAGCGCCCCACGGCAACGTCAGCAGCCTGTCCACACGGCGGTAGTGCCTGCGACGGAGTTCGTCGCGTACGCCGAGACGCTCTCCTACGAGACCTCGCACGCCCTCGAGTTCATCGACATCACCGCTGACATCCAGAACGTCGTCGCGCGCTCCGGGGTGCAGTACGGCCAGTTGATGATCATGTCGAACCACACCACGGCCGCGATCGTCCTCAACGAGCACGAGCCGCTGCTGCTGAACGACATGGCCCGCGTGCTGTCGAGGATCGCCCCCGCTGGCGACTACTACGAGCACAACGACTTCTCGATCCGCACGGTGAACATGACCGACCGCGAGTGCGCCAACGGCCACGCGCATTGCCAGCACCTGTTCCTCGGTTCGAGCGAGTCGGTGCCGATCCACGAGAACGCGGCGTACATCGGCCAGTGGCAGAGCCTCTTCCTCGTCGAGCTCGACCACGCGCGCCCGCGCACCGTCTTCGTGCAGGCGATGGGCACGCGTCTCCCGGAATAGTCCGGGCTCTGACCTCATGACCGTCACTCGCATCCTCCACCGCGCCGGGAACGCCACGCCGGGCAGCCTCGCGTCGCTTGTCGTCCTCGCAGGTCATCCCGCGGTCGATGCGATCGAGGCGGACGTGTGGGTGCACGGCGACACGCTGCTCACGCACCACGAACGGCCGCTCGGCCCGCTGCCGCTGCTCCTCGGCTGGGGCGGCTTTCGGCGGCGCAGCGGCGTGCTGTCGCTGCACGCGATCGTCGAGGCGACCGTCGGTACCGATGTCGTCGTCGACCTGCGGTCATGGTTCGGCGACCCTGCGCCGGAGTTGGCACGCGCGCTGGCCGACGAGGCGGTGCGCTCGCGCATCCGCGTGACATGCGAGGACTGGCGCATCGCGGACCGCGTGCGCGCGTGGCTGCCCGGCATCCGCATCGGCTACTCGATCCGCACCGAAGCACAGCTGCGCGCCTACCTCGAGCAGCGCGATGCCGGCGTGCTGTCCGAGACCGCCGTCGCCATCCGCCACACGCTGCTGCACACGAGCGACGAGGTGGCCCTGCTCCGCGAGCGCGCGCGCCGCGTCAACGCCGGGACCGTGGACGACGTCGACCGCGCGATGCAGCTCGCCGCGTGGGGCGTCGACGAGATTACGAGCAACCACGTCACGGTCCTGAACGCGCTGTAAGCCACGGGGCGCGGACCGCGCGCCTCGCTCGCGACGACCGTTGAAGTGATCAAGCGGGGCGGCCCATCCCCTGCCCCTTCCCTGCGCGGGAAGGGGATGAATGGCGAGGGCTTCGCCCTCGCGCTCCCGACTGACCGAGGGTGCTTTGCACCTCGACTCGGCGACGGCCCGAATCACTCGTACCGGCATCGCGCGGCCAATCGAGTTCCGCCGGAAGTGTGAGGGGCGCAGCTCCTCACGCTTGGTTCTCTCTTCTGAATCCCTCCCGCGCCGGGAGGGGTAGGGGTGGGCCGCCCCGGTCAGCACGGCAACGGGACTCGCGGCTGCTGTTCGCGCCGAAGCGATCCGCACGCGCTGTCCGTCCCGCGACGGTACGATCCGCCTCGTGACCAGCACACCTCCCGACGACTTCGCCCTCGCCGCGCGCAGCACCCCACTGGCGCGCTTCGTCCTCGACGAGATCGACGGGGCACCCGAGCGGCGCATCACTTTCGCGCGCTTCATGGCGCTCGCGCTCGGGCACCCCGTGCATGGCTACTACAGCCGCGCCGACCTCGCGTGGGGCGCACGAGGTGACTACGAGACGAGCCCGGAGGTGCATCCGATCTTCGGCTACCTGTGGGCGCGGCAGATCGAGGAATGCTGGGAGCGCCTCGGCCGCCCCGCGCGCTTCGACCTCGTCGAGGTCGGCGCGGGTTCAGGCGCCTTCTCGACCGCGATGCTGACCTGGCTCCGCGCGCGCGCGCCGGAGTGCTTTGCCGCCGTCCGCCCCGTCCTCCTCGACGGCCACCCGAACCGCCTCGCGGCCCAGCGCGCAACGCTCGAGGCCGCCGGGCTGTCCGCGGAGCACGCGCTCCTCGACGACTGGCTCGCCCGCCCCGAGCGCATCACCGGCGTCGTCATCAGCAACGAGGTCTTCGACGCGCTCCCCGTCCACCTCGTGACACGCCACGGCGAGGACCTGCGCGAGTGGTACGTGGCGCGCGCCTCCGAACCCGACACCGTCACCGTCGTCGAGGACACCCCCAGTACTCCCGACCTCGCCGCGCACTTCTTGCGCCTCGGCATCTCCCCCGGCGACGGGGCACGCGCCGAGGTGGGCCTCGCGTCGTTCGAGGCGTTGCGGCGGATCGCGGCGAAGGTGGAGCGCGGCTACGTGCTGACGATCGACTACGGCTACGAGGCGCGTGACCTCTACGCCTCGTGGCGTCGCGAGGGCACGCTGATGGCGTTCCGCGCGCACTCGCCCATCCCCGACCCGCTGTCCGAGCCGGGCCGCACCGACCTCACGTACCACGTCGACCTGACGTCGCTCGCCGCCGCCGCGCTCGCCACGGGCGACGGCTGGC
>CANIRU010000116.1 GCA_947470025.1 Chloroflexota bacterium
CCGTCTCCCCCGGCTAGCGCATCGTGTGCGGCACACGGCGAACCTCGAGGACTTGCGCGACAGCAAGGGGACGGTGGTTCACAATCTCCTGAAATCCGCAGGAGGATACGTGACGCTCAACCGCACACTCCGCCAGCTCCGCAACGCGCGCGACCGTCGCGACCCCGAGATCTACGACTACACGCTGGACGGCGACGAGAGCCCCCCTGAGGGCGTGCGGTTCATGACGCTGGCGGAGGCGCAGTCGCTGGAGTGCAACCTCTGCGGACAGTGCTGCGGATCGGAAGAGGCCGATCTCATCGGCTACCCGCTTCGCCAGTACACCTTCGGCGGTATCGTCCAGCACCAGTGGCGCGCGATGAACGGCGGGCAGCCGCTGATCATCCCGCTGACCACCGCCGGTACGCCGAGGGCGTGGCGCCCCGCCGACGCGGATGACGACCGCCCGCCGGCCTTCCGCTGCGAGGCACTCAGTCACCATCCGGACGGGACGACGCGCTGCGGCCTCTGGCAATCCAAGAGGCCCCCACCCTGCGACGCGTTTCCGGTGAAGACCAAGTACTACCCGCGCGACCTGGAGCGTGGCGCGTACATCCTGCTCAACACGCAGTACCAACGGCTCTGCACGTGGGTCGACACGCTGGTATGCCCGGAGGACTCGGTGATCCTCAAATGGCGCAGCAAGGATGGGACGCTGCGCCGCCGGCTCACCGCCGAGCAGCGCGCCTACGTCGCGCGCGTGTTCCGCGAGGCGTACCGCGACGTGTTCTCGAAGGAGGGCCCGCTGCCCATGCGTGAATGGCGGAAGGTACGCGCCGAGGAAGCCGCCTGGCGCGGCCCCGAGCCGGCGCTCGTCCCGATCCGCCTCGAGGGCTAAACGCGGGCGGCAAGGATGCCGGTCGGGATGCCCGCGCGGGAGGCGCGGACGCCGGCCCACTCGATGACCATCGCGCTCCATGACAGTCCGCCGCCGAACGCGGCGAGGAGGACACGGTCGCCCGGCTTCAGTCGGCCGTCCGCTTCCGCCTCGGCCAGCGCGATCGGGATCGTCGCGCTCGACGTGTTTCCGTAGCGGTCGACGTTCACGTAGACGCGCTCCATCGGGAGGCCGACGCGGTCCGCCATCGCGGTGATGATGCGGCGGTTCGCCTGGTGCGGCACGCACAGCGCGATGTCGTCCACGGTCAGCCCCGCGTTCGTCACGGCCTCCATCGAGGTCTCGACCAGCGCGTTCACCGCGTGGCGGAAGACGGAGCGCCCGTCCATCACGATGCGCGCCTCCTGCCCCATCGCGCCCATCGCGGCCTCGCCGGGAGTACACGGCCCGCTGGCCCAGAGCAGGTCGGCCTGTGATCCGTCCGAGCGCAGCAGCAGCGCGTCGATGCGGCCCGGCTCGCCCTCGACCGCGCGTTCCACGATCACCGCGCCGGCGCCGTCGCCGAAGAGCACGCAGGTCCCGCGGTCGGTCCAGTCGACGATGCGCGACATCGTCTCGGTGCCCACCACCAGCGCGCGCTGGGATGTCCTGGCGGCGACGAACTGGACGGCGGTACTCAGTGCGGACATGAAGCCGTTGCACGCCGCGTTCACATCGAACGCGCCGGCGTGCCCGGCGCCCACCGCGTGCTGGATGCGCGTCGCCACGGCGGGGAACATTCCGTCAGGCGTGCACGTCGCGGCGATCACGAGGTCGATGGTGGCCGGGTCGATCTGCGCCGACTCGATCGCCGCGAGGCCCGCGCGTGCGCCGAGGGTGCTCGAGGTCTCGTCCGGGGCGGCGATTCGCCGCTCGTGGATGCCCGTGCGCTCCACGATCCACTCGTCGTTGGTATCGACCATTCGCTCGAGCTCGGCGTTGGTCATGATGCGCTCGGGGACGTAGCGGCCGACGCCGGTGATGCGAGCGCCGTAGCCTGAAGCACCGTACCCCGAAGCGGTGGGGGTCATCGGCGATCCCTTCGCGCGTCGGCTAGCGAGAGGCTAGCCGCGCTCCTCGTCCCCCAGCAGCCGCTGGAGCTCACGGAGTGTGCGATGGTGCAGTGCCTTCACGGCGCCCTCGGTGCGCGCCATGATACGGCCAATCTCGGCGTTCGATAGACCATCGACGTACTTCAGCGAGATGAGCTGCTGGCGGTCCGGCGCGAGCGCGCTGATCGCCGCCCGCACCCGCGCGATGCTCTCGTTCTGCTCGAGGCTGGCCTCCGGCCCCGGCGTCGACGTGGGCACCTGGAGCGCGGCGTCGAGGGCCTCGGTGGGCGGTCGCCGGCCGCGGTCGCGGTACCAGTTCACCAGCAGGTTGTGGGCGATGCTCATCAGCCACGCCGGGAAACCTGCCCCCCGCCCGCGGTACTGGTCCAGCCCGGCGAGGGCGCGCAGGAACGTGCGGGAGGTCAGCTCCTCGGCGTCGCTAGGGTTCGAGGTGCGGGAGAGGAGGTAGCGGTACACGCGGGGCGCGTGGGCCTCGTACAGGTCGGCGAAGGCGCCGCGATCCGGCAAGGCGGCGCTCGGCGCCTCACCGCCCGGGGATACGCCGGAAGCGGGACGTGTGGCCTCGGGCGTGGCGGTCTCCCAGCGTCGGCGCGTGTGCCGCCAGTATAGGCGGGAGTCCCGGTCAGTCGCCGGGCCCGACGGCACGTCAAGGCGGTTCTCCAACTGAGAGCGAATCTAGATTGACCCGCTGAGGGTGGCCTGCCTACAATTTGTGCAGCAGTTAGCACTCTCGACAGGAGAGTGCTAACCCGCCGGATAGCAGCCCGAGTGGAGGTCGACAGGTGCTCACCGAGCGTCGCGCGGCAATCCTGGGCATGGTCGTGAGCGAGTACATCAGTACCGCCGAGCCGGTCAGTTCGCGCGCCATCGTCGCGCGGCACCGCCTCGACCTCTCGACGGCCACCATCCGCAACGAGCTCGCGCGGCTCGAGGAGGACGGGTACATCACTCAGCCGTACACCTCGGCCGGGCGGGTGCCCTCGGACCTCGGCTACCGCACCTTCGTCGAGATGTTGATGCTGGAGGAGCCGGTCGAGGCGCAGGAGCAGCGCACGATCGAGCACCAGTTGCACCAGGTCGTCGGCGGGCTGGACGAGTGGCTGAGCCTCTCGGCCACGATCCTCGCCGGCTCGGTCGGGAATGCCGCCGTCGTGACGCGCCCGCGGGCGGCCTCGAGCCGGCTGCGGCACGCTCAGCTCGTCGAGCTGAACCACGACACGGCGCTGCTGGTGGCGGTGATGGACGACGGGCGCGTGCGGCAGCGCATGCTGCCGCTCCAGACGCCCGCCTCGCAGGCGCTGCTGACGGAGCGCGCCGTGCGCCTGAACGCGCGCATCGAGGGCGCCGACGCCCGCCTCGCGCGGTCGGTGGCCAGCGAACTCGCCGACCCGGACGAGGCGGGAACGGTGCGCGCGATCGCCGACCTGATCGACGAGCAACGCATCGCCGAGGAGACGTTCCTGGACGGGCTGAACTCCGTGCTGCGGCAGCCCGAGTTCCTCGACGCCGACCGGATGCTCGAGGCGGTTGCGACGCTCCAGACCTACCGCATGCGCGGGCTGCTGGAGCAGACGATGGACGCGCAGTTGGGATCGACGCAGGTCGTCATCGGCCACGAGCATGGTGATGATTCGATGCAGGAGTGGAGCATGGTGATCTCGCGCTACGGCGACGAGGACGCCATCGGCACGGTCGCGGTCATCGGACCGACGCGCATGCCGTACCACCGGACCATCCCGCGCGTGCGCTACGTCGCGCGGCTGATGAGCCACCTGCTGCACGAGGTGCGCCAGTCGTGATTTCGGCGGCCGAAGCGCGGGATACCCGCGCCGGCCGCATCAGACCTGCGGGCTTCAAGTGCGGCCCGAACCGCGCACCTCGATGGGCGTCGAGGCGCAGCGGCATCTCTGGAGTTGAGGAGACCCGATGACCGAGGAACGGAGCGACGCTGTCGCACCGGACGCTGACTCGCCCGCAGAAGAGACGCAGACTCCCGAGGAGCTGATCGCCTCGCTGCGCGCGGAGGTCGAGGCGGCAGTGGCCGCAAGACTGCGGGCTGCCGCGGACTATCAGAACCTCCAGCGCCGTGCGCAGGAGGAGCGCGCCGAGTTCGGCCGCTACCAGCTCACCGCGAGCGTGCTCAACTTCCTGCCGGTGCTCGACGACCTCGAGCGCGCGGTCGAGTCCACGCACGACGACATCAAGGATCACCCGTGGGTGGAGGGCGTGAAGCTCGTCATGTCCAAGTTCCGCGGCGTCCTTGAGTCCGCGGGCGTGACGGAGGTCCACCCGCTGGGCGCGCCCTTCGACCCCGCGAAGCACGAGGCGGTCGGCAGCGCGCCCGGGCCGGACGGGATCGTGGTGCGCGTGCTGCGCCGCGGCTACGTGCTGAACGACAAAGTGATCCGCGCGGCGATGGTGCTGGTCGGCGATGGCGACCGATCCGCCCCGCCGCCTCCGGCCGAGTAGACGCAAACATTCCGCCTCGGATGAGGCGCAGGGATACAGCAGAGATCGCCGCCACGCGTGACGTCAGGCGGCCAGAGAAGAAGAGGCCCACATGGCAAAGGTAATCGGGATCGACCTCGGCACGACGAACTCGTGTGTGGCGGTGATGGAAGGCGGCGAGCCGCGCGTGGTGCCGAACGCCGAGGGCGGTCGCACCACCCCGTCGGTCGTCGCGATCGCGAAGGACGGGGAGCGCCTCGTCGGCACGGTCGCGAAGCGACAGGCGGTCACCAACCCGCAGAACACCGTGTACTCCGCGAAGCGCCTCATGGGCCGCAAGTTCGAGGAGGAAGAGGTGCAGCGCCTGATGCGCATCGCCGGCTTCCCGATCGTGAAGCGCGACAACGGCGACGCGGGCATCGAGATGGGCGACCGCACGTACAGCCCGCCCGAGGTCTCCGCGATGATCCTGCAGAAGCTGAAGGCCGACGCGGAGGCGTACCTCGGCGAGCCGGTGAACGAGGCGGTGATCACGGTCCCCGCGTACTTCAACGACGCCCAGCGCCAGGCCACGCGCGACGCCGGCCGCATCGCGGGCCTCGAGGTGCTGCGCATCATCAACGAGCCGACGGCCGCGTCGCTCGCGTACGGCCTCGACTCCAAAGCCGAGGAGTTGATCGCGGTCTACGACCTCGGCGGCGGCACGTTCGACATCTCCGTGTTGGAGATCGGTGACGGCACCTTCCAGGTGAAGGCCACCAACGGCGACACGTTCCTCGGTGGCGACGACTTCGACAACCTGCTGATCGACTTCCTCGTCGCGGAGTTCAAGCGCGACCAGGGCGTGGACCTGTCGCAGGACCGCAGTGCGCTGCAGCGCCTCAAGGAGGCGGCGGAGCGCGCGAAGATCGAGCTGTCGTCCGCGCAGCAGACGGAGATCAACCTGCCGTTCATCACCGCCGACGCCTCCGGGCCGAAGCACATGGTGCTGAACCTCACCCGCTCGAAGTTCGAACAGCTCGTCGGCGACCTCGTCGACCGCTCCATCGAGCCGGTGAAGCAGGCGCTGAAGGACGCGGGCGTCTCGCCGGGCGACATCGACGAGGTCGTGCTCGTCGGCGGCATGACGCGCATGCCGCTCGTGCAGGCGAAGGTGCAGGAGTTCTTCGGCAAGGAGCCGCACCGCGGCGTGAACCCGGACGAGGTCGTTGCCATCGGCGCGGCGGTGCAGGCCGGCGTGCTCAAGGGCGAGGTGAAGGACGTCCTCCTCCTCGACGTGACGCCGCTGACGCTGGGCATCGAGACGCTGGGTGGCGTGATGACGTCACTCATCGAGCGCAACACGACGATCCCGACGAGCGCGTCGCAGACGTTCTCGACCGCCTCGGACAACCAGCCGTCGGTCGAGATCCACGTGCTGCAGGGCGAGCGGTCGATGGCGACCGACAACAAGTCGATGGCGCGCTTCATCCTCGACGGCCTGCTCCCGGCGCCGCGAGGCGTCCCGCAGGTCGAGGTGACGTTCGACATCGACGCGAACGGCATCGTGAAGGTGTCGGCCTCGGACAAGGCGACCGGCAAGCAGCAACACGTCACGATCCAGTCGGCGAGCGGCCTGACGGACGCCGAGGTCGAGCGACTCCGCAAGGAGGGCGAGGCCCACGCCGCCGAGGACGCGGAGCGCAAGGCGGCGGTGGAGACGCGCAACCAGGCGGAGTCCCTCGCGTACTCCGCCGAGAAGATGGTCGCCGACAACGCCGAGGTGATCTCGGAGGACCAGAAGAAG
>CANIRU010000117.1 GCA_947470025.1 Chloroflexota bacterium
AGCGCGAGGACGACGCCGGCCGCGCGCCGCGTGCGTGCGATGAGCGCGAGGCCCGAGGCGACCATGAGCAGCCCGAGGTAGATCGGGTGCCGCACCACGCCATACACGCCGTCCGTGCGCAGGACGGCATCCTCGGGCGGGGCAGGGTGCGCGCGGAGCCGCCGCCCGAGCGCGCCGGTCGCGAGCGCGGCGATCCCGCCGCCAGCGGCGCAGGCGAGGAGGCCGAGGACGTTGAGCAGGGGGTTCCGCCGGCTCGAGCGGAGCACCTCGCGGCCCAGCACGGCGAAGAGCACGAGTTGGATCGCGACGAGGGCCCAGCCGCGCAGCGAGTTGGACTCGGGCCCGCCGGTCATGCCGAGGGAGACTCGACGCGCGTCACGCGGTCGACGATGCCGAGGATGGCGTGGACCTCGACCTGGTCGCCCGGAGCGGGGTCTTTGTACGCCATGTCGTGGGAGAGGCGCGCCTGCCGAGGCTGGCCGTCTTCACCGGCGTACTGGAGCTGGTAGTACAGGACGCCGTGCAGTTCGTACGGCTGGACGGCTTGCAGGACGGCGCGCATCGGGGCTCCTCCGTGGTCGGGCGTGTCCTCGATGGTCGCACGGTGCGCCGGATGGCGTCGGGCGGGCGGGCGGCACTCGTCACGTCGAGTCGGTTAAGATGGTGGGGCACGGCGTCCGCGCGAGCGCGGGGCGGGTGGCCTCCACGGGGAGGCGCAGGACATCGAGGTGATCATGGCTGACAAATCACAGGGCGGGAAGCGCGAGACGCGCAAGCCGAAGAAGGCCGCCGCTCCCAAGTCCCCCAACTCGAGCAAGAGCTAACGCGTCGGTCCGCCTCGACACATCGAGGCACGTAGGCCAGCACTGAACGCGCCGGACCGCTATGCGGCCGGCGCGTTCTGCTGTCGGGACTGGCGCGGATGCGTCTCCGGCGCGAACACCCAGAACAGCACGCCCGACACCACGATCATCCCGGCGGTGAGCAGCAGCGGGAAGTGATAGCCGAACTGGCTCGTGATCCAGCCCAGCGCGATCGGGCCGATGATGTAGCCCGCATCCGACACGGACCGGAAGTAGCCGAACACCTGCGGCCTCGTCTTGCCGGGTGCCAGGTCGGCCACGTATGCCGCGGGCGCCGGGCCGGAGATGCCCGCCCCGAGTCCCCACATCGCGGCGCTCAGCATGAACATCGTCTCTGACCCCGAGAACGCGAACATCGCCATGCCGAGGCCGGCCACCAGCGTCGCGGGGGCGATCACCGGCTTGCGCCCGTAGCGGTCCGCGAAGGACCCCGAGAAGTACACCGTCGCGATGTTCAGGATGTTCACCACGGTGAACGCGACGCCGATGTCGCTGGCGCTCAGGTGCAGGGTTTCGGTGCCCAGCAGCGGCACGACCGTGAACAGCGCGCCCGTCCGTCCGATGAACTGCGTGAGCGACACCGCGCTGACGAGGATGAAGCCCGCGCTGAACACCGTGCGGCGCACCGAGGCGCCGTTGCTCTCCGGCTCGGGCGTGTCGTCGCTGCTCTCGACGGGGGCCGTGGCGACCGACGCGGACTCTGGCCTGGTCTCGCGGATCATCAGCATCGCCATCACGGCGGCGGCGGCGGAGAAGGCTGCGTACGCGATGAACGAGGCACGCAGGCTGAACCAGTCAGCGAGGAACCCGCCCGCGACGGGGCCGGCGGTCACACCGAAGAGGAAGAACCCCTGGTAGGTGCTCATCATCCGGCCGCGGTTCTCGGGCGTCGCCATGTCGCCCACCATGATCTGGCCGCCCGTGATCACCGTCGCCGCGCCCAGGCCCGCGAGCAGGCGGTAGGCGAGGAGCTGCGGCAGGTTGCCCGCCGTGGCCATCAAGGCCGCGGCCACGGCGGTGATGAGCGTCCCGATGATGAGCACTGGGCGGCGGCCTCGACGTTCCGCGAGCTGGCCGGCGGGGACGTTCGCGAGGAAGCGCGCGAACCCATAGATGCCGATGACGAGGCCGATCGCGCCCGCGCCGAGCCCGAACGTGCGCGCGTATGCCGGCAGCACAGGCGTGATGATCCCGAATCCGATCTGGTTGACGAGGATGAGCGCGCAGAGCGCGAGGAACGATCGGTTGCGCATCGGCTGGGCCCTTCGTCAGGCCCGCACTTTACGCGCCGATCCACGCAAGCGCTCCTCTCGCCGATCGAGGCTGCATCGCGCGTTCCCCGTTGATGATGCTGCGCCCCGCGATTGGGCTTCGAACATCACTCGTCTTGAGGCGCGACGCCCCTCGGTCCGCCCCTCGTCCGTTACGGGACGAGGACGACCTTGCCCGTCGTCGCGCGGCCCTCCAGGGCGCGGTGCGCGTCGGCGGCCTCCGACAGCGGGAAGACGTGGTCGACGCGCAGTTTCAACTCGCCGGACTCGATCCAGCGGAACAGGTCGCCGGAGCGCTGCTCCAGGTCCTCGCGCTTCGCGACGTAGTCGACCAGCGTCGGGCGCGTCAGGAAGTACGAGCCCGCGTTCAGCTGCGCGATCGGCACGGACTGCACTGCGCCGCTCGCGCCGCCGTACAGCACCATGTACCCGCAGTGCTTCAGGCTCGCGATGCTCTGGTCGAAGGTGGTCACGCCGACCGCGTCGTAGACCACGTCCACCCCCTCGCCGTTCGTGGCGCGCTTGATCTCCTCGGCGAAGTCCACGTCGCTGTACAGGATCACCTCGTCCGCGCCCGCCTCGCGCGCGAGCGCGGCCTTCGCGGGGGTCGAGACGGTCGTGTACACGTACCCGCCGAGGCGCTTCACCATCTGGATGAGCAGCAGCCCGACACCGCCCGCGCCGGCATGCACCAGCACGCGGTCGCCCGGCTTCACCGGGTACGTCGAGTGACACAGGTAGTGCGCCGTCATGCCCTGCAGCAGCACACCCGCAGCAACCTTCGGGTCGACGCCTGCGGGCATCTTGAGCAGACGTGCGGCAGGCACGACGGCCAGCTCCGCGTACGCCTGCGGGACGCCGCTCCACGCGACCGTGTCGCCCACACCGAAGTTCGTCACCCCCTCGCCCAGCGCCTTCACGACGCCTGCGCCCTCCTGGCCGAGGATGCGCGGCAGGTCGGGGCCGGGGTACGACCCTTTGCGGCTGTAGATGTCGGCGAAGTTCACGCCCGCGGCCTTCACCTCGACGAGGACCTGGCCGGCCCCCGCCACGGGGTCGGGGACGTCGATGTACTTGAGCTGGTCGGCGTCGCCGAACTCGGTGATCTGGATGGCCTTCATCGATGGTCCCTCTCGCTGCGTTCGGTGCGGCGTTCACTATAGCGAGCGTGCCCGTGCGCTCGATGCCCGTGATGCCCTCCGTGGGTCGTGGGCATGAAGAAGCCCGCCTCGCGGCGGGCCTCCTCGATGTGTCCGTCCGAGGCCGGCTAGGCGCGCGCAGGCACGGGCGTCGAGGCGAGCGTGCCCGCTGCCGAGAGCCGCGCGACCTCGGCGTCGCTCAGGCCCGCCTCGCGCGCGATCTCTGCCGTGTGCTGGCCGAGCAGCGGCGCGGGCATCCGCAATGCGTCGGCCACGGGGTCGGCGAAGAGCCACGGAACGTTCACCGTCTGGATCGGCCCCGCGGTCGGGTGCTGCATCACGGGCATGCCATTGATCGCAGCCGTCTGCGCATCGTTCGCGATTTCGCCCGCGTTCAGCATCAGCGAGTACGTTGCTCCGACCTCGTCCTCGACGAGGTGCTGGACCTCGGCGCGGGTCATCTTGCTGAGCGTCTCGTTGAGCAGCGGCGTCAGTTCCATGATGTGGAGCATGAACTCCGTCTCGGTGGAGAAGCGCGGGTCCTCGAGGATATCGGCGCGGCCGAGTGCCTTGATCAGCGGCACCCAGTTCGCCTCGTACCCGCGGCCGGCCACGTGCACGGGGCCCTCCGCGGTCATGAAGCCGAAGTCCTGCGAGACACGCGGCCCGGTGTAGGCCTTCGACGTGCGGTCGAACGGGTGACGCTCAGCCGTGAACGCCCATTGGTGGACGGCGATCTCCGCCGCGAGCAGCGAGGTCTCCACGTGCTGGCCCTGCCCCGTCTTGTCGCGGTAGAGCAGCGCCGCCACGATCCCCTGCACACCCGCCATGCCCGCAGCTGCGGAGGACAGGTCGTAGCCGAAGCGCACTGGCTCCTTGCCCACCGGGCCGACGTGTCTCGTCGCGCCGACCTGCACCTGGATGTCGAGCTCCGTCGCGGGGACGTCAGCCAGCGGGCCGGTGCTGCCGTAGCCGGAGATCGAGCAGTACACGAGCCGCGGGTTGTCCTTCGACAGCGTCGCGTAGTCGAGCCCGAGGCGCGCCATCACGCCGGGCCGGTAACCCTCGATCACCACGTCGGCGTTCGACACTAACTGCTTCGCGAGCGCGAGACCCTCGGGCGTCTTCAGGTCGACGGCGATGCTGCGCTTGTTGCGGTTGAGCTGCAGGTGCAGCGCGCCCTCGCCGCCCTTGAATGGCGGCGTCTGGCGCATCCAGTCGCCCTCGGGCGGCTCGACCTTGATCACGTCGGCGCCGAGGTCGCCGAGCTGCATCCCTGCGAGCGGGCCGGAGATGCCCTGCGAGAAGTCGACGACCTTGAGCCCCGCCATCGCGAGCCCGCCGCCGCCGGGAAGCGTCGCGGGAACCTCGGACGGCTTCCATGCCTTCAGCTCCGCCATCACCTCGTCCTGGTGCTCGCCGAACATCGGCGAGGGGCGCTGGATGCTGGGCTGCGTCTTGTCGAAGTGCCAGTGCGGCTGCTGGCTGAGGATGTCGCCGCCGCCGGTCTGCTCGAGGATCGTGACGAGGTTCTGCGCCTGCACCTGCGGGTTGTTCAGCAGGTTCTCAGCGAGCGTGTCGAGTTTCTGGAACTCGCCGACCGGCACGCGCGCCTCGCGTAGCAGCGCCACCCACGCGTCGCTCGTCTTCGTCTTGAAGACGCCCTCGAGCTCCGCGACCAGCGCGGCGCGGTTGTCCACGCGCAGCGCTGGCGTCGCGTAGCGCGCGTCGCTCGCGAGGTCGGCGCGGCCGATCGCCATGGCAAGGCGCTCGAACAGCCGGTTGTTCACAGCGGACACGCTGACATAGCCATCCGACGTGGCGAATGCCTGGTCGGGGACGATGTTCGGGCGCGCGCTGCCGCTGGGGCCGGGGACCTTGCCGCTTGTGACGTACTCGGCGATGCGCGTCGTCGCGGTGATGAGCGTGGACTGGAACTGCGAGGTGTTGATGCGCAGGCCCTTGCCGGTGCGGTTGCGCACGTACAGCGCGATCAACAGCGCTTCGAGGTTCACCATCGCGCCGTTCCAGTCGAGGGACGAGGTGCCTCGCGAGAACTCGGCGGCACCGCCAGGCTCGCCCGTGACGCTGGTCAGCCCGCCGTACGCCTGGGTCACCCAGTCGTTGCTGGGCTTGCCGACCATCGGGCCCACCGGGCCGAAGGCGCTGCTCTGGAGGTAGATGATGCGCGGGTTGAGCTTCGAGATGACGTCCCAGCCGAGCCCGAGGCGCTCGAGGATCTCCGGCGACCGGAAGTTCTCCAGGATGATGTCCGCGGTCTTCACCAGGTCGAGCGCGATGGCGCGGTCGGCGTCTTGCTTCAGGTCAAGGATGATGCCGCGCTTCCCAATGTTGTTGCCGAGGAACGTGTGACCGCCCCAGCCGGCCGCGCCGCCCTTGCCGCGACGGACGATGTCACCACTCGGCGACTCGATCTTGATGACGTCGGCGCCCAGGAACCCCATGTACTCCGCAGAGATGGGGCCGACGGCGGCCATGCCAAAGTCGAGGACGCGGATTCCCTTGAGCGGTGCTTCCATGGCGGATGTCTCCTTCGAGGCGAGCGAGCGGACGTGTCGGCCCCGGCAGCCGGCGGCGCGCCGCATCTTACTCCGGGCGAGCCGAGAGATGTGTGCGCGCCAGCACAGATGTGATGGTCGTGGCTGGCTGGTCGACGTGGCGGGAGAGCGCGCCTTCGTCTCGGCATGTGCCGTTGAACCTCGACCAAGCTCCCCGCGTGGGGCGTGCTCCGCCTCCGGTGGCCCACGCGCTCGACACCGGGCACAAGCAGAACGCCCCCGACTCGCTCGGGGGCGTTCTGCTTGTGGC
>CANIRU010000118.1 GCA_947470025.1 Chloroflexota bacterium
GCGCCTCGGCTGGCGGCAGGCGGACGTCATGACGCTGCCGCGCAAGGTCTGGAACGAGTGCTACCGCTGTCCGAAGTTCCCCGGCTGCGACGAGATCGCCATGGTGATCGACATCCAGCCCGGCGGCATCGCCCCGGTCGCGCCCGCGGTGCAGGTCGGCTCATGACCAGTCCGGGTGAGGGTGGGGCGCCGATCCCTGAGCTGCTGTCCTCGGAGCACCTCGCCTCCACCGGTTACATAACGGTGGTGCGTGACACGATCCGCTTCGCCAACGGCCACGAGGTGGAGCGGACGGTCGTCGAGCACCCCGGGGCGGTCGCGCTGGTCGTCCTGGACGAGGCGGGGCGGTGGCTGCTGATCCGCCAGTACCGCCACCCGGCGCGGCGTAATCTCCTCGAGATTCCGGCGGGTACCCGCGAGGCGGGGGAGGACCCCGATCTGACGGCGGCCCGCGAGGTACGCGAGGAGACCGGGTTCGCCGCGGCGAAGCTGGAGCGCATCGGCGGGGCGTGGATGGCACCCGGCTTCTCCGCCGAGTTCATCACGTTCTACCTCGCGACCGGCCTGACCGCCGACCCGCTGCCGCAGGATCACGACGAGTACATCGAGGAGCCCGAGTGGCTGACGCTCGACGAGGTGTACGAGGCGGTCGACGCGGGACTCATCGAGGACGCGAAGACGATGGTGGCGCTCACGCTCTACGGGCGGTATGTCGCCCGAAACGGCATACCGAGGTAGGGTAAGCACGCGTCCGGCCGGGGAGCCGGGCTGCCGTGCTGAACAGCCTCGGACGATCGCGCTGACCGCGCGTAGTAGGTGGCTGCAACGGAGGTGGGTTGATGGCTCAGGCTAGTCCGCGCTCGACGGTGGAAGCCGCCGTCAAGCCGATCAGTCGTCGTCCGGCGAGCTCGGCCCCGTGGCCGCTCAACCTGTACGCATCGGCCGTCGGCAAGAAGTGGGTGATGGCGATCACGGGTGTGATCGGCATGGGCTTCATCACCATGCACATGCTCGGCAACCTGAAGATCTACCTCGGCGCTGAGGAGCTGAACCACTACGCGGAGGGGCTGCGCACCTTCGGCGCTCCCTTCGTGCCGCGCGAGGGCATCCTGTGGATGCTGCGCTCCATCCTCGTCGTCGCGCTCGTGCTCCACGTGCACGCCGCGTTCTCGCTGTGGAGCGCGAACCGCAGGGCGCGCCCGGTGGCGTACGCCTCGCAGCGCGACTACATCGCCGCGAACTGGGCGAGCCGCACGATGAAGTGGACCGGGCCGATCATCCTCCTGTTCATCTTGATGCACCTGATGGACCTGACGTTCGGCACGTGGAACAAGGACTTCATCAGCGGCAATGTCTACCACAACGTGGTCGCGCTGTTCACGCAGCTGCCGAAGGTGATCGTCTACCTCATCGCGAACATCGCGCTGGGCATTCACCTGTGGCACGGGGCGTGGAGCCTGTTCCAGTCGATGGGCGTGAACAACCCCTACCTCAACGCACTGCGTCGAGTGTTCGCGACGGCGTTCGCGTTGGCCATCGTCGCGGGGAACGTCTCGTTCCCGATCGCCGTCTACCTCGGAATCGTGAGCTAGGAGCCCCATCATGGAACTAAACGCTCACATTCCTGAAGGCCCGATCGAGACGCTGTGGGACAACCACCGCTTCAACATGAAGCTGGTGAACCCGGCCAACAAGCGTCGCTTCAACGTGATCGTCATCGGCACCGGCCTCGCCGGCGCCGCTGCCGCCGCGACGATGGGCGAGCTCGGCTACAACGTCACCGCGTTCACGTACCACGACTCGCCGAGGCGCGCGCACTCGATCGCCGCGCAGGGCGGCATCAACGCCGCGAAGAACTATTCGAACGACGGCGACAGCGTCCACCGCCTCTTCTACGACACCGTGAAGGGCGGCGACTTCCGCAGCCGCGAGGCGAACGTGTACCGGCTGGCGCAGACGAGCGTCAGCATCATCGACCAGTGTGTCGCGCAGGGCGTCCCGTTCGCGCGCGAGTACGGCGGGTCGCTGGAGAACCGCTCCTTCGGCGGCGTGCAGGTCTCCCGCACGTTCTACGCTCGAGGTCAGACGGGGCAGCAGCTGCTGCTGGGCGCGTACCAGGCGCTGATGCGCCAGGTCGATGCGGGGACGGTCCGCCTCGTGCCGCGCACGGAGATGCTCGACGTCGTGGTCGTGGATGGGCGCGCGCAGGGCGTCGTCGTCCGTGACCTCGTCACCGGCGAGGTGTCCTCGCACTCCGCGCACGCGGTGGTGCTGGCGACGGGCGGGTACGGCAACGTCTACTACCTGTCGACGAACGCCAAGAAGAGCAACGCCACCGCCGCGTGGCGCGCGCACCGTCGAGGCGCGGCGTTCGCGAACGCGTGCTTCACGCAGATCCACCCGACCTGCATCCCGGCGAGTGGCGAGAACCAGTCCAAGCTCACCCTGATGTCCGAGTCGCTCCGCAACGACGGCCGCATCTGGGTGCCGAAGGACAACAACGACACCCGCTCCGCGGACCAGATCCCGGAAGCCGAGCGCGACTACTACCTCGAGCGGCGCTACCCGTCGTTCGGCAACCTCGTCCCGCGTGACGTCGCGTCGCGCGCCGCCAAGCGCGAGGTGGACGAGGGCCGCGGCGTTGGGCCGCTGAAGAACGGCGTGTACCTCGACTTCGCGGAGTCGATCGGGCGTCTCGGCCGCAACGAGATCTTCGAGCGCTACGGCAACCTGTTCGAGATGTACGAGCGCATCACCGGCGAAGACCCGTTCGAGATGCCGATGCGCATCTACCCGGCGACGCACTACACCATGGGCGGCCTCTGGGTGGACTACAACCTCCAGAGCAGCATCCCCGGCCTGTTCGTCGGCGGTGAGGCGAACTTCTCCGACCACGGCGCGAACCGCCTCGGCGCCTCGGCGCTGATGCAGGGGCTCGCGGACGGGTACTTCGTGCTCCCCGCGACGCTGGGCGACTACCTCGCCGGCCTGTTGGGCACGAAGCCGGCAGGGACCGATGCCGCGGAGTTCAAGGAGGCCGAGGCCTCCGTCGCCGACCAGACGAAGCGGTACCTGAGCACGAACGGCAAGCACTCCGTGGACTACTTCCACAAGGAGCTCGGCAAGATCGTGTGGGACAAGATCGGCATGGCGCGCGACAAGGCGGGCCTCGAGTCCGCACTGCGCGACATCCCCGCGCTGCGCCAGGACTTCGAGCGTGACGTGAAGGTCCTCGGCAGCGCGGACAGCATGAACGACTCGCTGGAGAAGGCGTTCCGCGTGGCGGACTTCTTCGAGCTGGCCGAGCTGATGGCGCGCGACGCGCTGAACCGCGAGGAGTCCTGCGGCGGTCACTTCCGCGTGGAGCACCAGACCGAGGACGGCGAGGCGGAGCGCGACGACGAGAACTTCTCGTACGTGGGCGCGTGGGAGTGGAACGGGCCGGGACAGGCTCAGACGCTCCACAAGGAAGAGCTGACGTTCAACTACGTGCACCCGGCGCAGAGGAGCTACAAGTAATGAACTTCACGCTCAAGGTCTGGCGACAGTCCGGCCCCGACGTCAAGGGCAGCTTCGAGACGTACCAGGCGACCGGCATCTCCGAGGACATGTCGTTCCTCGAGGTGCTCGACGTCGTCAACGAAGACCTGATCGAGCAGGGCATCGAGCCGGTCGCCTTCGACCACGACTGCCGCGAGGGCATCTGTGGCTCGTGCGGCATGATGATCAACGGCCAGGCGCACGGCCCCGGCACGCGCACGGCCACCTGCCAGCTGCACATGCGCACGTTCAAGGACGGCGACTCGATCACCGTCGAGCCGTGGCGCGCCGCAGCGTTCACGCTGGTGAAGGACCTGACGGTCAACCGCTCCGCGCTCGACCGCATCGTGGAGTCCGGCGGGTTCATCTCCGTCAGCACGGGCGCTGCGCCCGAGGCGAACCTGATCCCGGTGCCGAAGGTCGTCGCGGACGCCGCGATGGACGCGGCGGAGTGCATCGGCTGTGGCGCGTGCGTCGCAGCGTGCCCCAACGGCGCTGCGCAGCTCTTCACGGCGGCCAAGATGCAGCACCTGAACCTTCTGCCACAGGGCCAGTCGGAGCGCTACCAGCGCGCCGAGCGCATGGTCGAGACGATGGAGGAGTTCTTCGGCTCCTGCACGAACCACGGCGAGTGCCAGTTCGCCTGCCCGAAGGGCATCTCGATCGACGTCATCGCGTACATGAACCGCGACTACATGTCGGCGAAGGTGAAGAACCGCAAGCTCTCCGGCCAGTCCTAGCGCGCCTCGGGGCCATCGAGGACACGACGAGGGGCGGCCGCAAGGTCGCCCCTTCTGGTTTGTGGGCCGCTGTCTGATGTCATACTCCTGCTGTAATGGCTATTGAGCATCGCTTCAGGAGCTCCTGTGACGTTGGGCATCTACCTCGATAAGTCGGGCCCGGACAACAACATCAAAGCGGTGACGGTCGCAGGCGTCATCATGGAATCGGAGCAGGTCGGCCCGTTCACCGAAGAATGGGAAGCGGCGCTTCATGACTTCGAAGAGTTGCCATTTTTCCATATGAGCGAGTACGAGACAGGGCGGGGCGTCTACAAGGAGTGGTACGAACGCCAGGTCAAGAAGCCGCGGCTCTCGCGACTCCTGGGCATCATCGAGAAGCACATCTTGGCTGCTTTTGGCACGTCGGTTGCGATCGCCGACTGCATCGCTTGGTCGGACGAGACGCCTCTACAGAGCGCATACAGGATCGCCGCGTCGCATTGCTTCCACCTGATTCCTGAATATCGCTACCTAAAGGAGCGTCCCGCGGAACGTGTGCTCTACACGTTCGAGGAGGGGGACGACGGGCATGGGAAGCTCGCGCGCGTGTATGACGAGATTCTGAAGGAACCTTGGCGGCGCGAGTATTCCCGCCTCGATGGGCAAACTGGAAGTGGCGCGCAAGGGCTTTCCGCCCCTGCAGGCCGCCGACATCCTCGCCTTCGAGGGATGGAAGCAGTGGGCGCGGGAGCACGGCCGTGAGACCCTGCCAACCCGGTATCCGTGGACTCGGTTGTCGCAGTCCGTGACAAACGAATGGGCGACCCTTCGTCTCATGAGGCCGTCCGAAATGATGCTTGAATCAGCGCGGATTCGCGGACTTGATCCCGCCGTCGCTCGCGCGCTGGCATTCGCCACGAATCCGGATGACCAGCCCATTCCCACGGCGGTGCTGCCCTATCCGAGTTGGGGCTAGAACGTCTCGTGCCCGATCAGCATGACGAGAAAGGGCGGCCGCGAGGCCGCCCTTTCGTTTTGTAACCGGACCGCGCGAGGTTACTCGCCGGGCTTGGTCATCTCTTCGGGCTTGATCCACTCGTCGTACTGCTCGTTGGTGAGCAGGCCGGAGTGGAGCGCGGACTCGCGGAGGGTGATGCCCTCGTGGTGGGCGTACTTCGCGATCTTTGCGGAGGCGTCGTAGCCGATGTGCGGGTTGAGCGCGGTCACGAGCATCAGCGAGGAGTTCATCAGCTCGTTGATGCGGCGCTCGTTCGCCTCGATGCCCACGACCATGTTGTCCGTGAACGAGCGGGCCGCGTCGCCGAGGAGGCGCAGGCTCTGCAGGTTGTTGTACGCGATGACCGGCTTGAACACGTTCAGCTCGAAGTGCCCGGTCGCGCCGCCGATGGAGACGCTGACCGCGTTGCCCATCACCTGCGCGCAGACCATCGTCAGCGCCTCGGACTGGGTCGGGTTCACCTTGCCGGGCATGATGCTGGAGCCCGGCTCGTTCTCCGGCAGCATCAGCTCGCCGAGGCC
>CANIRU010000119.1 GCA_947470025.1 Chloroflexota bacterium
GGACAGGCGAAGTCGCGCATCATCCGCGCTCTCACCTCGTTGCTCGATGAGTACTCCCCGTTCCTTGCGGGGTGCGAGATCCCGGAGAACCCGTTCGCGCCGATCACGCCCCTCGGGCGCCAGATCGTCGAGGAGCAGGGCGACAACGCGCCGATCGAGTGGGTGCACCGCGACGAGCGCTACGGCGAGAAGCTCGCGACGCCCGACATCACCATCGCGGACCTCATCGGCGAGGTTGACCCGATCAAGGTTGCGGAGGGCCGCTACCTCTCCGACGCGTTCACGATCCACTACGGCCTGATCCCGCACACCAACCGCGGCATCTTCGCGCTGAACGAGTTGCCCGACCTGTCGGAGCGCATCCAGGTCGGTCTGCTCAACGTGATGGAAGAGCGCGACGTGCAGATCCGCGGCCACAAGGTGCGGCTGCCGCTCGACGTCCTCGTCGTCGCGACCGCGAACCCCGAGGACTACACCAACCGCGGACGCATCATCACGCCGCTCAAGGACCGCTACGGCGCGCAGATCCGGACGCATTACCCGACCACCGTCGAGGCCGAAGTCGCGATCATGGAGTCGGAGGCCTCACACCTCACGGACGCGACCGACGTCGAGGTGATCGTCCCCGAGTACATGAAGCAGATCGTTGCGGAGATCACGCGCCTCGCGCGGAAGTCGCCAGACGTGAACCAGCGCTCCGGCGTCTCGGTGCGCGCATCGATCGCGGACTACGAGGCGATGATCGCGAACGCCACGCGCCGCGCGATCCGCCTCGGCGACTCGGTCGCGGTGCCGCGCATCTCCGACCTCGGCTTCATCATGCCGTCGCTGCAGGGCAAGGTAGAGCTGGAAACCGTCGAGGACGGCAAGGACGAGCAGATCCTCGACCGCCTTGTGCAGGGTGCGGTCGTCGCGACGTTCAACCGGCTGGTCGGCGACGCAGACATGGACGTCGTCGTGGATGCGTTCCGCAGCGGCCGGTCGGTCGAGACCGGTGAGGTCAAGGTCGCCGGCGAGTACCAGCGCCTGCTCCAGGACATCGACGGCCTGGCCGAGGCGGTCGGCGAGATCACGCGTGACGAGCGCCCGCAGGTGCAGGCGAGCGCCATCGAGTTCGTGCTCGAGGGATTGCACCTCAACAAGCGGCTGAACAAGGACCGCGTGTCGGGACGAGCGACCTACCGGGGCTAGCCGCGAGGCTCCTCGACCGTACGCACCGTCTCGGCCACGTCGCCCGAATCGAGGCTTCCTCGTGGCGATGATCTACCGCTACAGCGAATGGGACGGCACCCAGTCGATCCCGAACCTGGATGCCAACCAGGTGTTGGACGCGCTCTCCGACGACCTGATGAACTTCGGCGACCTGCAGCACGCGCTGCGGAACCTGATGCAGCGCGGGATGCGCGGGCAGCAGGGCGACCGCACGCAGGGTCTGCGCGACCTCCTCCAGCAGCTCCGCCAGCAGCGTCGCCAGCGCCTGGACCAGTTCGACCTCGGCGGCGTCATGGAGGACCTGAAGCGCCAGCTCCAGGAGATCCTCGACCTCGAGCGACAGACGCTCGAGGAGCGCCTCGCCCAGCAACAGGAGCAGCAGCAGCGCGACGCGGAGAACGGCGACGGCCAGAGCGGGCAGGACGGCCAGCCCGACGCGAGCGGCGCGCAGCAGCAGCCCGGCGACAGCGCGCCTCAGGCTGAGGACGGTTCCGAGGGCAGCGAGGGCGCCGAGGGGCAAGAGGGCCAGCAGGGGATGCAGAGTCCTCGTGGCCAGCAGGGTCAACGCGGCCAGGGTCAGCGCGGACGGCAGCAGCCCGGCTCGCAGCAGCCGGGCCAGCAGAGCGGTCAGCCCTCGGACGAGGCAGGCGGCTCACAGTCCGGCCGACAGCAGGGCGGCGCGCAGAGCGAACAAGAGCAGTTCGAGGAGATGCTGCGCCGCATCGCGGAGCGCAAGCAGCAGTTCCTCGACCAGCTCCCGCAGGACACCGCCGGCCAGATGAAGGACCTCCAGAACTACGAGTTCCTGAACCCAGACGCGCAGTCGCGCTTCCAGGAGCTGGTCGACCAGCTCAAACAGGCGATGACCAACTCCTTCTTCAAGGACGTCGAGAAGATGGTCCAGGAGATGTCCGACGGCGACAAAGAGCGCATGAAGGAGATGACGCGCGCGCTGAACGACATGCTCGCCCAGAAGATGAAGGGCGAGACACCCGACTTCGATGGGTTCATGGACAAGTTCGGCGATATGTTCGGCGACAACCCGCCACAGTCCCTCGACGAGTTGATCGCGCAGATGCAGGCGCAGATGTCCGCGATGCAGTCGCTGATGGACTCGCTCCCCGGCGACCAGCGCCAGCAGCTCCAGTCGATGCTCGCCGACAAGCTCGGCGACCCGGAGCTCGAGGCGGAGATGTCCGAGCTCGCGCAGAACCTCGACTTCCTGAACCCGTCACGCGAGCAGTCGAACTCGTACCCGTTCCGCGGCGACGAGGAGCTCGACCTCCAGGCCGCGATGAACCTGATGGGCGAGATGCAGGACATCGACGCGCTGGAGCGTGGCCTCGAGCGCGCGCAGTACACCGGCGAGATGGACCAGGTCGACACCGAGGCGCTCCGCGAGCTGCTCGGCGACGAGGCCGTCGATTCGTTCGATGAGTTGAAGAAGCTGCTCGAGGTCCTCGAGGAGGCGGGCTACATCCGCCGCGAGGGAGACACGTGGGAACTGACCCCACGCGGCACGAGGATGATCGGCCAGAACGCGCTCACCGAGATCTTCCGTTCGCTGAAGAAGCAGGGCATCGGCAACCACCCGGTGCCGGAGACCGGCCGTCACGGCGAGCGACTGGACGAGTCAAAGCCGTACGAGTTCGGCGACCCGTTCCACCTCGACATGCGCAAGACGATCATGAACGCCGTCGAGCGCGAGGGCACCGGGTCGCCGGTCCACCTGTCCGCCGAGGACTTCGAGATCTACCGCAGCGAGATGGTGACGACGACGACGACGGTGCTGATGGTCGACCTGTCCTGGTCGATGGCACTACGCGGCTCGTTCCAGGCGGCGAAGAAGGTCGCGCTCGCGCTGCAGAACCTGATCAAGGCGCAGTACCCGAAGGACAGCCTCTACATCATCGGCTTCTCCGCCTACGCGCGGGAACTGAAGCCACAGGAGCTGCCCTATGTGCGCTGGGACGAGTCCGTGCTCGGCACCAACATGCACCACGCGCTGATGCTCGCCGAGCGGCTGCTGGCCAAGCATCGCGTCGGGTCGAGACAGATCCTGATGATCTCGGACGGCGAGCCGACGGCGCACCTGGAGCATGGCCGGTCGCAGTTCTCGTATCCGCCGAGCCCGGTGACGATCCGCGAGACGCTGAAGGCCGTGAAGCGCGTGACGCAGCAGGACATCACGATCAACACGTTCATGCTGGACCGGAACTACTACCTCAAGGAGTTCGTGAACCAGCTGGCGAAGATCAACGGCGGCCGGGTGTTCTACACGACACCAGACCGGCTGGGCGAGTACATTCTGGTCGACTACGTGCAGCACAAACGTAAGCACATCGCCCAGCGCTAGCGGCCTCGGCCGCCGCGAGGCGGGCAAGCGGAGCGCGCATGCGACGACTCGCGATCCTCCTCGGGCTGCTGGCCGGCGTGATCCTGATCGGGACCGCGTGGTACGACCTCGTCGAGGGCTTCGGGCTCGTCGATGCGCTCTACCAGGCGGTCACGACCATCACCACCGTGGGCTTCCAGGAAGTGCACCCACTAGACACCAGCGGGCGACTGTTCACGATCGTCTACATCCTCGGCGGCGTCGGCCTGCTCTTCTACACGGCGACCGCCGTCGTGGAGACAGTGGTGGTCGGCGAACTGGCGAAGGAACTCGGGCTGCGGCGCAGCAACCGAAAGGTGCGGAGCATGGAACGCCATTTCGTGATCTGCGGATACGGGCGCGTCGGACGCGAGATCGCGCATGAACTCTCAATACGCGACGAGGCGTTCGTGATCATCGACCGGAACGAGCGCACCCTCGCCACCGCCGAGCATCCGAAGTCGGTCGTCGTGCGCGGCGACGCGACCGAGGAAGCCACGCTGCGCGCGGCAGGCATCGAGCGTGCGCGTGCACTGATTGCGGCCGCCGATTCGGATGTCGAGAACACCTACATCGTGCTCACGGCCCGCGCGCTGAACCCCGACCTGTTCATCGTCGGACGTGCGGGATCGGAACCGGCGGAGCGACGCCTCGAGTCGGCCGGCGCAAACCGCGTGGTCTCGCCCTACCGCATCGGCGGACGGCGCATGGCGCTGGCAGCCGTGCAGCCCATGCTGATGGACGTGATGGACACGCTCATGGAGAGCACCACCACCGACCAGGGCCGGGTCCTCGCAGAGATCGTCGTCGAGGACGAAGCCGCGGCACTGGCCGGACGCACGATCCTGGACGTCTTTCCACCGGACAGCGGACTTCAGGTGCTCGGCATCGAACGCGGCCCCCGCGGCATCGAGATCGGCCCTCGCGGCAACACGATCCTCGCGGTGGGCGATCGGATCATGGTCTACGGGGAGAGCGAGGCACTGGAGCACTTGTCCGCCGCCACCTCGCAGGGGGTGCGGTCAGTGGTACACCCGGGCTAGCGGCCTAGATCCAGGCGCCGTCCTGCGCCTGCCAGAAGAACTGCACGAGGACACCGCCCGTGTGGCGCGGGTGGATAAACGCCTCGCGCCACGGGACGCCGTTGGTGTCACCGTTACGCTCGCCGAAGATCGGGATGTTGTGATGCGCGGTCGCCTTGACCGCGCGCTCCCAGTCGTGCACCTCGAAGGTCGCGTGATGCATGCCGGGGCCGCGGCGCTCGAGAAAGCGCTGGATGAACGACGCCGCGCTCGCGGGCTCGATGTTCTCGATGCGGATCTGCTGAGTCGGGTGATCGAGGACACGAGTGCGGAAGCCCGTCTCCGACTCGTCGCCCTCGGAGCGGTGGATCGTGCGCATCCCGAACAGCCGCTCGTACCAATCGCCGAGCTCGTCGGAGGACGAGTGCGCATGTGACAGGTGGTTCAGCGCCTTGATGCCCAGCGTGTGCTCGGCGAACTCGTCGTCGTCGACGGCCGGCGCAGTGTTCCATGGCTCGCCCTGGTAGAGCTGGAACAGGAAGCCATGTCCGCCGCCGCGCGGGTGGATGTACGTCACATCGGGCTCCGCGCCCGCCTCGACCTGCCCGCCCGCCCACGGCTGCGCGCCCTCAGCGCGAAGCGCCGTCGCGGCCTGCGTGGTGTCGCGGACGTGGATCGTGAGGTGGTGCAAACCAGGCCCCGTCGGCCCCTCGAGGAACCGGTGCAACGACGAGGTCGGCCGGTTCGGCGCGAGCACCTCCCAGCCGATGTCGGACACCCCCGGCATCGCCAGGTGCACGCCCGTGTAGCCATCCTCGCTCTCGAAGCGCTCGCCCGCGCGGAAGCCGAACAGGCCCTCGAGGAGATCGAGCTGCGGGCCGAGGTCGGGGACCGCCTGGCTGACGTGGTCAAAGCGAACGATGTCGATCATGTGCCACTCCTGCCGGGGCGCCTCATAGGGCGCGGGACCCCAACCATCTTAGCGGAGCGTTCCGTTGCGCCCTACCGCCGCCGCTGACCGGACATGAGCGGAGCGGATAGCATCGAACGA
>CANIRU010000120.1 GCA_947470025.1 Chloroflexota bacterium
AGCCAGGTGGCCCGTCCTCCGGCCTCAGCCGAGAGCGAAAATGCGATCCTGGACTGCGCGCCGCGGACCATTCCACCCGCCATTTGGGCGCCGCCGACATGGATCTGCTGGATGACTTCCTGATCCGTCACAGCGTTCCGCATGATCAGACGGTGCATGTCAGAGCGAGCGAGAGTCCTGCCATCGATGGTGACCCCTTCCGCGGTGACCTGAAAAGAACTCGGACCCCGATCCTTCTTTGGCCGCACGTCGAGTCGCAACCCGCTCCAAATCCCGAGTGCGCCCATGACGAAGAACATGTACTCCGCGCCTCCGCCGGCGGATCCGAATGCCAGACCGATCAGGAATACGACAACGCCAGCGATGAGGAAGCCCCAAATCACGTTCGGCGTCGCGGGCGTGACGGTGAACGTCGTGACGTTTCCTGCGGAGGTCTTCTGGTATTCCGACTTGATTCCACGGCCGAGCATGTGGGCCTCCTTTGCGACGCAGCCGGGCGGTGATGGCACGACCCGCGGGTGGTTGGTACCACCCCCCCCCCGCAAGTCATGGGCGTGGCGCACCTGCGAGAGCGGCCGCTCCGCCGCGCCCAGGCTTGCCCGCGAGCGACACCCGCACGCTGCTATCCTCCGTCCCGCGGACACCACCGGCGTGACGGCGACCGCACGAGGCAGCAGGGAGCGGGAACATGCGCGCGGAGATTCTCTCGATCGGCACCGAGATCATGTTCGGTGAGATCACGGACACGAACGCGGCGTACATCGCCAGCGCCCTCCCGGAGTACGGCATCGACCTACTCTGGGTGACGCAGGTCGGCGACAACCCCGCCCGCCTCAAGGAGGCCTTCGCGCGCGCCTGGGAGCGCTCTGACTACATCTTCTGCACGGGCGGCCTCGGCCCCACCGAGGACGACATCACCCGCGAGACGATCGCCGACATGCTGGGCGAGGCGCTCTACGTCGACGCCGAGCAGGAGCGCGTGCTGCACGAGACCTTCGCGGCCCGCGGCATCACGCCCTTCCCCCCGCGCAACATCAAGCAGGCCAACCTCATCCCGAGCGCGCGCGCGATCAAGAACCCCCGAGGCACCGCGCCCGGCTGGTGGGTGGAGCGCGATGGCAAGGTCATCGCCGTGATGCCCGGCCCGCCCGCCGAGATGCACCACATGTGGGACGCCGAGGTGGCCCCGGAGCTGGAGCGCCGCGCGGACAGCATCCTCGTCGCGCGCACGCTCAAGACCAGCGGCATCGGCGAGGCGGCGGTCGACGAGATGCTGTCGCCGCTGCTGGCGGGCGTGAACCCGAGCATCGGCATCTACGCGCGCGCGGACGGGGTCAGTGCCCGCATCGCCGCGAAGGCGCCGACGCGCGAGGAGGCGTGGGCGCTGATCCGCCCCGTCGAGGAAGAAGCACGCAAGATCCTGGGCCCCGCGATCTGGGGCATCGACGACGACTCGCTCGCCTCGGGCGTGGGCCGGATGCTGCGCGACCAGGGGCTGACGCTCGGCCTCATGGAGAGCGCCAGCGGCGGCGCGATCGCCAGCGCGATCACGGACATCGAGGGCGCCTCCGCGTACTTCACGGGCAGCCTCGTCACCTACGCCACCGACATGAAGATCGCGATGGGCGTCCCCGCCGAGGTGATCGCAGAGCACGGCGTCATCTCCCGCGAGACCGCCGAGGCCATGGCGAAGACCGCGCGCGAGCGCCTCGGCTGCGACATCGCGCTCTCCGTCACCGGCATCGCCGGCGCGGAGCCGATGGAGGGCCAGCCCGGCGGCACGATGCACCTCGCGCTCACCGACGGCACCTCGATGGACTACACCACGTTCCGCTACTTCCAGGGCCGCGAGCAGTCCAAGCGCCGCATCGTCCTCCAGGCGCTGACGATGCTGCGCCGCTACCTGATGGACCGCGCGGCGAGAGGCTAGCAATCGTGACGTACTCCCCCGTCGCCGATCTGGAACAACTTTGCTACCTGCCCCCTGAGACGATCCTCTGGCGATATATCGATCTAGCGAAGTTCATAGATCTGGTCGCTCGCGGGACTCTCTATTTCCCCCAACTTGCAGAGCTGCAGAGTGACGATCCACACGAGGGAAAGCTGTCGACAACCTCCGCCCGGAGAATCGCTACCGAACGAGCCGGAAAGCATCCCGGCAAGATCTTTCTTCCCGGGAAGATCGCTGAGACCTACAACGACGCCGCTGACAACCTGTACATCAACTGCTGGCACGCAACCCGCGAATCCGTCGCGATGTGGAGGCTCTACGCCCGCGAAGGAGTAGCCATAAAGAGTTCTGTCACGAAAATCCGCGCCGCGCTGGAGGACGTCCCCTTTGATGTCGTCGGGGGGAAAGTGAGCTACAGCACGCGACTGCCTCACCTTAGGAGAACGGAATTCAGGACGGCATTCCGAAAGCGGACTGCCTACCGCTACGAGAGCGAGGCGCGTCTCGCGATCTTCGATGAGTCCGGTGGAGAGCCGTTTCGCCGAGTCATTGTTGACCCTCTTAGATTCGTGTCCCAGATCATCATCTCGCCATTCGCGGCACCTTACGTTGCTAGCAGCATCGAAGAAGTCAGGCGCCAATGGGCGCCGAAGATTCCAATTCGGTCGTCCACTCTGCTCGCGCCACTCATGTATTCAAGCCGCCCAATCTCCGGGTGACCCGCGCCCGTCGGACACTCACTCCTCCCACGCCGGGTTCCACACGACTTCCCACAGGTGCCCGTCCGGGTCCGCGAAGTAGCCCGCGTAGCCGCCCCAGAACGTGTCGTGCGCGGCCACGATGATCGAGGCTCCGGCGCGGCGCGCATCCTCCATCGCCGCGTCCACCTCCGCCTTGCTCGATACGTTGTGGCCGATCGACAGTTCGGTCGCGCTCGGCGCGGCGAGCGGGACGCCGGAATCGTGCGACAGGCTGGCGCGCGGCCACAGCGCGAGCCGCAACCCACCCTCGAGGTCAAAGAACGCCACCGCCCCGTGCTCGAACTCCTCGCCGATGATCCCCTCGGTCGGCCACCCGAGCCCGTCGCGATAGAACGCGACCGCGCGCTGGAGATCCTCGACGCCGAGCGTGAGCACGGTCACCCGTGGCTTCATCGTCGTTCCTGCAGCGTTCGGAGCAGTGTGGTGACTACGCCCTCGGCGTTCGTCAGCACATCGACGTTGGTGAATCGCAGCACCCGGACTCCGAGGCCCAAGAGGTACATCGAGCGCTCCGCATCGTCGGCGAGTCCGTTTCGCGTGTAGTGCTGGCTGCCATCTACTTCGACCGCGACCCGCTTCGCTGCGCAGTAGAAGTCGAGGATGTACGGGCCTGCCTCCTGTTGTCGACGGAACTTGTAGCCCTCGAGCTGGCGGGAGCGGAGGAGTCTCCACAACGCCCGTTCCGCTGCGGTTGCATTGCGACGCAGGAGGCGGCGGCGACCAGGCGTCGTGCCGTCTCGCAGGCGGTTGCGGAAGCGATCCACGGAAGCCCTCACCCTGCCCTCTCCCATAAATGGGCGAGGGTTCTGAGCGTCATTCTCCTCGAACCCTCAACCCGTCGCCCGCTCCGCTCTGGCCCCCTCGCCCATTCATGGGAGAGGGTTGGGGTGAGGGTTTCCGGTGCCGGCGCACCACATCCCTCGCCAGGAGACCGCTACGATCCCCCCATGCCCCCTCTCCCCTCCAGCCCCTTCACCCTCGGCGACAACAACGTCTGGCCGTTCCGGCTCGACGCCGAGGACGGCGGCGGATGGCTGCTCGTCGATGCGGGGCTCGACGTGCTCGAGGATGGCGTCGCGTCGTGGGACGTGCTGGTCGCGCAGGCGCGCGCGATCGGGTGCGAGATCGAGGACGTGCGCGTCGTCGTCGTCACGCACGAGCACATCGACCACGCGGGGTTCGCGGCGCGCTGGGCGGACCTCGGCGCGGCGGTCGTGGCGATGCCGGCCGCGCTGTCGATGCTCATCGCCGGACGCTCGGCGTACGACGCGATCCGCGAGCGGCGCATGCAGGAGCTGCGCGCGCACGGATGCCCCGAGGATGTGCTCGACGCGATCGTGCAGGCGCAGCGCGCGCACGACACGCACCGGCTGGCATGGCAGGGCTGCGTGCCGAGCGATCTGATCGAGGCGCACGACGGCGACACGTTCGCGCTGGAGGGTGGGCGCACGCTGCACCTGATCGCCGCGCCGGGACACACGCCGGGGAACCTCGTGGCGTTCGTGCAGGACGCGGGCGGGACGGCGGGCGATCTGTGCTCGGGCGACACGCTCCTGCCCACGACGATCCCCACACCGGGCCTGCACTTCCCGGCGATCGCGGACGTCATCGCGGAGATCGGGCACACCCCCGGCGATATCCGGCCCGGCACGTTCGAGGAAATGGAGCGGTGGCCGTCGCTGCCGTCCTTCCTGCGCTCGGTCGGTCGGCTGCGTGCGCTGAACGTGCGGCGCATCCTGCCGGGGCACGGCCCGGTCGTCGAGGATCCGGCGCGGCTGTTCGCGCAGTTCGACGAGCATCACGCGCGCCGGTCGCAGCGCGTGCGCGCGCACCTCGAGCTGACGGGAGCCGATGGCGCGACGGCATACGAGGTGGTGCGCGGCCTGTTCCCGCGCCTGCCCGCCGCGCGCCTCGGTCAGGCGCTGACCGAGGTGATCGGCCACCTCGACGTGCTCGTGGAGGGCGGCGACGCGACGCAGACGCGGGACGAGGACGGCATCTTCCGGACGCACATCGCACGCTGAGCGCGGGAACTTCATCGAATCTCCCGGGCCTGTGTGCACAAGCACGCATGGCCGGTGACGAACGCGCGTACAATGAGCCTACCGACAGCGGGCAGACGACGAAGGAGGCCGATCCGGAATGCAGACACCCGAGCGCTTCCGTCAGGGCACCCGAGCTACGAGGTAACAACCGGAGGGATCCGCCCTTGGACCGAGTACGCAGTCGGCGCTAGGCCGATAACTGTCCTTCCAGCCGCACATGGCTGGTACTGACCGAATGATCAATATGCGCAGAAGCGCCGGTCTCTGACCGAAACAGAAAGAAGCCCCGCATTGCGGGGCTTCTTCTTGTGCTGTGAACGGCGGTCGAGGGACTCGACACCTCGAGGCCTTACTCGGAAGCGAGGTGGCGGTACAACGTCGGCAGGCGGCGCGGCAGCGTCTCCAGGTCGTCGACGACCTCGTACCCGATGTCGTCGCACATCTGCTTCAGGTAGTCGTGGCCTTCCTTGTCGACGGTGATGAGGAACGGCGTGATGCCCTTCCGCTTCGCCTCGAGCAGCGCCTGCTTCGTGTCGTGGACGGCGTATTCCTTCTCCGTGCGGTCGCGGCCGTAGCCGTGGTCCTGCGGCCGCCCGTCCGACACGAGGATGAGGATCTTCACCTTCGCGTCGAACTCGTCAAGCTTGTGGATCGTGTGCCGGATCGCCGGGCCCATGCGCGTCGACCGGATCGGCTCGATCTTGTCGATGCGCTTGTGGATGCGCTCCGACATCTGCTCGTCGAGGTTCTTGATGACGTGGAACTCCACGTTGTCGCGGCCGTAGCCGGAGAAC
>CANIRU010000121.1 GCA_947470025.1 Chloroflexota bacterium
GAGGCGGGCGCGCGGCGCGGTCGTCGTCGCCGCGGGTCGGGCGGCCCTCGGGGCGACCTTCCGGACGGCGCGGCGCGGTCGGCATCGAGACCGGTTCGAGGACGCCGAGGAAGTTCTCGCGCCGCTCGCGGTCCTGCTCGTGGATCGCGCGCTCCACGTCATCCTCGAGGTCTGCGGGGCGCACTGCCGTGCCGTACTGCTCGCGCAGCGCGGCCGCGGGCATCTCGACGATCTCGTTCGTGTCGTCCATGCGCATGCGCACGGTCTCCGAGATCGCGTTGATCGAGATCACCTTCGCGCGGCCGACTGGCGTGCTGATGCGCTTGCCGACCTTCGGCAGCGTGCCGAGGATCTCGCGGTACGCGTCCACTTCGAACGAGAGGCAGCAGAGCAGACGGCCGCATACGCCCGAGATCTTCGAGGGGTTCGGGGCGAGGCCCTGGTCCTTCGCCATCTTGATCGAGATCGCGGGGAACTCCACCTGCCACGACGAGCAGCAGAGCGCGCGCCCGCACTGACCGAGGCCGCCCAGCGACTTCGCGCGGTCGCGGTCACCGACCTGCTCCACCTGCACGTTCGCGTTGAGCTGGCGCGCGGCCTCGCGGCGCAGCCACTCGCCGTCGTCCTGGTCGCGCGCGACGAAGGTGAGGTCCGCGTGCGATCCGTCGAGGTCGTACATCAGGCTGGCGACGCGCACGCGCGGGTCGCGCTTCGTGGCGATCGCCTGCGCCCGGCTGAGGTCTTCCGTCGCGCGCGTCTGCATGTCGCGGTACGCCTGCACGTCGGACTCGGACGCGAGCCGGTCGATCACGCGCACCGGGCCGTCATTGAGGTGGAGGTTCGCGCCGAGGATCTGGTCCGCGGCGAGCACGACCCAGCCGAGGCGCTCGCCTCGGTCGGTGCGGACGACGACGTAGTCGCCGCTGCCGAGGCTCAGCGATGCGGGGGAGCAGTAGTGGATCGGGCCGGCCTCGACGAATCGAAGGCCGACCACGCCGTCGCGCGTCTGTGTTTCGTGGATCTGGGTCACCATGTTGTTTCGCGAACGGCGCCCGTGCCGCGCACTCACTGAGTGCGCTCGGGAGAGGCAGAAGCCCTCACCCCAACCCTCTCCCACTGCGTGGGCGAGGGGGCCGGATCCGGTCGAGTGCCTCGAAGGCTACTCGCCGACGGTCGCCGGGACGCGTTCCTCCGTTTCAAGATCGGGACGACTCACGACGCTTCCCGGGGGGAGCATCGGCAGGTCGAGCATCATCACTTCCAGCGCCAGTTGCGCGCTGGTGTTGGCGAGCAGGTGCTCGCGCGCCGTCTGGACCGCACGCAGTGCGCGCAGTGCATCCTCGGCGTTGCAGTCGATGTTGGAACGTACGCCCTCGACGCCCGCGCCGGCGAGGAGCGCGCTGCGCCACCACTCGCGCCACAGGTCGATCGTCGCCAGCACGCTCTCTCGCTCGCGGTACCAGCCGTTGCCCATGCGGTCTGCGACATCGAACCGCTCGTTGCGCGACCCGGTGGCGAGGCGGCCCGCCTCCGCCTCGGCGGACTCGCGGAGCACGGCCATCGTCGGGTCGGCGTGCATGCGCATCGCGAGGCCGTAGCGGCCGTGCGCGAGGTGCGCGAGCGTGGCGGCTTCCTCGGACGGGAGTCCGGCATCTTCCTGGAGCGCGGTGGCGAGGAGCGTGTGCGGCATCGGGCGGAGGGTGAACTCCTGGCAGCGCGAGCGGATCGTCGGCAGCAGCGCGTCCACGTCCGCCGCGACGAGGATCAGCATCGCGCCGCCGGGCGGCTCCTCGAGCGTCTTGAGCAGTGCGTGCGCGGCCTCGTTCTGGAGGTCGTCCGCGGTGTCGATGATGAACACCCGTCGAGGCGCGGCGAACGGGGCGAGCGAGGCGACCCGTTCGAGGCGCCTGACCTGGCAGATGCGGATGCGGGTGGAGCGGTCGGTGGCGTGGTCGTGCGACGTCTCGTCGCACATCCCGCCGATGGTGATGCGCTCGATGTCGGGGTTCGTGCCCGCCTCGATCTGCTTCGCCGCGCGTGCCTCGAGGTCGGGGACGGTCTCGTCGTCGGCGCTCGGTGCGGTCAGCGTGGCGGCGAGGCGACGCGCGAGCGCCGTCTTGCCGACGCCCGGCGGCCCGCCGAGCAGGAACGCGTGCGCGAGGTGTCCCGACCGGATCGCGCGGCGCAGCGCCTCCACGGCACTGTCGTGCCCGCGCAGACCCCACGCGTTCCGGGAACCCGGAGGCGGGGGATCGTCGAGGCCGCGCTGCTGCGTGGTCATCGTTCGCTACTCGTCCACGTCCAGCGCGCCAAGGTCCTCGAACGTCTGGCGGCGGCGGATGAGGCGCGCGGTGCCGTTCTCGACCATCACCACGGCGGGCCGCAGCGCGAGGTTGTAGTTCGACTCCATCGCCACCTGGTACGCGCCGGCGGCCGGCATCGCCAGCAGCTCGCCCGCGCGCAGCCGGGGCAGCTCGATGTCCTTGACCAGGATGTCGCCGGACTCGCAGTACTTGCCGGCGATCGTCACGAGCTCCTCGGGCGGGTCGAGCGGGCGGTCCGGCAGGACCGCCTCGTACTTCGAGTCGTAGAGCGCGACGCGGGGGTTGTCCGCCATGCCGCCGTCCACGCTGACGTAGGTGCGGATGCCCGGCACCTCCTTGCGCGCGCCGACCGTGTACACGGCCAGCCCCGCGCGCGCGACGATGCTGCGGCCCGGCTCCAGCGTGATGTGCGGCAGCTCGAAGCCGCGCGCGTCGCCCTCGCGCTGGAGCGTGCTGGCGATGACCGCCGCGTACTCCGCGTAGGCGGGCGCCTGCTGCTCGCCCCAGTAGGCCACGGCGAAGCCGCCGCCCGGCGAGAACTCCGGCACCTCGACGCCGATCTGCTTGCGCACGACCTCGTCGATGAACTCCGCCATCACCTCGATCGCCTGCCCGTAGGGCTCCATCTCGAAGATCGGGGAGCCGAGGTGCATGTGGATGCCGCGGAACTCGAGGTGCGGTGCGGCGACGATGGCGCGGATAGCGCGCTCGGCGGCCCCCGTCACGATCGGCAGCCCGAACTTGCTGTCGAGGATGCCCGTGGTCGTCTTCTCGTGCGTGTGCCCGTCGATGCCCGGCGACACGCGCACCAGCACGCGCTGCGTCCGCCCGAGCTCCCCCGCGATCCGCTCGAGGAGCTCGATCTCCCACTCGCCGTCGATCACGATGCGCCCGACGCCGTTCTCTACGGCGTAGCGCAGCTCGTCCGGCGTCTTGTTGTTGCCGTGCAGGTAGACACGCCCCAGGTCGACGTCGGCCGACTTCAGCGTGGCGATCTCCCCGGCCGAGACGGCGTCGAACCCGAACCCCTCCGACGCGATGAACCGCGCGAACGGCCGGTTGAGGAACGCCTTGGAGGCGTAGACCAGCTCGCTGTCCGGGTAGGCGGCGGTGAACGCCTCGCGGTACCCGCGCAGCTGGGCGCGGAGCGTGGCGGTGTCGTAGATGTAGAGCGGCGTGCCGAACCGGTCCGCGAGCTCGCGGACATCGCAGCCCCCGACGGAAAGACGCCCTGCGGCGTTCACCTCGGCAGTCGTCGGCAGGACATGGGCGAGCGGCAGCGCCGCGCCCGTGGAAGCAGTCGTCAAGGTTCAAACCCCGCCATCAAGCGGGTGCGTCAGTCATCGAGGATCGCCGTAGCCTCGCCGGCGACGCACCCAAGCGGCGCGAGGCGCGATCGGAGGCCATTATCGCACGGCGGCGGATGGGGCGGAGGAGGTTAACTCGCTTGAACGGGAACGACAGACTTGAGGGAGGAGATCAACCCGACCGTGCCAGAATTGCTGGACACGTTGAACTCCGGCGCCTCGATCTCCATTCGAGGGTTGGCACCATCCAGCCCTGCGAGAAGCACAGGCAGAAGTCGATTCTGCGCGGCCTTAATTTCAGCGCGAAAAGTTTCGATTCCACCCGACCTTGCCGAGACGACAATCAGCACTGCCGCACTGTTACTCAAGTCCGCGCGAGGGTCTGTCCAACTTCGAGGGTCGAAACCGGACTCACGGAGCTGTTCAACCAGATGCCCGATCCGATCCGCATCCACAGGCGAATACACAAGACGTACGCGCCCTTCCAAACGAGCGCGTTCACGCGCCCAGCCCGCTACACCAGCTAACGAGGCCGCTGCGGCTGCCGCGACGATCGCCGTTACCGCAGCGAGGACGTAAAGCAGACTTGTAGTGTCGCCGCGATCCGCGACAAGCAGATAGCTGGCACTTACCGTGCTAACGAATGCAGCTGCAAAAAATTCAATCGCGCGTTCAACAGTCATGATCCGCCACCCTGGATTAAGTATACAAAACCGCCGAGCAGCCCGGCTCCGACGAGGTTCATCAAGAACACGAGGATGAACGCTTGCCGTCCGCGATGGTTCGTCTGTGGCTCCATGATCTGGTGAACAAAGATGAACACGAGCAACCAGAGGAAGCAGAACAGCGTCCAGAGAAGGGCCTTGAACGCATCTGGATAATCGACCGAAACGTGACCGTCTGGAGATGACCGCAGATGCGTGACAAGATGGATCACACCTTCGGCGACCGCAGCGACCGCTAGCTCGATTCCAAGTAACCAATCCTTCAACTCGGCCCGGCCGGAGCGAATCATAGCTCGCAGACCGCCGGTAAGAAGGATTAGAAGCAGAGGGATCCACAGGGGCGCAAAATTCGTTACAAATGCCACTGCGCCCCCGAGTAGGCCATAACTGTTCTACCGGGTTCTAACATGCGCATATAACGGTGTCGAGGAACGTCTTCCGACACCCATGAGACGCTACGAGCCTATGAGCGCTGACGCCAACCCCCCCTCCTCCCCCGAAGAAACCATCCTTCTGCGCTTCCCCCTCGAGGAGGGGCGGAGCGTCGAGGTGCGGCTGCCGGCGGAGTGGTCGCGCGGGGACGTGGAGTACGTGCGGCAGCAGCTCGCGCTGATGCTCCGCGAGCTCGACGAGACGGTGCCGGAGGACACGAGGTCCTACGGGCGCTCCGGGTACCTCGAGCGGTGGTGCGTCGTCGAGCCGGGCGAGTAGCCTTCGAGGCGTGACGCCCCGCACCTCAACTCCCACGACGAAGCCAGCCACCTCGGACGCCGCGCGCGCGGCTGCCGACGCCCTCGCCACGCTGACGCCTCGTCGCGCCGCACAGATCAGGCGAAGCCTGCTCGGGTGGTACGAGGCGAACGAGTCGCCGTTCCCGTGGCGGACGGCGCGCGACCCGTACTCCGCGTTGGTCGCGGCGGTGGCGGCGCAGCAGACGCAGATGTCCCGGGTGATCGAGATCCACGAGCGGTGGATGCGCGCGTTCCCGACGGTGGGGGACCTCGCGCGGGCCGACCGGGCCGAGGTGCTGCGCGTGTGGGGGCGCGCGGGCTACCCGCGCCGCGCCGTCGCGCTCCACGAAACGGCGATCCGCTGGATGCGCCCCGTCGAGGACGGCGGACAC
>CANIRU010000122.1 GCA_947470025.1 Chloroflexota bacterium
CGACCCCGGACGGCACGCCCACGCCGACGGCGAGCCCGACGGCGACGCCCACCCCGAACGGCACGCCCACGGCGACGGCGAGCCCGACGGCGACGCCCTCGGACATCGTCCGCTAGCGACCGCTCCTCGAAACAAAGCACGAAGGCCCCGTGATCCGGGGCCTTCGTCTTGTGCAAAGCCGAGGGTGCGGGCCGGACAGGCTAGCGCAGCACGATCACCAGCGAGTCGCCCTCGGATAGCCGGTCGAACGCACCGGGGACCGTGGGTGCGCCCATCACGTAGCCCTGCCAGCGCAGGTTCGTCCGGTCGAACACCCACGCCCCGGCGATGTCGCGGTCGCCGGCGAGGCGGTACAGGAAGCGCAGCGGGTACCCGGCCGGGCCGCGGTAGCGCACCTCGATCTGCCGGGCGCCCTCCACGATCCGGCCTTCGAGCGACGCCTGGTTCGCGCCGGGCGGGAGCAGCGGGCCGATACCGACCGTGCTGCTCAGGTCGAGGCGACGCGCACCGGCGGTGCCGTCCTGCACGGCGGGCAGCAGCGCACCTCGACCGTACAGTTCCGCCACCAGCCGCCCGCGGTCGATGCCGGGCAGCGCCTCGCGCAACAGCGCCATCGCCGCGGCGACATGCGGCGCGGCGGCCGAGGTGCCGGCGAAGAACTCGCTCCCGCTGGTACTGATGCCGGTCGGGGCGAGCAACTCTGGCTTCGTGCGCCCATCCACGGTCGGCCCGCGCGAGGAGTACGCAGCCTCGGACCGGACGAGCGCATTCGTCAGCGCACCCACCGAGAGCACCGCCGCATGGTCGGCGGGCGCGCTCAACGACCCGGCCGGTACCGGGATGCTGACGTTCTGCCCGCGATCGGGCAAGCCCACGAACACGATATCGAGGCGGCGCGCGCTGGCCGTGTTGCCTCGAATGACCCGGACCGCGTAGTTGCCGGACTCGGTCGCCAGCACCTGCATCGACTCCACGGGGTTGCCGCTGCAGTCCTGCAGGTCACGCGAGGCACGGATCAGCGCGCCGCTCGGCGCGAACATCTCCAGGTCGTAGTCGGCGCAGGCCGCGCCCCACGTGTCCTCCCACCGCAGCGACGCGGTGATGAGGTCGCCCGCGACGAAGTAGTGCGTCAGCTGCTGGACGCCGGGCCGGTACTCGTTGATCGCGTCGCGGTTGTCGTCGCGGAACGTGCCGCCCCAGTGCTGCTGCGCCCAGTTGCCCGAGGCCACCGCCCAGGCGATGCCGTTGTCAGTCGCGCGGGACACGATGCGCCCCACACTGCCGGTCCCGTCACCCGGCCCGTTGTGGATGTACCCGATCGAGAACGAGATGACGTCCACGCGCTGCGCGATCAGGTAGTCCACCGCGGCCGACATCTCCGTGATCGTGGAGAAGCTGACGAGGTACAACTGCGCGCCCGGAGCGAGGCTGCTGACGATCTCCGCGGCGCGGCGACCGTGGTCGTTGCTGCCCTCGATCGCGCGGTCGGCACGGAAGGAGCGTGCGGTCACGGCGTTCGGCAGCGTCGAACCGAGCGCCGCCTCGTACCCGGCGAAGCCCGTGTCGAGGATCGCGACCTTCACACCGCGCCCGGTGAGCCCGCCGTCGATCCACGCGTCGGCGCCGACGAGCGTGCTGGTCGAGAGCGCCTGCAGCGGGATCGGCGTCCCCGGCTGGTCGAGGCGGACGAGCCCGTGTGCGCGGCGGAGCGCCGGGATCGCGGACGGTGGGACGAGCGCCTGAATGCGGTCGGCGCTACGCACCTCGACCGTCGCGCCGAGCGAGGCGAGGAGCGCGTCCGTCACGGCGGCGTCACCCACGCGCACCAGCTCGACGCGCGTCGGCGCAGCCGCGGCCGGCGAAGGCATCGACGCGCCCCACGCCAGCGCGAGAAACGCGGCGGCTAGCACGAGTGAGCCTCGACACCACGAGGTGCGGAGCATGCGGTTCCTGTCGGGGTAGGATGCGCGGCTAGCGGGGGGATGGGGCCCGCGTCAGTCGTGATTGTACGCGAGTCCTCCGTAGGAGCAGCGTCGACTGCCACCGCTCCGCGCGCTCCGGGTCAAGTCGCATGAGCCCCTCCGCGTACGCCAGCGCCCGCTCAACGATCTCCAGCGCCGCCTCGAGATCGCGCGCGTGGCGCTCGTAGTAGATCGCCAGCTCCTGGTACGCGCGCTGCGCCGGCGCGCCCGGGCGCTCGAGCACCTCGTGCCAGAGTGGGGCGGCGAGGTCGCGACGGCCCGCCGCCTTATGCAGCGCCGCGAGCCGCAACAGCGCCTCGACGTGTCCCGCTGGGTGCCGCCACGCCTCGCGCGCGGGATGCGCCAGCGTCGTGACCGCACGTTCGAAGTGGGCGCGGGCCCCCTCGTGCTCCCCGCGCTTCGCGAGCAGGCGTCCGGCGGCGAGGGCGTGCAAGCCCTCAGCGGGTTCGTCCTCGGCACTGCCTTCGGCGAGGGCAGCGAAGCGCGCGGTGAGCGCTGCCAGCGCGACCACGTCGCGCTCGTTGTGCTCGATGATCGGCACCAGCATCCGCGCATCGCCCGTGCGCAGGAAGCGGAAGTACCACCCGGGAGCCTCGGCACCCGAGGACTCCGAGGGCGGTCGCGTCATGCCCAGCAGCGCGTACTCCATCTCGACGAGGCGGCAGGACGGCAGCAGCCCGCGATACGCGACGCGCGCCGGCAGCAGCAGATCGAGGTGGCGCAGCGCGTCAAAGCCGCCACGCTGCCGGTGCATCGTCGCGCGGCCATCGAGGATCGGCGCGTCGAACATACGGCCGTTGTACGTCACCAGCACGGTGTCGCCGTCGCGGACGCGCGCGTCTTCGATCAGTGCTTCCAACAGCGAGGCCTCCGCAGGCGGCGACGGAGCGATGTACTGGCGCAGCACGAACTCCCGCGCTGCCCCCGTGCCCTCGACGCATCCCGTCGCGACGAGGAACGCCATAGCCCCCGCGCCGCCGAGGCCGGTCGTCTCGATGTCGAGGAACAGCAGGTCCTCCAGCGCGGCATCATCGAGCTCCGCGTCCGGCGCGAGGCGGACGAGCGGCGCACCGACCATGCGCGGCAGTTCGCCCAGGTCGAATGCCTCCCCCGTGGCGACGAGGTGCGCGGGCGCGGCGAGTGGGCGTCGCACCTCGCGCATCACGCACGTCCCCGACGCCGTCACGCGCAGCCGCGCGCCCGGCATCGACTCGAGCGCGATCGGCGCGCGGCGCGATGGCACCCACCGCGCCTCCTGCGGCACGTCGGGCGCGGGGTCGACGGGCACGTACGCCGACTCGGCCCCCGCTGTCGGGACGTACGAGGTCGGCGGCGGGCCGAGCGGACGAGGCGATCGCGACTCGATCTCGCGGATCAGCGCGCGCAGCCGCTCCCGCGTGACCGCATCGGTCGCCGGGCGCGGAGCCGTCGTGGTCACGCAGATGCTTCGGTGCGCATCGACGCGTCAAGGGCACGCAGCGCGGCCTGCGCGCTCGCCTTCACGCCGGCGCCCGGCGCAGCGGCGGGACCGACGCACCCCGGGCAGCCCTCATAGCACCCGCACTCGTCGATGAGCCCGCGCGCGATCTCGATCAGTCGGGCGGTCTCGTTGAACAGCCGCTCACCGAAGCCGACGCCGCCGGGAATCGACTCCCAGAGGAAGATCGTCGGCAGACCAGTGTGCGGCGACCGCACCTGCGTGGAGAGATGCAAGTCGCGCGGGTCGCACATCAACAGCATCGGCGCAACGTTGCGCAGAATCGCGCCCACGCCCTGCAGCGCACCCTCGACATCCGTAACGCCCTCGAGACCGCTCGCGGCGCTGTCGCCCGGCGCGTTAGCGCCATCGCCCCCTTGGGGCGGAGAAAATGCGATCCAGAATGCGCCGGTGTGCATGTCGTCCTGCGGCAGACGGATCTTGCCCCAGCCGATGTTCTCGTGCGTGTGCAGGCGGATCTTCTTGAACAACGTCGCGAGGTACGTCACGGCCACCTCGCCGTGCGCGCGCAACATCGACGATCCGGCGGAAGGCGACGTCGCATCCCACTCGTCGAGGACCTTCAGATCGACCGCGAGGTGGCCGTCCGTGTAGTAGTCCACGTCCACGCGCCGTACGTAGGCCTTCAGCTCCTCCCAGTCGAGGTAGTCGACGTGGTACTGGCGACCGTCGTGGACGTAGATCGCATCGTCGTGGACGAGCGTCATGGCGCTCGGGCGATCGATCTCGCCGATGACGCGCGCGGGCGGACCCTGGTCGATGATCACGACGTTCTGCTCCGCGCCCTGCCGCAGCGAGACCTCCTGCGCGGGGAACGCCTCGCTGGACCAGTACGTGCGGTCGCCCGCGCGATGCACCATGCCCGTCTCGTCGAGCGCATCGATCAGCGCGGAGGTGCGCGCACCGAGGTCGGCGTGCTCGCTCGCCTCGACCGGCAGTTCGAAGACGGCGCACTTCACGTGCTCCACGGCGACGACGGGATTGTCGGGGTCGATCAGGCCCGCCTCGATCGACTCGCCCAGCAGGTACTCGGGGTGCGCGACCACGTACTGGTCGAGCGGCGACGACGATGCCACGAGGATTGCGAGCGACGGCGTGCTGCGACGGCCCGCGCGCCCCATTTGCTGCCACAGGCTGGCAATCGTGCCGGGGTAGCCCGCGAGCACGGCTGCATCGAGGCCACCGATGTCGATGCCCAGCTCGAGCGCGTTCGTGCCGACGACGGTGCGCAGCCGTCCGTCGCGCAGCGCGGCCTCGATGTTGCGGCGCTCCTGCGGGAGGTAGCCGGAGCGATAGCCCCGCACGAGGTCGTCACCCGCGTCGGGATACGCGCCGTGGCGCACCTCCCGCAGGTACTGCGTCAGCTCCTCGACACGCGTGCGGCTGCCGGCAAACACGATCGTCTGCGCGCCCGCGGCCTGCAGCGTGGAGGCGACATCGACGGTGGCGTTCACCACGCCGCGGCGGATACCGAGTTCGCGGTTCACGATCGGCGGGTTGTACAGCGCGATCGTGCGCTCGCCCCTCGGCGCACCGTTGTCGTCGACGAGGTCGACCGGGCGCCCGATCAGCTTCGACGCCAGCTCCTGCGGATTGGCGATCGTCGCCGAGCAGCAGATGAAGACCGGGTCGGAGCCATAGAAACGGCAGATGCGCAGCAGCCGCCGCAGCACGTTCGCGACGTGCGACCCGAAGACGCCGCGGTACGTGTGCAGCTCGTCGATGACGATGTACTTGAGGCGCTCGAACAG
>CANIRU010000123.1 GCA_947470025.1 Chloroflexota bacterium
CCTCCCGTGCCGGGAGCGCAGGGGTGGGCTGCCCCGCGCAGAACCTCGCCGGCATCGTTGGCCGCACACGCCTCGCGCACTCTGCATTGCGTCCGCGAACCCTCCTTCCCTACACTCGATGCACATCAGCCCGCGCAGCGTCGCGAGGCACCCCGGGAGACTCCCGTGCGCGAACTCATCATCGATTCCATCCGTGTCGGACTGCGCCACTACCGGCGCGTGGTCGTGCTGCGCGAGAAGGAAGCCGACCGCTACCTCACCATCTGGATTGGCGCGGACGTTGCGGACGCCATCGCGTTCCGGCTGCAGGAGGTCACCTCCGCGCGGCCCCAGACGCACGACCTCATGATCAAGATGCTTGAGGACCTCGGCGGCACGGTGGAGTCGGTCACCGTGAACGATCTGCGCGAGGACACGTTCTACGCGAACATCCACATTCGCCGCGGCGACGAGACGTTCGACATCGACTCGCGGCCCTCGGACGCCATCGCCGTCGCGGTGCGCGCGGGCGTGCCGATCTACGTCGCGGACGAGGTGATGGACCGCGCGGGCATCATGCTCGACGAGGATGGTGAGCCGATCGAGGGTGCTGACACCGACGAGGTGCGCCCCGCGCCGCCGACCGCCGAGGAGCTCGAAAAGCTCTCCGCGTTCCGCGATTTTGTCTCGGGCCTCGACCTCGACGACCTCGGCGAGGGCACCCGTTAGGCCCCTCGCCGAGGAGCGCGCGGACATGCTCGCGGCCAGTCTCCGCCTACACGACCGGTTATTTGTGCAAGATTCCACAAGTGAGTTGATCCACTGATCCGGGGATGGTAGGGTTCCCCCGGTTCCGCTTTCAGAGATGGGCGGGACGGCCTTGTTGAGATCACCCGCGTTCGCACTTGTGGGCCTGGGATTCTCGCTCGCGTTCTGGATTGGCGGGGGCGCAATCCTCGGGCGTTGGCTCGACGGAAAGTACGGCACCGAGCCGGTAATCACGGTGGCCCTGCTGCTTCTGGGACTCGCGATCGGTCTGTACGACGCCTATCGGAGGCTCAGAGAACTCGTGGCATCCAACAACGATAAGAACGGCAACTGATGAAGCTGCTCCTGATCGCCGTTGCTGCTCTCGCCCTCATGGTTTCCGGCTTCCTGTTTGTCGGCGGCGTCTCGCCCGCCATCGTCGTCGCTCCCGAGCACGTCTTCGACATCGGCCCGGTCGCCGTCACCAACACGATGTTCACCTCGTGGCTGGTCGTCCTGGTGCTCATCGCCATCGGCTTCATCACGAAGAGCGGCCTCAAGCTCGTCCCGTCCGGCTTCGCCGGTGGGGTGGAGGCGGCCGTCGAGGCGTTCCTCGGCATCGTTATCTCGGTCGCCGGTGAGAAGAACGGTCGTCGCTTCTTCCCGCTGGTCGCCACGATCTTCTTCTTCGTCCTCGCCTCTAACTACTTCGGCCTGCTGCCGCTGAACTGGATCGGCAAGCCCGAGGTCGGCCACGGCGCAACGCAGGTGGTCTTCCAGCAGTCCGGCAGTGTCGCCTACATCCCGCTGAAGCCCCAGAGCGTGTACACCGCCAAGGGCGAGGCCCCGATCCTCCCCGCCGGCTTCGAGGCGCACGGCGCTCCGGCTGGCGAGCACGGCGCACCGGCGGCGCCGAAGGGCACCGAGGCTGCTCCCGCGCACAAGGGCGACGTGATCGGCGTCACCGAACCGGTCGTGAGCAGCAACCCTGCCGGCGTCATGGCGGCTGCGGTCGCTCCTGCGGAGGCCCCGCACGGCGCCTTCTCCGGCGCGCTCTCGCCCTACATCCGCTCCGTGAACACCGACATCAACGCCCCGCTCGCGATCGCGATCTTCTCGTTCCTCTTCGTGGAGTTCTGGGGTCTGCAGTCGCTCGGCCCGGGCTACCTGAAGAAGTTCTTCGCCATCAGCGCGTTGAAGAAGGGGCCGATGGGGGTCATCGACATCTTCGTGGGCGTCCTCGAGTTCGTCTCGGAGCTGTCGCGCATGGTGTCGTTCACCTTCCGTCTCTTCGGCAACGTCTTCGCGGGAGAAGTCCTGTTGACGATGATGACGTTCCTGGTCCCGTTCCTGCTCGTGGACGTGTTCTACGGCCTCGAGCTGTTCGTGGGCCTCATCCAGGCGTTTGTGTTCTCGATCCTGACGCTGGTGTTCGCCGTCACGGCGGTCTCGCACCATGGCGACGGCGAAGAGCACCACGCCGAGCAAACAGAGCATCACGGGGCGCATTAAGCCCCGCTGCGGCAACAAGGTTCGTGTCGTCCATGAGGCCCCCCGGCGGATCGGGGACACCCAGGGAGGAAGAGTTCGATGAAGTTCGCACGTCGTTCGATGGCTACGGTTGGTCTCGCGGGGGCGATGTTCCTCCTGGTGGCCGGCGTGGCCGCTGCCCAGACCGTGGCCGCCGCGGATAACGCGGAGACCGCGAAGTCGATGAAGTACATCGCCGCCGCCATCGCCATGGGCCTCGGTTCCCTCGGCCCCGCCATTGGCATCGGCATGCTGGGTGGCAAGGCCATGGAGGCGCTGGGTCGCAACCCGGAGGCCGCCGGCGCCATCCAGACCAACATGATCCTGGCCGTTGCGTTCGCCGAGGCCATCGGCATCTACGCCCTGGTCGTCGCGATCCTCATCGGCTTCGTCTTCTAAGACGCGTCGAGGGGCAACCACTGGCGGTGCGAATCGCCGGCCTCGACGAGGGGTCGGCGGCGCAACCGTCCAGGCGAGGAGCGAACCGGTGAGAGCGATGCAGACTCTCCGAGGACTGGTGTCAGGCGCGCACCCGCGCGTCGCGGCCCTGTTCATCGGTCTGGCCGCCGCGGCAATGCCGATGGCGGCATCCGCAGCAGAGGGTGAGTCGGGCGGCATTGCTGCCCTCGGCATCAGCCTGCCCGGCCTGGTCACGCAGCTGGTGAACTTCACCATCCTGCTGGTCGTGCTCCGCATGTTCCTGTGGGGCCCGATCCTCAAGATGCTGGACGAGCGCAAGCACCGCATCGAAGAGGGCCTGAAGGCCTCGGAGGCCGCGGCGTCCGCTGCCGAGCAGAGCCAGGTCGCGGCGCAGGCCGCCCTCGAGGCTGCTCGTGCAGAGGGTCGTGACCTCGTCGCGCGCGCGCAGGAGACCGCCGGTCGTCTGCGCACGGAGCTGGAGACGCAGGCGAAAGCCGACGCCGACCGCATCGTGGAGCGCGCCCGCCAGGAGATGGAGCAGGAGCGACTGCAGGCCGTGCAGGCCCTGCGCGCCGAGTTCGCGGACCTTACCGTCCGCGCTGCCGAGCGCGTGGTCGGGCAGTCGCTGGACCGCAGCGCCCACCAGCGCCTCATCGACGAGGTACTGGTGAACAGCGACTTCGGTCGGGACGGCAGCAACTAACGTGGCTGGAACGCGCGATGTCGCCGGCCGCCGCTACGCCTCCGCTGTGCTGGAGATCGCCCGTGAACAGGGCAACCTCGACAGCTGGGTAGAGGCGATCGAGGCGCTGGAGTCACTGACTTCGCGCCCCGAGTTCGTGGCGGCGCTGCAGGCGGACGGGATGACGGACGAGAACTTCCAAGCGATCGTCCGTCGCGTCATGCCGAACGTGACCGCCGCGCAACTGAACCTGTTCCGGCTGCTCCGCCGGAAGTCGCGACTGGGCCTTGGCCCGGACATCGCGTCCTTCTTCCGCGAACTGGTCGACAACGAACGCGGCATCGCCCGCGCCGTGGTCACCAGCGCGGTGGAGCTGTCGCCGGAGAGCCGCGTACAGCTGGAACAGCGCCTCGAGGCGCAGACCGGCAAGCACGTGAGCGTCGAGACGCAGGTCGACCCGAGCATCCTCGGCGGCCTCGTGGTCCGCATCGGTGACCGGTTGGTGGATGGCTCCACGCGCGCACGCCTCCGGGCGCTGCGCTCGCAACTGGAGCGTGCCGCGCTCTAGAGCCGAACGGTTCTAGGACGCGAAATCGAAGACGAATCGCCGCCCCTTCCGTCGTGGATGGGGAGGGCGGAAGAGCGAGGTACCGCGATGGCCGTACGAGCAGAAGAGATCGCCTCCATCCTGAAGGAGCAGATCGAGAACTTCGATGTCTCCGCGACATCGGCGAACGTCGGCACGGTCATCGAGGCCGGTGACGGCATCGCCCGCATCCACGGTCTTGGTGAGTGCCTCGCCTCCGAGCTCATCGAGTTCGGCGTCACGGACGACAACGGCCGCCCGATCCGTGGCCTCGCCCTGAACCTCGAAGAGGAGACGGTCGGCGCCATCATCATGGGCGACTACACCAAGGTGAAGGAAGGCGACGAGGTCCGGACCACCGGCCTGGTCGCGTCCGTCCCCGTCGGTGAGGCGCTCATCGGTCGCGTGGTCAACGCCCTCGGCGACCCGGTGGACGAGAAGGGCCCCGTGGGCACCACGGAGCGCTACCCCGTTGAGCGCATCGCTCCGGACGTCGTCTCCCGCGTCACGGTGAACCAGCCGCTGCAGACCGGCATCAAGGCCATCGACGCGATGATCCCGCTCGGCCGTGGCCAGCGCGAGCTCGTCATCGGCGACCGCTCGATCGGCAAGAGCGCCATCTGCATCGACGCGATCATCAACCAGAAGGACAGCGGCGTGATCTGCATCTACGTCGCGATTGGCCAGAAGGATGCGAAGGTCGCCCAGACGGTCGCCATCCTCGACCAGTACGGCGCGATGAACCACACGATCGTCGTGGTCGCCTCCGCCTCCGAGTCCGCCGCCCTCCAGTACCTCGCCCCGTACGCCGGCGCCGCGATGGCCGAGTACTTCATGGCGAAGGGCAAGGACGTCCTCGTCATCTACGACGACCTCTCGAAGCACGCGTGGGCGTACCGCGAGGTCTCGCTGCTCCTCCGCCGCCCCCCGGGCCGCGAGGCGTACCCCGGCGACGTGTTCTACCTGCACTCCCGCCTCCTGGAGCGCGCCGCGCGCGTCATCCCGGAGCTCGGCGGCGGCTCGATCACGGCGCTCCCGATCATCGAGACGCAGGCCGGCGATGTGTCCGCCTACATCCCCACGAACGTCATCTCGATCACGGACGGCCAGATCTTCCTGGAGCTGGACCTGTTCAACAGCGGCCAGCGCCCCGCCACCAACCCCGGCATCTCGGTGTCGCGAGTGGGTGGATCGGCGCAGACGCGCGCGATGAAGCGCGTCGCCGGCACGCTGCGCCTGGACCTCTCGCAGTACCGCGAGC
>CANIRU010000124.1 GCA_947470025.1 Chloroflexota bacterium
GATGCCCCCGCCGCCAGTGGTGCGCCCCGCGGCGCGCCGGGTGCCGCCTGCCCCCGCACCGACGCCGACCTCAACGACCTCGGCGGCCGCCGAGCCAACGCTGTCGGGGCAGGTGCTGCTCGTGGCAGCGCCGTTCAAGTCGTTCGTCGCGCTCAACCAGTTCCAGGACAGCATCCGTGCGGTGCCCGGGGTGCGGAGCACGCACGTGCGGCGGTTCTACCTCGGCACGCTGACGATGGTCGTCGAATACGACGGCGGCGTCCCGTTCATCGATCGCCTGCAGACTGCTTCGGACGGGGCCTGGCAGATCGTCGCGACCGAGCCAAACCGCCTCGACGTCGCGATCGAAGCACGCCGGCCCACACGCACGCGCAGCGGCTAGTCTCGCCGCGCCGCCTACGTCTCGATCGCCTCAAGGTGGCACGCGTCGTTCAACGACAGCAGCACCGGCCCCCGCTCCGTCCACTCGATCACGTTCAGCGCCGCATGGTGCAACGGCACGCGCACGCCCTGCTCCAGCGGCAGGCCGAGGACGTGCTGCAGCGCATGCGTGATCGCGCCGGCGTGGCTCACGCAGAGCGCAACATCGTCGCGGTGGCGCTCCAACAGCTCGTCCAGGCCACTCGACACGCGCGCGCGCACATCGTCGCCGCGCTCGGCGCCGGGGATGCTGTCCGCCCAGCGCGCACCCTGTCCCAACGTCCACCGACTGCGCACCGCCGCCCATGCCAGGCCCTCCGCCTCGCCCAGCCCGGACTCGCGGAGCGCCTCGACAGCTTGCACCTCGAGACCGAAGCGCTCCGCCGTCGGACGGGCGGTGTCCTGCGCGCGACGCAACGTGCTCGAGTACACGGCCGTCACCGTCATCCCGGCAAGCCGTTCCGCGAGCGCAGCCGCTTGCCGCCGACCAAGGTCGGTGAGGGACACGTCCATGCTTCCCGTGAATACGCCCGCGGCGTTCGCCTCCGATTGCGCGTGCCGCACAAGGATCAACGTCATGCAGGCACCTCGATCAGTGCCAGGAAGCGGTCGAGGACGCGCGCCGTCGCGCCCCAGATGACGTGCTCGCGGTACAGGAAGGCAGGCGTCGACTCCACCACCCCGCCACGGTCCACCGGGTACCAGCCGCGCGCCTCGGGCAACTGGAGGAACCGCAGCGGGATCGCGAGCAACTCGTGCACCTCGCCGGCGTCGATCGCGAACTCGCGCGGACCGAGTGACAGCGCCCCCACATACGGGCGGATGCGGTAGTTGGAGGAGAAGGTCAGGGTGTCGTCGAGCTGGCCGAGGACGTCGACATGATCGCGTGGCACGCCGATCTCCTCCTCGACCTCCCGCAGCGCGGTGTCGAGGAGCGTGCCGTCCTCGCCCTGCCTCCGGCCGCCCGGGAACCCGATCTCGCCGCTGTGCAACAAGAGCGAGGACGACCGCACCTGGAACAGCAGGTGCTCCACGCCGTCCTGCTCGTGCAGCAGCACGAGCACGGCGGAGTCGCGGTAGCCCTGCAGCGCGATCTCGGCCGGACGGTACCCGGAAAGGGCGAGGCGGACGTGGTCGCGCATGGAGTCTCCGCCCTCGTTCAAGAACATTGGTAGGCCCGCCAGGATTCGAACCTGGGACCGATCGGTTATGAGCCGACTGCTCTAGGCCGCTGAGCTACAGGCCCCTACGACGGCCATCGTAGCAGCGAGCGAGGGTACGTCCGCCGCGAGACGGCGCGGGTCGAGGACTACGCCGCGCGAGGGGTGGCGTCGGTGTCGACGCCGACGATCGAGGCGAGCGCCTCGCGCCAGCCGTCGAGGCTGGACGGCTTCTCGATGGCGTCGACCGCACCACACGCGAGCGCGTAGGCACGATCGATCGAGGAAAGCACGGCCGAAAGCATCACGACGTGGACATCGGGGCGGCGTGAGCGCATCTCGACGACGGTGTCGAACGATTCGACACCGTGCAGCCAGCGGTCGATGAGCACCACGGCGCCGCGCGGGAGCGCATCTAGCCGGGCGATGGCGCCCGACGCTTCATGGACTACCTGGACCCCCGTCGTCGGCGCAAGCATCCGCAGGACGAGCCGCGCGATCTGGGCGTGGTCGAGGTCATCGTCCACGACGAGGACGGCGGAGGCGGCGAACGGTCTCACGAGCCCAACCCACTGGTCGGGGTTGCCTCGAGGCGGGGGAGCCAGAGATGCACCCCGTGCTCGTCGACCCCGACACGGGCCCCGAAGCGCTCGGCGACCACCTGCCCTGCCGCAAGCGCCTCGACGAGGGTGCCCGCGTGCATCTGCAAGGACTGCGCGAGCGTCACCAGCGGTGTCCCGCGCACATCGGCAAGCGAATCGACCAAGGGCAGGCGGAGGACGGCGAACTCATCGGTCAGACGTACGTGAATCTCGGCTGGCTCTTCTCCACACACGCTGTCGATGATCTCGCGCACCGCAATCGGGTCGACTGAGACGAGGCGGCCGCCGAGGTCGCCGTCCTCGGAGATCACCACGTGGCCTCCAAGGAGGAGCCGCAGCGGCGCTCGACTGGTCTCAAGTGGGCGGCGACGAGCGCGAGAGATGAGCGTGAGGGACTGCAGCATCCGCTCCAGGTCGCGCGCCCCGTGCTGAAGCGCGTCCAGCGCAACCCGGCCGCTATTCGACGGGTCCTCGCGCAGCCGGTCGCCCAGCGACTCGGCGATCAGCTCACCGGCGAGCGAGAGCGTGAGCAGCGGCGAGCGCAGGTCGTGCGAGACCGAGTACAACAACGCCTCGACCAGCAGATCCGGATCGACGGGGCCGGGCGCGGGGGTATTCACAATGGACTGAACCATGCGTCCTCGGTCACTGGAGGTAGTCACTGTACTCCGGTGAACACCCTAGGGCGCATCCGCGAGCAGTCCTATCAGGGAATCCCCGCTCTCGCCCCTACCCGAAGCCGTGCAGCGTGCGCCCGCCGAGGATGTGGAGGTGAAGGTGCGGCACGGTCTGCCCGCCATCGCGTCCGCAATTCATGACCAGCCGGTAGCCGTCCTCGGCCAGCCCTTGCTCGCGCGCGATCCGCGTGGCGAGCACCACCATCCGCCCCACCCACGGCGCGTCGGCGTCCTCGAGGTCGGCGGGGCCGATCGGCCCGTCACCGCGCGGGAGGACGAGGATATGTGTCGGCGCCGCGGGCGCGACGTCGCGGATCGCGAGGAACTCGGCGTCCTCGTGCACGCGCGTGCTGGGGATCTCATCGCGCAGGATCTTCGCGAAGACGTTCTCGGGGTCGTACGGCATGGGCGGCTCCTGCCCCGATTCTAGGTCAGACCCTATCGGGACGCGCGCGTATGCTCCCGCGCATGACCAGATCCGCCCCAGCCGACCCCGCGCCGATCGACGACGAGGCCGAAGCGACCGGACGCTTCGCGGCGTTCCAGTCGCCCACGTTCCGTCTCCTGATGGGCGCAGGCATGGCGATGCAACTGGGCCAGTGGATCCAGCGAGTCGCGCTGCTGTGGGTCGTCTACGAAATCACAGGCTCGGCGATCGCGTTGAGCGTGCTGGGGTTCCTGTCGAACGTCTTTGTGATCGTGCTGTCGCCGTTCGCCGGGATTGCATCCGACCGCTTCGGCGCGCGCCGGGTGCTGCTGTTCGCCGCGGTCGGGCAGGCCGCCGGCGCCGGCATCCTCGCCGTCGCGATCTTCACGGACCGCGCGTCGCTGCCGCTGCTCTACGCGATCGGCGCGACGTTCGGCATCGGGCAGGCGCTGAACCAGCCCACGAGGAACCTCCTCGTGTACGACACCGTCGGGCGGCGGCTGCTGCGCAACGGCCTCGCGCTCAACGCGATGACGGGCAGCACGATGCGCGTGCTCGGTCCCAGCGTCGGCGGCGTGATCATCGCGCGGTGGGGCGGCGGCTTCGCGTTCGCAATCCAGGCAGTACTGCTCTTCGCGGCGGTCGGCCTCGTGTGGGCGTTGAAGGTCGAGACGCGCCGCGACACCGCCCGCGGCAACGTATGGCGCGAGCTGCTGGGCGGCGTCGCGCACCTCCGCGAGAACGGCGCGGTGCGCCTGAGCGTCCTGATGAACCTGCTGACCGCGCTCCTCGTGTACCCGTACCTCGCGTTCATGCCGGTGTTCGTGCGCGAGAACATCGGGGGTGGCGAGGCGGAGCTCGGCTATCTGCTGTCAGCCGTCGGCGTCGGTTCGCTGATCGGTCTCTGGTACGTCGCCGCCGGCCGGGGCGGGATACGCTCGATGCTCTGGGCGGGCGTGATCTACGTGCTGCTGGTCCTGGCGTTCACGCAGGCGACGCACTTCCCACTGGCGTTCGGCATCCTGGTTGTCGCGGGCGTGGTGCATTCCGTGTTCAGCACGCTGAACCAGGCGCTGGTGCAACTGAACGCTTCCGAGCAATACCGTGCGCGGGTCATGGGCATCTACTCGATGTCGCAAGGGGCCGAGCCGATCGGCACCCTGTCGCTCGGCCCGCTGATCGCAGTCTTCGGCGTGACGATGGCGATGGGCACGTACATGGGCCTCGCGGCGGCGGTGATGCTCTCGACGGCCGTCGTCGTCACGCTCCGCGGGCGACGGCCAGCGGCAGCCTGACCGGGCCGCGGATCAGGAACGTCCCGCCCATCTCGACCTCCCCCGCCGCCTCGATCGATGCCCACCGATCGAGGAGCGCGCGGAACGCGATGGCGCCCTCGACGCGAGCGAGCGGCGCGCCCACGCAGTAGTGGATGCCCATCCCGAACGCGAGGTGGCGGGTGTCGCCTCGGTTGAGGTCGAAGACGGTGGGGTCCGGGAACTGGTCCGGGTCGCGGTTCGCCGCGCCGGTCATCCCCATGATCACGTCACCCTTGCGGATCATCTTGTCGCCAACCTCGACGTCGCGCGTTGCGAAGCGGACGATGCCCTGCACTGGGCTGTCGTAGCGCAGCATCTCCTCGATCGCCGCCGGGATCCGCTCCGGCTGCGCACGCAGCGCCGCGGCCGCCTCGGGGTGCGCGAGGAGCGTGCGCATCCCGCTCCCGATGAGGTTCGTGGTCGTCTCGTTGCCGGCGACGAGTAGGAGGATCGCGAACGCGAGCACTTCCGCCCCGGTCAGCCGCCGCCCCTCGGTTTCCGCGGCGACCAGCGCCGAGATGAGGTCCTCGCGCGGCTGGCGTCGACGATCCTCGATGAACC
>CANIRU010000125.1 GCA_947470025.1 Chloroflexota bacterium
ATCGCGGAGCGCTCCTGTCTGGGGTGTGTGGCGCCGAGTATGGCTGCTCGAACCACGCTCCCGTCGCGTCGTCGCGGAACAGCGTGAGCGGCCGACCACCATCGAGCGTCACACGGTAGTAGGTGCGGGCCTGTGCGCCGGCGCGCCACCATGCCTCGGCGACACGCCAGATGTCCTCGATGCGCTCGATCTGAGAACGCGCGCCCGTCCGCCCACGGCTCGGCGCTCGCGTCACAGCAATCGGACGCAGCTCGGCGTCGACCTCGACGTGCAGTATTCGAGGCAGGCCGATCGCGCGGAGCGCCGCCGTGCCCGTGCCGCGATTCGCAGCGGTCACGGGTCATACTCCAGCAGGGCACGCCGGTGCTCAGGCAATCGGTGCCACGGCTCGACCTCGACCACCCGCGCGACCGGCGACTCGCCGAAGCGCACCTTGAGGTGCCGCACCATCTCGTCGAGTTGCTCACGGCGGCGTGTCTGCTCCACGAACAGGCTGTGCTGCCGGCCGCTCTCCTCGGTCAGCCCGCGCAATTCCAGCGTGATCAGCGTGAACGGGCCGGGGAACTCTGCGTATTCGACGAGCGAGCGGAGCAGCGTCCACAGGCGGTCGCGGTCGCCCAGTGGCTCGCGCAATACCTGCTCGCGCTCCCACAGCGCGCCCCGCTCCGTCTCCGCACGTAGTCGCAGCGAGCGCACGAACCGATGCCGGGCACGAGGATGCCGCAGCGCCCGTCCCAGCATCTGCTCGATTGCATACAGCACCGCCTCGCGACTGATGAACGGTGGCTCGGCCTGGACGTGCTCGACGACCCGCTCCCGCTCCCACGGTCGAGGCCGCACCGGCACCGGGTCCTCGCCCTGCGCCGCCAGCCACGCGATGCCACCAAGAAACCCGAACTGCGCCTCCACCGCTGACCGAGGCAGCGCGGCGAATGCACCGACCGTCTCGATCCCGAGCAGCCGCAGCCGCTCGATGGCCTCGATCTCCAACGGCAGCCGCGACACCATTTCGGAGGCGAGGAAGTCGGCCGCTTCCGCCGGCATTACGCGGATGGCGTTCCCCGGCTCGGCACGCAGTGCAGCCATGTGTGCCGTAAAACGCGCCTCGGCGACGCCGAGCTGTGGTGCCAGCCGATCGGGCAGTGCCGCGAACACCGCGGTCCGGAGATCGCCAAGTCTGGGGTACAGCCCCTCCGTCCCGCGGAGATCGGCGAAGACCAGGCCCTGCTCGGCCTCCTCCACCAGGGGACTGACGGTCGCCATCGCGTCGACGAGGGCGTCGGCATAGTGCGCGATGAGCGCCGGACGCGGCTCCAGCACGATCAGCTGGGGGCATAGCCCGACGGCATCGAGCAGCGTCATCCCCACTCGGACGCCGCGCAGCCGCGCTTCGCGTGTCAGGTCTGCGACACGGGCATGTGCCTCGTCGCTCAGCACGACGGGGCTGCCGACCAGCCTTGGCCGCTCCACCAGCTCGCACTGAAAGGCGAGCGAGGGGATGGACAGACAGGCGATGCGTTTGATGGATTCTGTAGGCATAGCAGCCCCCGCCAAGAGGCGAGGGTATAGTATCAGAACGTCAGTTCTACTATCGGGCGTGAGGTCAGTGGAACTGCTCGTGGGCATGACTGCGCTGCCGGAGGCCAAGCTCGCTCGCGAAGCAGAGCTCTGCTACGCGGCGCTCTGCTTCGTCACCGACTACGACGTCTGGCATGAGGACGAGGATGACGTCGCGGCGGACCTCGTGATGGAGCGTCTTCGCGCCAACGCGGCCGCAGCGGTACTGGTGATCGGTCGCACTGTCGCATCCCTGCCCGCTCGCCGCGCCTGCGAGTGTGGGCACGCCCTGGCCACCGCGCTCGTCACCTCATCCAGTCATGTTCCCGCCGCGACGAGGCAACGCCTCGCACCGCTCCTCGAGTCGCTCTGGGGACCGCAGGTCTGACGGGTCGCTATCGCGTGGGAGGCGGTGTGCTGGGCGGCGTCGCGCGATACAACCGGCCGACCGGCACGTCGAGGTGCAACGAGACCGTTCGCGGGATAAAGCACTGCTGCGCGTCGCAGGCCTGGTAGCGCACCGTGATTTCGAGCGGAACGATCGTCGCCGAGTCCGGCGCGTTGTCCGGCTGCGTCCACTGGATCGGCACCTCGATCTCGACGGAGCCGTCGAGGACCTCGAACTCGTGCGGGATGCCAGCCACGCGGAACGGATGCCCCTCCGGATAGACCGGTTGCTCAACGACCAGGAGATCAGGCCCGGTCACCGTCACCTCGGTCGCGATGAAGCCATCCGGCACCGGCGCGCGGTAGATGTGCAGGCCGGGGTTCAGGGCAATGCGCACGTAGAGTGGATCACGTTGCATGAACACGAGCCCGTCCGAGGCGAGTACGGCAGACACGCGCGCACCTTCACCGGCCGCCTCGACGTACGGGTCACCGCCGGTATCGAACTCGACGTCGAACAGATCCTTCAGCATGGACTGCGCCGAGGGACGGACGCGGTAGTACCGGAAGAAGGACTTCTCCGTGACGCGCCCGTCCTCACCCACTGCGTAGGTCCCGGGGTAGGGGATGCCGTAGTAGTCAGTCTCCTCCGGACGCACCATCGTATTCATGATCCCGTACTGCCGCATGACGGCGGAGCCCTCGTCAGAGAGCAGGGGGAACGTGATGCCGAACTCCTCTGCGAACTTCGCGAGGACATCGACGGGGTCATACGAGATCGCGAAGACCTTGATCCCTGCTGCGGTGAACGTCTCGAGGTTCTGCTGCAGCTGCACGAGCTGCGTCCGGCAGAACGGTCACCAGCGTGCGGAGCGGTGGAAGACGACGAGCGCGCGCTTCCTGTCCCGTGCCCCCGCGAAGTTCACAGGGGCTCCGTGCTGATCGAGCAGTGTGAAGTCCGGTAATAGTTCGCCGACCTCGGGCCCCGTCGGGAATTCGCCGCTCTCTGGGAAGCGCAGGTTGGGCGGCGTTTCCTTGGGCGTGTCGGAGGTCATGCGGTGTTCCTCGATGCGCTCGATCTTCGGCCATCGTAGCAGCGGACAACCCTTCGACACGGTGCGCGTGATCACACGTTCGAGACAAGAGCGCGCCATGACTCGTAGCCCATTTGCGTGCTACTCGCGCATCTCGTGCAGCTGACCGTCGGGGCAGCGACTTCGTCCACGGACGCAATCGCCGTAGGGGAGCGAGGCGGCACGGAGGCTCGGGTTCACGTCCGGGAGGTGGTGCACGAAGTTCCCGATGTTGTCCGAGAGATCGTGGCCCGGTACGATGCCCAGACTGGCGAAGCGGCGGTGTTCCCACCGCTGTGGTCGAGGTTGGTGGCGGCGAATTGCTGCTTCCAGATTCGGATTCGCGCCGAGGTAGCTCAGTTGGTAGAGCACACGACTGAAAATCGTGGTGTCGCCGGTTCGATCCCGGCCCTCGGCACCAACCACACCGGCTTCGTTCATGGCGAGGAATCGCGATGACGCTCATCCTCGTCGCTGGCACAGCACCCTCGGCGGGTGCCACCACCATGGCCGTCGGTCTCGCGCATCGGCTCGCCCATGCAGGACATAACGTCCGCATCGAACGGCTGGCCGGCGATGCCCGGGCGTCCGAGGACGCCGCGGTGTTCGCGGCTCTTGAGTTCGCCGAGAGCACCGGCGCCCCCATCTACACGCCCACGGACACGGCTGGCTTCGTGACGATCGTCGAGGCTCCGGCGGGCGGGGAAGCGGCTGTGCTGGCGTTGCGCCTCGGCGCGAAGTTCGTCGTTGTGGGTTCGAGCGTCGATGTGCCCGTGGGGGCGACAGTACTCGTCAACCACGCGGCGACGACCGGGCTGCGCGTGATCGGCGAAGACCGCCTGCTCGCCGCGCCCACGGTGCGCCAGTTGATCGAGGCGAGCGGGGCGCAGGTCCTGACGCGCTCTCGCGCCGGCGAGGCCGCCGTCTGCGAGCACCTCGTGATCGGCGCGATCTCCCATGACTCCGCGGACACCTACTTCAACCGCTTCCCCCGCCGCGCGGTCATCGCCAGGGCCGAGAAGGTGGACCTAGCGCTGGCCGCCATGGGCACCGGCTCTGAGTGCCTGATCCTGACCGGCGGACACGAGCCGAGCCCCTACATCCTCGACCGCGCGGCCTCCGAGCGCCGGACGACGCTGCTGCTCGCGCCCGGCGGCACCGTGGAGACGATGCGTGACCTCGAGGGCACGTTCGGTACGGCATCGTTCTCGGGGGAGGCGAAGGTGGACCGCATCGGCGGCCTCATGCGCGTCGCCCTGGATGACGCGACGGTCGCCGCACTCCTCGCCTAGAGCTCGCCCGCTCGCCCGCTCGGACGGGCTATCATCCATTCATGGACCTCAACGGCGGCGGCATCCTGATCGGTCGTGTACGGGGCATCGCGATCCGCGTGCACTGGACGTGGCTCGCGGTCTTCGCGCTCGTCTCGTGGAATCTCCAGAGCACCATCCTGCATGACCTCGTCCCGCAGTGGAACGATACCCAGCGCTGGCTCGGATCCTTCGCGGCTGCCGTCGTGTTCTTCGCGTCCGTCCTCTTGCACGAACTGTCGCACGCATTCGTCGCACAGCATTACGGGATGAAGGTGCCCTCGATCACGCTGTTCGTCCTCGGGGGGGTCTCGAACATCGAGGGCGAGATGCAGACGGCCGGGCAGGAGTTCCGGATTGCGATCGCCGGGCCGCTCATGTCGGTCGTCCTCGGTCTGCTGATGGGAGCGGTGTGGTGGTCGCTGCCGACGGAGGGCGCACCGCCTGTTGTCATCTTCGCCGCCGGCGCGCTGATGTACCTCGCCGGGACCAACGTGGTCCTGGGCATCTTCAACCTGATCCCTGGCTACCCGCTGGACGGCGGCCGCGTGCTGCGCGCGATCGTGTGGGCGTCCTCCGGCGACCTGACGAAATCCACGAGGATCGCCACGCGCTCCGGAACGGTGCTCGCGTGGGGGCTGATCGGGATCGGCATCATGTTGTCGCTCACGACGCGCAGTCTGAGTGGTGTGTGGTTCGTGCTGATCGGCCTCTTCCTCAAGACCGCCGCCGAGACCGCCTACGGCCAG
>CANIRU010000126.1 GCA_947470025.1 Chloroflexota bacterium
GACCCCGCCGCGTCCGAGCTCTACCGCGACGGCATCTACGACCTCAAGCGCGAGGGCCGCACCGTCACCCCCGCGGAGCTCGTCGACCTCTGGGCCGAGTGGGCGCGCGACTACCCGATCATCTCGATCGAGGACGGCATGGACGAGGACGACTGGGCCGGGTGGCAGCTGCTCACCGAGCGCATCGGCAGCAAGACGCAGCTCGTCGGCGACGACCTGTTCGTCACCAACATCGAGCGCCTCGGCCGCGGTATCGACCAGAAGGCCGGCAACGCCATCCTGATCAAGCTCAACCAGATCGGCACGCTGACCGAGACGATGGCGGCGATCCGCCTTGCGCACAGCAACGGCTACCGCGCCGTGATCTCCCACCGCTCCGGCGAGACCGAGGACACGACGATCGCCCACCTCGTGGTCGCGACAGGCGCCGGCCAGATCAAGACCGGCGCGCCGGCACGCACGGACCGCACCGCGAAGTACAACGAGCTGCTCCGCATCGAGGAGGAGCTCGGCGCGGGCGCCCTTTACGCGGGCCGCAGCGCATTCCGCCAGTGACCTCGAACGGCGGTCACGACACGCCGGATCACGATCACGCCGATCCGGGCCTGCCGATCGCGCCATCGCCGCAGCGCGTCTCCGGGATGAAGGTGCCCGCCGGATGGACGCTGCCCGGCAAGCCCGCCGACCTCGACGATGTCGCCGAGGATGCGTGGCGCCAGACGGGCTTCACATGCGGCGAGGAGATGCGGCTTGTCGCGCAGAACCTCGACCTCCAGGCGCGGCTCGCCGGCACCGGGTACACCGCCTCTGCACGCACGATGACGATGGCCGGCTACGCGAGCCTGTGGTCGCGCGCGTTCAGCGCGACCTCCGACGCGGTGGGCGTAATCCGTCGAGGCTCCTACCAGAGCGCGCTGCCGCTGCTGCGGCAGGCAGTCGAGTTCGTCGGCGGGCAGCGCGGCTTCGACGCCGAGATGGACGAATGGCGCCGCTTCACGCACGAGGCGTACGGCCGCAACGAGCCCGCCCGTGCGATGGAGATCGGCCTCGGCCACTACTTCGCCGGCGGCGCCATCGCCGGCGACGAGCACCTCCGTCTCATCTACCGCGCTACCAGCGACCTCGGCCGCCCGAACTTCGGCCCGACGGCGCTCTTCGTGGCGAACGAAGCAACGCATGAGCGGTACCCGCTCAACTTCGCCGACCACGCGTACCACCTCGGCTGGGCGCAGCTGCTGCTCGGATGGGGGCTACGCATCGGTGTCGTGCAGCTGCACACCTCGATGCACCTCGCGCAGCACTTCCCCGCGCCGGACGAGCTGCGCGCCGCGATCGTCGACCACGTCGGAGCCGCCGAGGCACTGCTCGCCGACGCCGACCGCTGCCACCTTGTGGAGTGGAGCGGCGAGGACGGCCGGGCGCGCCACCTGCTCCAGCAGTTCCGCCGCCGCCCCGGCGACGCAACGCAGCGCATCCTGCTCTAGCCCGCCGCGATCCGTTACGTCCTGTAGCGAAAGTGCAGCCCGGACGGCCTCGGACGGCACGCCGGTAAGCACCACGTTCGATAGAATGGCGACGCGCTTCCCCCTCCCTGCGAAGCGCACGAGGGAACGTCACGCCAGCCCGCCATCACAGGACAGGCACAGGACCGGGGAGTCTTCACATGACGTTGCGAGTCGGCATCAACGGGTTCGGTCGCACTGGACGCCAGGCGTTCCGTGCCTGGTTCGAGAACCGACAGGACGACTTTGAGATCGTCGCGATCAATCGCGGCCCCGTCGCCCTCCGCACACACCTGCTCCGCTACGACTCCGACTACGGCCGCTTCCCCGCCGAGATCATCGACGGCACCGACTCCTTCAAGGTCGGCAAGCACGAGGTCGCCGTCTTCAACGCGAACAGCCCCGCCGATATCCCGTGGGGGGACGCCGACGTCGACGTCGTCCTCGAATGCACCGGGGAGTTTCGAGACGGTAAATCCGCCGGACAACACGTCCACGACTCCGTGAAGAAGGTGATCATCTCCGCCCCCGGCAAGGCCGTGGACTGGACGGTGATCATGGGCGCGAACGACGAGCAGTACGACGCGAAGGCGCACAAGGTGATCTCGGCCGGTTCCTGCACGACGAACTGCGTGGTGCTCGCGATCAAGGTGCTGCACGACGCCTTCGGCGTGGAGCGTGGCTTCATGACCACGGTCCACTCGTACACCGGCGACCAGAACCTCGTGGACGGCACGCACAAGGACCTGCGCCGCGCCCGCGCTGCCGCGCTGAACATCATCCCGACGTCCTCGGGCGCATCGGACGCCGTCGCCGGGATCATCCCGGAGCTCGCCGGCAAGTTCGATGGCCTCGCGCTCCGCGTGCCAACGCCGACCGTGTCGCTCCTCGACCTCGTGACCACGCTGCGCGATGCGCCCTCGGTGGGCGCCATCAACGAGGCGTACATGGCCGCCGCCAGCGGGCCGCTCGCGCCCTACCTCCACTACGAGAAGGACGAGCTGGTCTCGATGGACTTCAAGGGCCACCCCGCCTCGGCCATCCACGACGCCGCATCGACAGCGGTCCTGCCGGGCGGCATGGCGAAGACGATCTCCTGGTACGACAACGAGTGGGCCTACTCCTGCCGCCTCACCGATGTCGTCGCGATGATGGCGGAGCGCGGCCTCGAGTAGCCCGCACCGTTTGCTCGCATACCGCAGAAGGCCCCGATGTTCGGGGCCTTCTGGTTTACGGTTGGTTGAGAGTTGGGACGCCCCGCGCGCGAATCTCCACGAAACCCCATGAAACACTGCAAATACGGCATGGCGCTCTTCTGCGCGCGCAGTACGTTGAATATGTCGAGCGGCGGGGCACCTCGATCGATCGGCGGCGGATGGCGCGGACGTTGCGCAGCTCGAGCCTGCGTCCGCGCCATCGTCGCGTCCGCTCGGCCCCGCGCGGTACTCTCGCCCCATGCCGATCAACGCCGAATGGCACCTCGCCCACAGGATGCCCCAGAACGCGACGTTCGAGGCGCGCGCCGCGTGGCACCTGGATCATGCCGAGCACTGTGGCTGCCGCCCGATCCCGGCGAAGCTCGCCGAGCAGATGCGCGAGCGCGGGCTTCCCGCTGAGTAGCGCGCCCTAGCCGCCTCGTCGCCGCCTTCGGTACACTCGAAGCATGCTCGACGCCCTCTCCGAACGACTCCAGAACACCTTCCGACGCCTCGGCTCCAGCGGCCGCATCGGCGAGCAGGAGCTCGACGAAGCCCTGCGCGAGGTGCGCATCGCGCTCCTCGAAGCGGACGTCAACTTCAAGGTCGTCCGTGACTTCATCGCCCGCGTGCGCGAGAAGGGGCTCGGGCAAGAGGTTCTGACCTCGATCACGCCCGGCCAGCAGGTCATCAGCATCGTCCACGACGAGCTGGTTCGCACGCTCGGCGGCGAAGACGCCCCGCTGCTCAAGCCCGACAGCGGGCCGATCAAGATCCTCATCGTCGGCACGAAGGGCTCCGGCAAGACCACCCTCGCGGGCCGCCTCGCGCTGCGCCTCAAGAACGAGGGGCACCGCCCCCTCCTCGTCTCCACCGACTTCGAGCGTGTCGCCGCCAGCGAACAGTTGCAGGTGCTCGCGAAGTCGATCGATGTCCCGTGCTACGTCGAGGCGAAGGAAGCACCCGCCGTCGATGTCGCAAAGCGCGCGCTCGCCGAGGCGAAGAAGCAGAACGTCACCGCGATCATCGTGGACACCGTCGGCGCGGTCGCCCTCGATGATGACACCGCGGACGGCCTCGCCGCCCTCGCAGACGAGGTGGATCCGACCGAGGTGCTCATTGTTGTGGACGCGATGTCCGGCCAGGAGGCCGTGACGATCGCCAAGGAGTTCCACGAGGCGATCGAGGGCACCGGCATCGTGGTCACGAAGGTGGACTCCGACAGCCGCGGCGGCGCCGTCCTCTCCGTCCGCGAGGTGACCGGCCTCCCGATCAAGCTCATCACGACCGGGGAGCGCCTCGAGGCGCTCGAGGACTTCCACCCGGAGCGCTTCGCCTCCCGCGTCCTCGGTATGGGTGACGTCGTCACCCTCGTCGAGAAGGCCAAGGCCTCGCTGGGCTCTCGCAGCGTCGAGGACATGACGAAGCGGATGCGGAGCGGCCAGTTCGACCTGGAGGACTTCCTCGGCCAGATGGAGCAGGTGAAGTCCATGGGCCCGCTGGGCGGCCTCCTGGACATGCTCCCGGGGGCCTCCGGCATCAAGAAGCAGCTCGGCGGGGTCGAATTCAACGACGGATTCTTCAGCCAGAGCGAGGCGATCGTCCGCTCCATGACCCTCCAGGAGCGCCGAAATCCCGAAATCCTGAACGGATCCCGCCGCCGGCGCATCGCCCGGGGCTCAGGAACCACCCCCCAGGACGTAAATCGCCTCTTGAATCAGTTCAAGGATGCCCGCAAACTGATGCAAGCGATGACCTCCGGCAAGGGTGCCGGGGGGATCATGCGCATGCTGGGGATGTAGACTGGTTTCGCGCGGTCGGTTCATCCAACCGAAGCGCCTCCCGCCATCCAGCGACAACACGTTCAGTAACAGGCGTCCGCGAGGATGCTCGGTTCCAGTCTGGCCGCAGAAGACGGCTGCTCCCCGGAGGTCCCCTTGCTACGTATCCGCCTGCGCCGCACCGGCCAGAAGCACCAGCCCTCGTACCGCCTCGTCGTCGCGGACCAGAACGCGCGTCGCGACGGCGACTTCGTCGAGATCGTCGGGCACTACAACCCCCGCACGGAGCCGACCGAGATCGTCGTGAACGCCGAGCGCATCACGTACTGGCTCGGCGTGGGCGCGCAGCCGTCGGACACCGTGCACCGCATCCTCCACAAGCAGGGCCTGATCGCCGTCGCCCCGCGCCAGCAGCCGACCAAGCCGAGCCGCGTGGAGCGCGAGGCCGCCGCCGCCGCCGAGAAGGCTGCTGCCGAGGCCCGCGAGGCCGCCAAGGCTGAGGCCGA
>CANIRU010000127.1 GCA_947470025.1 Chloroflexota bacterium
CGTTCCGCCTCCGCAGGAGCGAGAACAGCAAGGTTTACACTGAAACCATGCCCCACCCCGACCTCGAATACCCCGAAGCCGACGGCCCCCTCGACGCCCCGGCGCTGGTCGACCGCCTCGGCCGGCCGCTGCGCGACCTGCGGATCTCGGTCACCGACCGGTGCAACTTCCGCTGCCAGTACTGCATGCCCAAGGAAGTCTTCGGCCCCGACTTCGCCTTCCTGCCCCGCGGCGAGATCGTGACGTTCGAGGAGATCACCCGCATCGCCCGTCTCTTCGCGGAGCGCGGCGTGAAGAAGCTGCGCCTCACCGGCGGCGAGCCGACGCTGCGCGCGAAGCTCCCGACGCTCGTCGAAATGCTGCGCGAGATCCCCGACGTCGACATCGCGATGACGACCAACGGCACGATGCTCAAGACGCTCGCGGAGCCGCTGCAGCGCGCCGGCCTCGACCGCGTCACCGTGAGCCTCGACTCCCTCGACGACGCGATCTTCCGCTCGATGAACGACATGGACTTCCCGGTAGCGATGGTCTTCGAAGGGATCGATGCCGCCGCGGCAGTCGAGCTCCCGGTGAAGATCAACGCCGTCGTACGTCGAGGCGTGAACGACCACACGCTGCTCGACCTGGCGCGGCACTTCCGCGGCACGCCGCACATCGTGCGGTTCATCGAGTTCATGGACGTCGGCAGCACCAATGGCTGGAAGATGGACGAGGTACTCCCCGCCGCCGAGCTGGTGCAGCAGATCGACGCCGCGTTCCCCCTCGAACCCGTCGATGCCAACTACACGGGCGAGGTCGCTCAGCGGTATCGCTACCGCGACGGCCAGGGCGAGATCGGCTTCATCACCTCGGTGACCCAGCCGTTCTGCGGCACCTGCACCCGCGCGCGCCTATCTGCCGAGGGTTCCGTGTACACGTGCCTCTTCGCCAGCGAGGCGGGTGCCGACCTCCGCACCGCCATGCGTGCGGGCGCAAGCGATGAGGATCTCGGCGCGCTCATCGACGCGACGTGGCATGCTCGCGAGGATCGCTACTCCGAGCTGCGGTCCGCCTCGACGCCCGGCACGCGCCGCCACGTCGAGATGTCGTACATCGGCGGCTAGCGCCGCCGCGACGTTCCCTGCAAGGCCACGATCACGAGGTTCCGATGACGAGCGACGCCCTTTCCCATCTCGACGACCAGGGGCACGCGCGGATGGTCGACGTGTCCGACAAGGACGTGACCCAGCGCGAGGCGACGGCCCGCGGGCGCGTGGTCATGGAACCCTCGACGCTGGCGCTGATCGTCCAGGGGCAGATGCCGAAGGGCGACGTCCTCGCCACCGCGCGCATCGCCGGCATCATGGCGGCGAAGCGCACACACGAGTTGATCCCGCTGTGCCACCCCCTCCCCATCTCCGGCGTCGAGGTCCACCTCAACCCGTCCCCCGCTGAAGGCTCGGCCGGCGCGCGCGCTGCCATCGAGATCGAGGCGACGGTGCGCGTGACCTCGAGGACCGGCGTGGAGATGGAAGCGCTGACCGCCGTCAGCGTCGCCGCCCTCACCATCTACGACATGTGCAAGGCCGTCGAGCGCGGCATGTCGATCGAGGACGTGCGTCTCACGGCGAAGTCCGGCGGCCGCTCCGGCGACTACCGCGCGGAGTAGTCGCGCATTGCGTGCGAGTGACCTCGAGGTGCTTGCGTAGGGTGGCCCCCCTTGCCGCTCCCTGTACTGATCCGGGGTGCTTGAAGGGTTTCTCCCTTCAAGCACCCCGGATCAGTACAGCAGGACACAGACCGCCTTCTCCCGCTCAACTGCGAAGCGGGAGAAGGCGCGGGATATGGGCGAACGCTGTTCGCGTCTGCGTGCATACCGTGGCCGCGATCGAGCCGAATTCGCCCGCCTGCTCCGCTCCGATCTCGCTATGATGTGCGCAGTACACGGCGCGCGGCGGGGGCAGCGATGCAGGTCACTCGACAACAGATCCTCGACTTCCTGCGCCAGCATGGCGAGGGGAGCGTCCGCGACCTCGGGACGCACCTCGACTTGACGGCGACGGGGGTGCGACAGCACCTCGCCATCCTCGAGCGCGAGGGGTTCGTCGTCAGCCGCGAGATCCGTGGGCACGTCGGGCGGCCCGCGCTCACCTACCGCCTCACCGCCACCGCCGAGGCGCTCTACCCCAAGTCCTATGGCGAGCTGGCCAGCGCGCTCCTCGAGTCCGCCCGCGCCTCCCTGCCGGACGAGGCGTACCAGCGCGTCGTCTCCGGCGCCGCCGAGACGCTCGCCGCGCCCTACCTGCCGATGCTCGCCGGCCTGCCCGCGACCGAGCGCGTCGAGGCTGCCTGTGACGTGCTCCGCTCGCAGGACGTGGTGGTCACGTGCGAGCCGGACGGACGCGACGGGTTCGTGCTGACGGAGCGCACCTGCCCCTTCCGCGACGCCGCGTCGACCCACGACACCGTCTGCGGGATGCACGAGGCGCTGGTCGGACGGCTCGCCGGGATGAAGGCGACGCTGGTCTCCACGCTCGCCGCGGGCGCCGATCGCTGCGTCTACCACCTTGTTCCGAGCACGGCTTCCGCCGCCGTCCCGCTGGGCGCGGGCAGCGAGCGCCGCGCCTGACCCGTCGCCCCGCCGCGGCCCCCGCTGGATCCGTGCGGTCGCGTGCGCATCGACGCTCGCCGCGGGCTCTCGCTATCATGGCCTCGTCTCCCCGGGCGGGGATTCCGGGATCATTCGTGGCTCACTCTCACCGCCTCTCGCGTATGACCCGCGGGCTCCATTGCGCACATCGCGCGGGGGGTTGCTGCGCCGTGGGCACATGCCTGTGAGTACATGCCTGTGAGTACATGGGTCGGTCGCTACGCGATGGTGGACGGGCAGGTGCGCGAGCACGGCCCCTGGCTCGTCGACCGCCAGCGTGAGCGCGAGGACGAGACGACCCGGCTGCTGGTGCTCGTCGAGCCTGTCGACCACCGCTCCGCCGAGTTCTGCTCCGAGGTCGCCGAGGCAGTCGCGGCACTGTTCGCGCGCGAGTCGCTCTCGATCACCGGTGGCCTGCTGCGCGCGCTACAGCAGGCGCACACCAACCTCGCCGAGTGGAACCGCCGCTCGCTGCGCGAGCATCGCGTCGCCGTGGGCGTCACCTGCGTGGTGATCCGTGACGGCGAGGCGACGATCGCGCAGGTCGGCCCCAGCGCGGCCTACCTCTCCGGCGCGCGCGGCGTCACCCGACTGACCACCGAGGGCCTCCCCGCCGCTGCGCCCCTCGGCGGCAACGCCGACATCGAGCCGCGCTTCACGGCGACAGACATCCACGGGCGCGAGATCCTGCTGCTCACCTCGACCGTCGAGCAGATCATCGGGCTGCGCGGGATCGAGGAGTCCGTCTCCGCCGGCCCCGAGGCCGCGCTCGCGGAGCTGTTCCGCCGCACGCGCGAGGTCACCGACCTCACGGCCGTGCTGGTCGCCGACCTCGACCTGCCCGAGGGCGCCGACCTGCCCGCGCCGCTCGACCTCGACGACGACGAAGACGTGGCTGGGCGCGAGATCGTGATGCCCGGCATCGACTCCGGCAATCGCACCCCCGCGCCGCGCGTCACCTCGGCGCCCGAGCCGGAGCCCCGCCGCCGCCGCTGGTCAGGCCCGCAGTCGCAACCGATCCCGTTCCCCTCGATCCGCCGCCCCGCGCGCACCGTCGGGCGCACACCGCTCGAACAACAACTGCCGTGGCGCTGGATCGGCATCGGCGCGGGTGCGCTGCTGGCGCTCGGCATCCTCGCGTGGGCGATCGGCCCCGGCCTGCTGCGCGAAGACCGCCAGGCGGAACTGACGAAGATCATCACCACGGCGCAGGAGCAGTTGAGCGCGGCGCAGGGAGCGCAGCGTGCGGACGACCGGCGCAAGGCGCTGCAGAACGTCCTCGTCTCCACCGAACGCGCGCGCGCACTCGCCCCGACCGACGAGCGCGTGAAACAGATCGAGACGCAGGTGCAGTCGCAGCTCACGGTGCTGGACGCCGTGGCAGACGTGGGCACGGTGTCGCCCTTCATGCGCTTCGCCGGCGTCGTGACGGACGCGGTGAACCCGAAGTCGATCGTCGTTGGTGGGCGGTCGCTCTGGTTCATCGAGGAGGCGAAGGGCCGTGTCATCCGCATCGACGGCGCGACGCCCTCGACCGTCGAGGAGGTCTACCGCGAGGGCCAGCCCTACAACGGCACGCGCGCCCAGGGCCCGGTCGCGCTCGCTTGGGACGCGCAGGGCAGTCGCCTGCTTGTGATGGACGCCGCCCGCGGCCTGTTCTCGATCTCCGAGTCCGCGAAGACCCCGACGCCCGTGCCGTTGCGCGGCGCGAGCGAGTTGCGTTCGAGCTCCGCGATCGCGGTGTACCAGCGAAACCTCTACGTCCTCGACCCGTCGCAGGGCGAGGTCTGGCGCTATCTCCCCGCGTCGGACGGCTACGACTCGGAGCGCAGCGGCATGCTCGGCGGCGTCGACATCGCGCGCACCACCTCGCTCGTCGTCGACGGCGACGTCTTCCTCGTCGACGACGCGCGCCTCCGCCGCTTCCGTGGCGGCAAGGAAACGATCGCGATGCTCGATGGCCTCGACACCCCGCTCAAGGCGCCGACCTCGGTCGTTGAGGACGTGCAGCGTGGCCTGCTCTTTGTCGCGGACCGCGGCAACAAGCGCATCGTGGTCGGCGACCGCGAGGGCAAGTTCCTGAAGCAGTACCGTCACCCGAGCTTCTCCGACCTGCGCGGCCTCGCCATCTCCCCCGACGGCTCGCGGCTCTACGTGATGAGCGGCGACGGCATCACCTTCGTCGACGTCGCGCCCGCCGGCCCGCCCCCTGCGCAGCCCTCGCCATCCGCCACCCAGAGCGCCGCGACTGGTGCCTCCGGCGCGACCGGCGCTGCCACGCCCGCGCGCACCCCGACGCCGACCCCCGCGCGGTAGCCCTCGGCGCCTGACGCA
>CANIRU010000128.1 GCA_947470025.1 Chloroflexota bacterium
AGGTGCGCGGTCGGGCGGGCGGTTCACGCGCGCTCGCGCCCGTCGCCGGCAGCGGCGAGGTGGCGGCGCACGGCCTCGACGATGCGCGGCAGCGCCTCGCCCGAGGGCAGGCGCACGACGATCGTCGCGAGGTCGGTGAGGGCGGTCTGCTCCGGGTTCACCTCGATCAGCGGGATGCCGCGGGCGGCGGCGTCCGCCGGGTACTGCGCGGCGGGGTAGACGACCGCCGAGGTGCCGACGGTCATGAAGCAGTCCGTCTTCCAGACCTCCTCTGAGCAGCGCCTGAGGTACGTGGGCGGGATCATCTCCCCGAACATCACGGTGTCGCTCTTCACGATGCCAATGCAGTCCTCGTGCGGGCACTCGGGCGGCAGGTGGTCGGGGTCCACGGGGAACTCGAGGCGCGGCCAGCGCCGGCCGCACATCATGCAGCGCATCCAGTGCCGGTTGCCGTGGATCTCCGTGAGCGAGCGCTGCCCCGCGCGGCGGTGGAGGTCATCGACGTTCTGCGAGATGAGGTGCGCGAGGACGCCGAGCTGCTCGAGCTCGGCGAGCGCGTGGTGCCCCGCGTTCGGCTCCGCGGCGTCGATGGCGTTCGCGAACGCGCCCGCGGGCTCCTCGAGGCGGCGCTGCCACCAGCGCTTCGGGTCGGCGGCGAACGTCTGGTACTGGTTCATCGGCGGCTCGCCATTGGTCGTCCAGAGGCCGCCCTCGCCGCGGAACGTGGGGATGCCGGACTCCTTCGACATCCCGGCCCCGGCGAGCGCGACCACGTGCCGCGACCGCGCCAGCAGCGCCGCAGCGTCCTCGATCGCCTCGTCGTTCGTGGGCTCACGCATGCGCGGCATGTTACCGCGCGAGGGGGAGAGCGGCGTCGTAGGATGCGGGCATGGACTTCATGGAGCGGGTCAACTCGCTAGCGGCGCTGGTGCAAGGGAACGGCGGGGTAGTTTTCTTTGCACTAGGCCCATTCGCTCTGACCGGCGTATTCAGGATCTGGGGCCTGATCAGTCGGTGGCGGGCGGTCAAGCCGACGTTGACGATCGAGGTCGATCACCCCTTGCGGATTAGCAACTCGAGTCACGGTGCCTTCCTAGCACCCACGCTTTGCGTCGGAAGATTGCGCTATCAAGGTTCCGAGTCGGTTCGGATAACGCACGCTCAATTGCTTATCGAGGCGCGACGCGCCGAAGACAATGCAGGGTTGCAGGTCGGTGTGAATCAACTGAATTATGTGCGCGTCCGATGGGATGAACAGACCGGTGTCATCCCATACCTGGTTGGTCAGGAGCACTGGGCCTATTCATGGGCGGACACTACCCAGATCACAACCTTCAATGGACAGCAGGCGCGGTCAGCTACATTGCGAATGGAACTGAACGCGCAACGGGACGTGGTGCTCCGCCCGAACGACACTCTGCCTCTCCCGATGGTCTGGTTAGAAGTCGATCCGAAGAACTGGTCAAAGGCTGAAGAAGAATTTCGGCACGCTGACCAGCCGCTGGTGCTGCGGATCGTGGCCCACATCGATTCCGCGATTGGTCCACTCGACGCTCGCGCTTCAATTGAAGCATTCCTGCTCCAGATTCCAGCCGCAACACCTCAGATTGAGGTAACGGGGACGCCGTTTCCTCGTCGCGACTAAACTGACCCCATGACACTCCCCGTTGCCATCGAGGTCGTGCCGCTGGCGGCGCCGGTGGCGTCGAGGATCACCGTGCCCGGCTCGAAGAGCGAGACGAACCGCGCGCTGATCCTCGCGGCGTTGGGCGAGGGGACGGTGACGCTGCACGGCGCGCTCTGGTCCGACGACACCGAGGTGATGGTGGCCTGCCTGCGCACCCTCGGCGTCGAGGTCGAGGTGCTGCCCGACGAGGCTGAGCCCTCGAACCGCACGTTCATCGTCGACGGCTGTGGCGGTGAGCTCGCGCCGGGCGGGACGGTGGCGCGCCCCGTCGAGCTGTACGTCGGCAACGCGGGCACGGCGGCGCGCTTCCTGACCGCGCTGGTCGCGCTCGGGCAGGGCGCATACAAGCTCAGCGGTACGCCGAGGATGCACGAACGCCCGCAGGGCGCGCTGTTCGAGGCGCTGCGCCAGCTCGGCTACCGCGTGGACGCGGGCGGCCCGAACGGCGACCGCATGCCGGTGGTCGTCCACGGCGACGGCGCGCACCCCGGCGCGTGCGAGGTGAGCATTGCGGAGTCTTCGCAGTTCGCCTCGGCGCTGCTCCTCTGCGCCGACCACGGCGAGTGGGAGGTCACCGTCATCGGCGCGAACGCCGACGAGTCGCCGTACGTCGTCATGACGGAGCAGGTGATCGACGCCTTCCCGCAGACGTTCCTCGACGACCTCGAGGATGCCGAGTACCTGATCGAGGGCGACACCTCGTCCGGCTCCTACTTCGTCGGCGCGCAGCTGCTGCAGGCGCTGGTCGCGGCCTCGGCGAACGACGTGCGAGGCGAGACCGCGCGCATCGAGGTCGCGAACTGGGCGCACTCCGGCTGGCAGTTCGACGAGCGCTTCGGCGTGTTTTGCGAGGCCGCCCTGCGCGGCGACGTCCCGTCCGAGGTCTCGCGCATGACCGACCTGGGCGACAGCATCCTCACCGCGATCGTCTGCGCGCCGCTGCTGTCGAAGCCGGTGCGCTTCGTGGGCCTCGAGCGGCTGCGGGTCCAAGAGTGCGACCGCGTGGCGGCGCTGCACGAGGGCCTCACGCGCTGCGGCGCGGACATCGAGATGATCGGCGACGACCTGCTCGTGCGCCCCTCGGCGCCCGGCGCGCTGCACGGCGCGACGATCGAGACGTACGACGACCACCGCATCGCCATGTGCTTCGCGATGCTCGGCCTGTTCGTGCCGGGCATCGTGATCCTCAACCCCGTGTGCGTCTCGAAGACCTTCCCGAACTTCTTCACGAAGCTCGCCACCCCCGCGCCCGATGGCCTCGGCGTCACGCTCCTCGACGCGAGTGAGGGCTCAGGACGCCGGCCGCTGGCGCTCGGTTCGCTCGACGCGTAGCGCGGGCAAGCCGAGAGGCCCTCACCCCAACCCTCTCCCATAAATGGGCGAGGGGGCCGGAGCGGCTCGCGTTCCTCCTCGGGTGTTGGCGGGGCAAGTCCCTTCAGAACCCTCGCCCATTTATGGGAGAGGGCAGGGTGAGGGTTTCTGCAGTTCGAGTTGGGGGCTCCCCGCGTGCGGCACCGCTCGTTCGCACTCCGTTCACGCCCTCACCGCGGTGCTGCCGTACGATCGAGGTGCACCAGACCGGAGCACTCGTGAGCCGCACCGTCCGATACAGCATCGTCGCGTCGATCGTCCTCGTGGTCGGCGGGATCTTCGTGTGGCGCGACGTGCTGCCGAGGTATACGCAGCGCGGCACGGCGGAGCTCGGCGTCCTCGACACCTCCTTGCGGCCGGTGGTCGGCGGGAAGGCCCCGGACTTCGTGCTGAAGGAGCCGGGGACGGGCAAGCTCGTGAAGCTGTCCGACTTCCGCGGCAAGCCGGTCGTCCTCAACTTCTGGGCGACGTGGTGCGGCCCCTGCCGGCAGGAGATGCCGGAGTTCCAGGAGACCCACGAGCGTCGAGGCGCGACGGACGTCACGTTCCTCGGCGTCGACTTCCGCGAGTCGGACGACCAGGTGCTGTTCTTCCAGAAGCAGCTCGGGCTGACGTTCCCGCTGGTGCTCGACCGGCAGGGGAGCGTGGCGCAGCACTACGGCGTGGATGGCTTCCCCGCGACGTTCTTCATCGACAAGGACGGGATCGTGCGCGCGAAGAACCTCGGGCCGGTGCTCGGGTCCGTGCTGCTCGAGGGCCTGCGCGCAGCGGGCGTCCCCAACGCGGTGGCACGCTAACGATGGTGGATGAACCCGGCGCCCAGCGTGCCTCGACGCCGCCGAACATGCGCGTCGACTACGCATTTCTCTGCGACGCGGCCACCGAGCACGGGGGCAAGGTCAACGCGCTCGGCATCGGCATCGACCACCTCGGCGTGCCGACGCTGCCAGTCACGCATCCTCGACTCTCTTTCGTCACGCGACTGGTGTTCGAGGACGCTGGGGGCACGGCCGTCCCGTTCCGCGTGCGCATGGTCGATGCCGACGGGCGCGACGTGATGCCGCCCGTCGACGGGCAGTTCATGGTCCAGGCGGCGCCCGGCCGCCGCCTCGACGGCGCGAGCCTGCTCGTCGACCTCGTGAACCTCGAGTTCACCTCGACCGGCCCGCACGAGGTGCAGCTGTCGAGCGAGGGCGCCGTGCTCGCGACGCTGCCGATCGAGGTGTGGCGAGTCACCAGCTCGTGAACACGACGCTCGCCGACCTGTGGCCGACGGTCGCCGCCGCGCGCGCCGCATTCCTCTCGGCGATCGAGGGCGTGAGCGAGGCCGACGCGCTCCGCCATCCCGGCGACGACCCGGCGGAGTGGAACGTCCTCCAGGTGACGCAGCACGTCCTCGGCTGGACGCAGAACGTCGAGGAGGTCATCGAGTCGATTGCGCACGGGCGCATCGCCACGAAGCACCCGCGTGGTTACCTCCCGCCCGACCCGCCCTCGACGCTCCTCGAGGCGCGCCGCGCGCTGGTGGCGGCGTCCGCGAGCTTCCTCGCCCTCCCGTCGCGCGTCCACGAGCGCGCCGACGAGGCGCTCACCGTGGCGCACGAGGTGTACGGCGAGATGAACTACGCGGGCTGGTTCGCCCGCTGCGCGGCGCATGACGGCATCCACCGCGAGCAGGCGCTCGCGGTGTTCCTCTAGGGGCTCCATGCGCGGGATACCCGCGCCGCCCCTTCCCGACCTGCGGGCCTCGAGCTTCGGATCGGGCGGGATGCCCTCGGTCGCGCGTCAGGTCGAGGTGGCAGCGTGGGACGGCCCACCCCTGCCCCTCCCGGCGCGGGAGGGGTTCTGAGGGGAGGAACCAAGTCTGAGGAGCTGCGCCCCTCACACTCCCGGCGGAAC
>CANIRU010000129.1 GCA_947470025.1 Chloroflexota bacterium
CCCCGCGTCCGGGCGGCTCGCCTCGGGCCGCGTCGGCGCGGGTCGCCTCGTCGAGCCGGCGCAGATCGTTGACGAGGTGCGCGCGCGCCTCGGTCGCGATCACGGCGACCTCGCGGGCCGCGTCGTCGTGGTGACCGCGGGCGGCACGCGCGAGGCCATCGACCCCGTGCGCTACATCAGCAACCACTCCAGCGGAAAGATGGGCTACGCGATCGCCGAGGCTGCGCGCGACCGCGGCGCCGAGGTGGTGATCGTCTCCACGGTTGGTCTCGCAGCGCCCGCGGGCGTGCGCGTTGTGTCCGTGTCCTCGGCGGTGCAGATGCAGGCTGCCGTGCAGCGCGAGTGTGCGCAGGCGGACGTGCTGGTGATGGCCGCCGCCGTCGCCGACTTCCGCCCGGCGAACGCGGCCGAGCAGAAGATGAAGAAGAGCGAGGGCACCGCCGGCACAACGATCGACCTCGTGGAGAACCCGGACATCATCGGCACCACGCCCGCCACGTCATCGCGCGGGCCGCTGCTGAAGATCGCGTTCGCCGCGGAGACGCAGAACCTGATCGAGAACGCCGCCGCGAAGATGAAGAGCAAGGGCGCGCGGTTCATCGTGGCGAACGATGTGACCGCGACGGATGCCGGCTTCGGCTCCGACGACAACCGCGTCACGATCCTCGACGACGAGGGTGGCCGCGCCGACCTGCCGCTGATGACGAAGTACGCCGTCGGCCACGCCATCCTTGATCGCGTGCGCCCGCTGCTCGCGCCGTAGCGTCGACCCCACGCTGCTATCGCTCGCGCTCCAACGACTGCACGAGGCGCTCGAACGCCAGCCAGTCCTCGACGCTGCGCCAGTGCGCTGCCCGTGTCGCGCGCGCGTTCATCGGATGCGCGATGAGCGCGGGCACCGTCGGGTGCGCCTCGTCGAACGCTTCGAGGACTGACGCGGTGTCGTCGAGGTGGACGGCGAGGCCGTGCTCGATCGCGTGCGGCGCCTTGGGCGCGCGGTTGGTCGCGACGTAGCCGGCGATCGGGATGTCGTGTCGCTCGAGCCAGCGGTGCACCGCAGCGGACTCGTGGTCGCCGCGCGCCGTGACGATCACCAACTCATGTCGCGTCGCGAGGCGTCGGGCGGTCTCGATCGCGCCGGGCTGCGGCGGCATATCGAGTGTGAGTTCGGTCTCGCAGATCTCGGCGATCAGAGTGTCGAAGCGCTCCTTGCCGATGGCGGCGTGGATGACCGTGTCGAGGTCGACGACATCTGGGTGGCGCTCACGCAGCCCGCGCAACTCGAAGCCCGTCCGCTCCAGCGTGATGCGCTGCAGCAGCGTGACGAAGTCAGCGAGCGTGTTGTCGAAGTCGATGCCGAGGCGCATCGCGGCCCCGTTCTGCGATCCGCTACTCGTTCGGCTGCAGGAGCTGGATCAGGTTGCCGTCGGGATCCTCGAACGTGGCGATCCAGCCGCCCCACGCTTCCTGCGAGGGCTGACGGACGAAGTCGACGCCCGCGCTGGTGAGGCGCTTCGCGACGGCGCGGATGTCATCGACCTGGAAGTTCATCATGATGCGGTACGGGTCGCCCGTCATGCCGTCCACGCCGTCATGCGTGCTGAGGATCAGCCGCGTGCGCAGGTCGCCGGATTTCCAGTCGAACGCCGCGCGCGTCCTCGCGTCGGACGACGGCACGAGGCCGAGCGTGTCGACGTAGAAGTCACGCATCCTCGTGAAGCGCTCGGGTGTGGTGAACAGCAAGACGCTCGTCAGCGGACCAACGGTGTCGCTCATGGGGTGACCTCGATCTTCGGTTAGGCGCGTGCCCTGCCGAGGGCGAAATGGATCAGCGTGCGCACGGGGTTGCCGGACATGCCCTTCACCCACACGCCGTTCTCGCTCGCCTTCGACATGACGCCGGCGATGTCGAAGTGCGCCCACGGCGTGTCGCCGACGAACCGCTCGATGAACTTCGCGGCGGTGATCGAGCCGGCGGGACGGCCACCCGTGTTCTTGATGTCGGCGACGTCCGACTTGATCTGGTCGTCGTACTCGGAGTCGAGCGGCATGCGCCACACCTTCTCGCCGGCGGCCTCGGCGGCGCGCTCGACCTGCGTCATTGTGCGGTCGTCGTTGCAGAAGATGCCGGTGCGCACGCCGCCGAGCGCGACGCCCATCGCGCCGGTCAGCGTCGCGACATCGAGGATCACGGTCGCGCCCTTCGACTTCGCGTAGGCGATCCCGTCCGCCAGCACGAGGCGGCCCTCGGCGTCGGTGTTCAGCACCTCGATGCTCGTGCCGTCCATCGCGTACACGACATCGCCGGGCTTCGTGGCGGTGCCGCCTGGCATGTTCTCGGTGCAGGGCGCGATGGCGATCACGTTGACGCGTGCCTGCAGGCGGGCGAGCGCGCCGATGGCGGCGATCACGCTGGCGGCGCCGCTCATGTCGCCCTTCATCGCGTCCATGTTCTCGGCAGGCTTGAGCGAGATGCCGCCCGTGTCGAACGTGATCCCCTTGCCCACGAGGGCGATCGGCCGCCCGTTCCCGGCGCCGCGGTACTGCAGCACGATGAACTTCGGCGGCTGCGCGGAGCCGTTCGCGACCGACAGGTACGAGCCCATCTTCAGCCGCTCGGCCTCGGCGCGCTCGATGATCGTGCACTCGATGCCGAGCTCCGCCGCCATCTGCTGCGCGCGCGCGGCGACGATCGTCGGCGTCATGAGGTTGGACGGCTCGTTCGCCAGGTCGCGCGCGAAGTTCGTCTGCTCGGCGAGGATCACGCCCTCGGTCACCCCGCGCTGCACCGCGTTAGCGCGCCGCGTCGAGGTCTCGACGATCGTGACGTTGGTGATCACGTAGCGCGGCCGGTCCTGCTGGCGGGTGTGGTGGCGGTCGAAGCGGTACAGCCCGAGCGTCAGCCCCTCGGCGACGGCACGTCCGGCGTCGGTCGGGTCGAGCGCCGTCGAGGTCTCCTGGAGCGCGATCGCGACGCGGCCCGCGTTCATGTCGCGCAGCCGCCTCGACAGGTTACCGGCGCGCGTCCGTGCCGAGTCGACGGTCACGGCGTAGCGCTTGCCCGCGCCGACCACCGCCACGCGCTTCGCCTTCAGCCGGCGGCCGGCGGGGAGCACGTTGATCTCGCCCGCACGACCGGTAAGGAAGCCGTCCTCCACGAGCTGGGTGATCGCGCCGCCCATCGCGGCGTCCAGGGCAGCGGCCTCGGAGGCGAGCCGGCCGTCCTCGAACACCTCGACGACGTAGGTGTCCGCCGCCTGCGCCGTGATCCCGCCGCTCGCGACCGTGATCTGCATCGTCCGTCCTCGTCCTGCACCGAGCATCGTTGGGGGGTGTGGCGAGCATAGGCTCCTCGTTCCGGGCCTATCAACCGCATTGCATGAAGCCTCGCCTATCCGGCCGGTGCTGACCGCGGACGGAGCGTCGGGCTACACTCAGAAGCCGGGAGACGACGTGCGAAACAAGCTGCTGCGCTACATGCACGAGGTCACCGCGCCCGATCGGACGCACATGGCGTGGTTCGATCTCGTCGAAATCGCGCTCGTGGTCCTCGGCTTCCTGCTCTATTTCCTCGTGCGGGGCGGCGTCGTGGACCGGACGGCGGACGCGCTGGATCACGCGCGCTGGATCATTGCGGAGCAGCGTGCCCTCGGCATCTTCATCGAGCCGATGGTGAACGAATGGGCGCTCGCCGCCGGATGGCGCGTGCGGCTGTTCAACTTCGCCTACTTCTGGCTGGACTTCCCGCTGATCATCGGCGTGGGGCTGTTCCTGTTCTGGCGCAGCCGCCGGCACTACACGCTGCTGCGGGACGCTCTGCTGATCTCCGGCGCGTTCGCCCTCGTCCTGTACTGGACGTTCCCCGTCGCCCCGCCGAGGTTCCTGCCAGAGTGGGGCTTCGTCGACACCATGCAGCAGTACGCGAAGCTCTCGTACCAGGCGCAGTCCCTGCGCCCGTTCGTGAACCCCTTCGCCGCCGTCCCCTCGCTGCACGTGGGCTGGGCGCTGCTCTTCGCCATCGTCCTGTTCGAGGTCTCCCGGTCGTGGCTCGTGCGGCTCGCGGGTGCGGGGGTCCTCGTCCTGCAGACGGTCGCCGTCCTCGCCACGGCGAACCACTTCCTGTTCGACGCCCTCGTCGGCATCGTCATCTCGCTCGCCGCGCTCGCTGTCGCCTACTGGCTCGACGGCCGGGGATACCCGAAGATCCGCGACTCGCTCAGCCGACGTCTTCCGGTCGGCGTGCTCGAGGAAGTCGCACCGCTCGATGGTGGGGGGCGGGGTGCTGCCGCCCACGCCGTGAATGCCGGCCTGATTCACCGGAAGTAGTGCGGCCGCCCTCACGCGATCCGCGAGGCCGGTAGCTCCTGGGTCGACCGACCTCGCGCACTACTCCGCGCAGAGCCAGGCCATCGCGAGGAAGCCCGGGCCGAGGCGCGCGCCCTCGTGGCGGGTGATCGGGGCGATCACGGTCTCCGCGACGTCGAGGTGCTTCGCGCACCACTGCGCCATCGCCTCCGCGGCGGGGCCGGAGGAGGAGTGCATGATCGCGACACGTGGGGGGCCCCCCTCGGCGCGGATCTCGGCGGCGAAGCGGTCGCGGAGCGCGATCAGCGCGTCGGGGCGCTTCGGGAGCGCGGCGAGCGTGGTGACCACGGTGCCATCGAGGGTCGTGACCATGCGCGCGGGGGTGAC
>CANIRU010000130.1 GCA_947470025.1 Chloroflexota bacterium
GGGCTGCTCGCAAGGGCGGAGCGCTTCGGCATTCATTCCCGGCCCGCGCGGGGCGGGGGCAGGGGGTGGGCCTCCCCACGCTGGCACATCGAGACCCGTCCCGGCGGCCGCCTGACCCCACCCCCGCAGCGGGGCGCGGCGATACAATCCGCTCCCACCACCAACCCGGCGCCCCCGCGCGCCTCGAACCAACCGAACCGTCCGAGGAGGCCCGCGTGCGCGTCCTGTCCCTCAGTCACCGACTCCCCGGCATCCAGATCGACAACCACAGCATCCTCAACGCCCCGACGCTCTTCGACTACGAGACGATCGTCTGGGACGCCGGCGCGGTGATGAACACGATCCGCGAGGCGGCGCGTGGCGAGGGCGAGTTCCTGACCTACGCGGACCGCACCGTGGTGAACGGGGCGAACGTCGAGGGTGCGGCGGCCCTCGCGACCCTGCTCCAGCGACGACGTGACGAGGTGCAGCACGCGCTGGAACATGGCGCGACCGTGGTGGTATACGCCTTCCCACCGACGCACTTCTCCGGCGTCGCGGGGTTCACGGGCCTCGACTCTTACTGGGCGATCCCCGCACCCGACGGCATGGCCTGGGACGCCGTGACGATGGCTGCCGGCGAGGGGACGAAGGCGGTGGTGGTCGACCACGAGCACCCCTTCGTCGCCGTCTACGAGAAGTACGAGCGCGACCTGCTCTACCGGCTGTACTTCAACGAGCGCGCGCCGGGCTTCGCGCGTCACGCGAAGGTATTCCTGCGTTCCGCGGGCGGCGCGCCCATCGGCGTCGAGTTCTCGATGTTCAACGGGCGGCTGATCTTCATGCCGCCGCCCCGCCGCGCCGGCGAGGACTGGTTCGCTGCCGAAGAGGGTTCGGCGATCACCGCCGCCGTCGAGGAGATCACCGGCACTTCCAGCGCCACCGCGCCCTACTGGGCCAGCGACCTCGCGGTCCCCGGCCTGCCCCAGCGTGAATCCGCCCTCGAGGCGGCCCAGCGCGCGCTCGAGCAGGCGCAGTCGGCCCTCGATACCGCGACCGCCGAGGCGGCCGAGCGCGCGCGCATCCGCGAGGTCGTCTGGGCGCAGAGCAACGCCACGCTGCTGAAGGCCGCGACGGCGTGCGCCGAAGCGATCGGGTTCGAGTGGGGCCGTTCGCCCGAGGGGGACCTCGTGCTGGTGGACGGCGACACGCGGATGCACATCGTCGGCGCCGCCTCGACCGAGGCGGTGGGGATGTCGGCGCACTACCGGCTGCGCCAGTCCATCGACCACGTGATCGAGGAGCGTGCTGTCGCGCCGCGCGGCCTTGTGGTCGCGAACGGCCAGTGCACCTCGAGCCCCGACGAGCGCCAGCGCGAAATCGACGACTCGCTCCGCGTGGCCGCCGAGGCGACCCGCTACGCCGTGATCCCCGCCCGCGCGCTGTTCGCCGCCGCCGTGTTCGCCCTCGAAGGCGGCTCCTCCGACACGCTGGCGCAGATCCGTGAGCGCCTGATGACCACCGATGGCGTCGTCGCGCTCGGTGATCTCGTCCCCTCGCTCCGCGAGCCAGTTGCCGAGATGCCGACGGACGACGCGTCACCCGAGATGTAGCGTCGCTCCGCCTCCGGCCCCCTCTCCCCGTTTCGGGAGAGGGCTGGGGTGAGGGTCCTTCCGACTCTGCTCCGTGCTACACCAGCGGCCGGTTCACCTCGGTCGGGGCGGCGTAGTCGATGCCGGGGACCTCGAAGCCGAAGAGCTGGTGGAACGTGCGCTGGTAGCCCTCGTAGTCGGACTGCGCGCGGAAGTTCTCGGTGGTCAGTCCGTCCCAGATGCCGGCGATCTCCGCCTGCAGGTCGGGCTGCATCTCGAGGTCATCGAGGCGGATGCGCCCCTTGTCGTCGAGCGTCGGCGTCGCGACCGGGCCAGTGTGGTCGCGGAACATCCGCACCACCTGCTCGATCGGCCCCTCGTGGGTGCCGCGTTCCTTCATCAGTTTCATCAGCACGCTGAGATAGAGCGGCACGGCAGGGATCGCCGCCGAAGCCTGGGTGACCACGGCCTTGTTCACGCTCACCCACGCGTCGCCATCCACCGCCGCTCCCATCCGGGCGTCGAGCGCATGGCCGGTCGCCTCGAGGTGCTCCTTGGCGTGGCCGATCGTCCCGTCGCGGTAGATCTCCGCGGTGAGCTCCGGGCCGATGTAGGAGTAGGCGACGGTGCGGGCGCCCTGCGCGAGCAGCCCCTCACGCAGGAGCAGGTCGACCCAGTCCGCCCAGTCCTCGCCGCCCATCACCTTCACGGTGCTGGCAATCTCTTCGTCGTTCGCCGCCTCAATCGAGGCTTCGGTCACGGCGTCGTTACGGAGGTCGAAGCCCTTGCCGGTGTACGGCTTGCCGATCGGCTTGAGCGTGCTGTTCCAGATCGTGCCGGCGGCGTCCTTCCGCCGCGGAGACGCGAGCGAGTAGATCACGAGGTCGGCAGGGCCCAGGCGGCGCAGGGCGTCGACGACCTGCTGCTTCACCTCGCTTGAGAACGCGTCCCCGTTAATCGTCTCGAACGTGCGGCCATCCAGCCGTGCGAGGCGGTGCGCCTCGGCGAGGTTGTACCAGCCCGCTGTGCCGGGCTTCGACTCCTCCGGCTCCTTCTCGAAGCACACGCCGAGCGTTTGCGCGCCGTATCCGAAGCACGAGACGAGGGCGCTCGCGAGGCCGTACCCGGTCGACGAGCCGATCACCAGCACGGTCCCGAGATGGCCGGTAATGCCCGCCTTGCGGACCACCTCGACCTGCTCGCGCACGTTGGCGGCGCAGCCCTCCGGGTGGGCCGTGAGGGAGATGAACCCTCGAATGCGCGGCTCGATCACCTGCTCGGACATGCGGCCTCCTCCGGTCGTCGGGTCACTCTAGCGCACGGCTTGCTCCGGGACGATTGGCACTGGTGGGCCGGGGTACAATCCGCCGGTAATCCCCGCAAGGGAGCGAGGAGCGCGATATGGCGTTCGTGCAGGCCGGTTCGGTCAAGCTCGAGTACTGGGAGCAGGGCAGCGGCCCGCGCACGTGGGTGCTCATCCACGGCTTCCGGTCGTCCTCGCTGATCTGGGATGGCGTGCAGTCGCACCTGGCCGCCGCCGGTGATCGCAGTATCGCCATCTCGATGCGCGGCGCGGGTGGCTCCGACGAGACCCCGGACGACGAGGACTACGCGCCGGCACACTTCGCCCGCGACGTCCGCGCCGCCGTCCAGGCCTTGGGGCTTACCGAGCCGTTCTACCTCGTCGGTCACTCTCTGGGGGCGAGCACCGTCACGCACTACGTCCGCGAGCACGCCGGCACCGTGTCCGGCCTCGTGCTCCTCGCCGGCGGCGCGATGCGTCCGCGGCAGCCGCGCACGGAGGCCGAGCGCGCCATCTGGCTGCAGCAGATCGACGAGTACCCCGGCAGCATCGACCGTGCCTACTGGGAGCACGAGCATTCAGGGCTGTCGCCCGAGATCCGCGCACGACTGTGGGAGGACTGGCAGCACGTCTCCAAGCAGCGCCAGCGCGGCGCGCGCGCTGAGGTGCCCGATGCGCCGACGGAACTCGAGCCGACCTTGCGCTCGATGGAGGTGCCGACGCTGGTGATGTTCGGTGACGACGATCACACGGTGTCGCCGGGACTGTCGGCCGAGGGCTACCTGATGCTGCCGTCGGACATCCGGCACCTACACGTGATCCACGGCGCGGACCACTCGCCCAATTCGATCATGCCGCAGGAGACGGCTGAGGTGTTCCTGCGCTTCGCGCGTCACCTCGAGGGGATCACCGGCAAGTAGCGTCCCGGCCGCGGCCCGGTGGCGGAGAGCTAGTCGCGCATCTTCAGCACGGCCATGAAGGCCTCCTGCGGCACCTCCACGGAGCCGATCATCTTCATGCGCTTCTTGCCCTTCTTCTGCTTTTCCAGCAACTTCCGCTTGCGCGTGATGTCGCCGCCGTAGCACTTCGCCAGGACGTTCTTGCGCAGCGCCTTCACGGTCTCGCGCGCGACGATCTTGCCGCCGATCGCGGCCTGGATCGGCACGTCGAACATCTGTCGGGGAATCAGCTCCTTGAGCGCGAGCGCGAGTTTGCGACCCGAGGGTCCCGCGTCCTGCGTCGGCACGATCGCGGACAGCGCGTCGACGGGGTCGCCGTTGACGAGGATGTCCAGGCGCGACACCTGCGCGCGCCGGTAACCCTCGAGCGCGTAGTCCATGGCGGCGTAGCCAGAGGTGCGCGACTTCAGCTGGTCGTAGAACTCGACCAAGATCTCGGCGAGCGGCAGGTGGTACGTGCCCAGCACGCGGGACTCGCCCTCATCCACCGCGTGGTCGAGGTACTCGACGCGCTCGAACTCACCTCGACGCTCCGTCACCAATTGCATCAGCGTCCCGATGTAGCGCGCGGGCATGCTGATCGTGACGCGCACCCAGGGCTCGCGGATCTCCGCGACCTCGCTGCCCATCGGCAGGTCGGCCGGCGAGTCGATCGTGATCTCCTCGCCGTTGGTCTTCGTCAGCTGGTACTCGACCGACGGCGCCGTGGCGACCAGGTCGAGGTCGAACTCCCGCTCGAGGCGCTCCTGCACGATCTCCA
>CANIRU010000131.1 GCA_947470025.1 Chloroflexota bacterium
CGCGAGGAAGCGCGGGTCGTTGCTGTAGAAGGCGCGGATGTCGGTGATGCCGTACTTCAGCATCGTCACGCGCTCCACGCCCATGCCGGCGGCGAAGCCGGTGTAGCGCGTCGGGTCGAAGCCGGCCGCCTCGATGATCTCGGGGTGGACCATGCCCGCGCCCATGATCTCGATCCAGCCGGAGCCTCGACAGACCGGGCAGGCGGGGTTGTCGCCGGGGCAGGCGAAGCAGTCCACGGAGAGTTCAACGCCCGGCTCGACGAACGGGAAGTAGCTGTTGCGCATCAGCACGCGGCGCTCCGGGCCGAACATCTGCCGCGCGAACTCCTGCAGCGTGCCCTTCAGGTTGGCCATGCTCAGGCCCTCGTCCACGGCGAGGAGCTCGATCTGCTGCATCATCCACTCGTGCGTCGCGTCCGTCGCTTCGTAGCGGTAGCAGCGGCCCGGCACGGCGATGCGGATCGGCGGCTCGTGCTGCTCGATGTACCGGATCTGCATTGGGCTGGTGTGCGTGCGCAGAAGCATGGTCGGATCACCGGGCTCGGTGTCGAACCAGAACGTGTCCCACATGTCGCGCGCGGGGTGGTGCTCCGGGATGCGCAGCCGGCCGAAGTTGTACTCGTCCAGCTCCACCTCGGGGCCCTCGACGGTCGCGAAGCCGAGGCGCGCGAAGATGTCGAGGATCTCGCGCCGCACCTGCGTGACGGGATGCAGCCGGCCGCGGCGCGTCGGGCGGCCGGGCAGCGTGACATCCAGCGCCTCCATGCTGCCGAGCGCGGCGCGCCGCAGCTCCTCGCGCCGGGCGTCGAGGGCGGCCTCCAGGCCCTGCTTGGCGATGTTGGCGGCAGCGCCCACCGCGCGGCGCTCGTCCTCGGGCAGCGCGCCCAGCCCTCGCAGCACCGCCGTCAGCGACCCCGACCGTCCGAGGACAGCCGTGCGCCACGCCTCGAGCGCGGCCTCATCCGCCGCCCCCGCGAGGCCCTGTCGGGCGTCTGCTTCTACCTCGGCAACGCGCTGTGCAGTCATGCGGCGAGTTTAACGGAGAGTGGGGTTAGGGGGAGGAGGACGCGTCAATCAGGCGAATGAAGGCGCGCGCGAGCGGGTTCTGGAACGAGTAGCGATTCTTCCCCCGCAGCGACCGCTTTCGGAGGAGACTCCCGTGGTTCTCGGTGCATAGAGCCCCGATGGCCGCATTGAAGTAGGTGTACGCGGTCTCGCCGCCGTACTTAGCCTTCACGGCTGCCAGCGCTTCGTCGAAGTCGAAGTCGGCGAGATCGGACTCAGCAAGCGCGTGAAGAATGCGGCGGCGAGGACGCACGCCCCCGGACTGTTCCACGGCCCTTCGATATCGGGTGCTGAAATCCAAATGGAAGTCGTCCACGGCTTTGGCGATCGCCTCCTCGAGCACGGCAGGCGTCACTTCCTTGCCCGCATCGCTCGCGCCGAGCGCGGCGTAAAGAGAGATCAAGTGAGCGACGTAGGGGTATCCAGCGCTAAGGCGCGCGATCAACTCCACTTCGTCCGGCCCGATCGCAATGCCGAGCAAGCCCATCCCTCGGGTAACAATTTCCGCGATCTCGCGTGGCGACATGGTGCCCGCGGAAACCTCTGCGGCGCGCCGCGCGGCCGAATCAGAGAGATGCAGAAGGTCGGTGGCTGACTCAGCGATCCCGGCGAGGACAATCTTCACGTTTCCGCTCTCGCGGGCGCGATCTGACAAGGCGACCATCAACTCAGCGATCGAACGTCGAACGCCTTCGTCTTTGATGTTCTCGAAGTTGTCGAAGAACAGAATGTGCTTGCCAGCATCGACCATTGCCTCGATCAAAACGTCGATGAGCGGCTGTTGTGTGACCTCGAATTCTCGCGTCGCCTTCTCACCCACCTTGGTGCTAAGGCGCGCCTTGAGCGAAGCGATGTATCCGAGACCACCGGACATCTCGGCTCCCGCTTCGGAGGCCTTCTCGTGTGTCTCCGCGAAACGTAGTTCTTGCACAACGCCCAGCGCTCCAAAGGCATCGAGAAGAAGATCACGGAAGCTCTTGGCGTCCTGACACTCAACGCGGGCGACGCGGTCACCGCCGATCCTCGCGACGAGGCTGGTCTTCCCGACCCCGGTGTCGCCGTACACGATGATCTGCGCGCCAAGCTCGTTGAGCGCGTGTTCGAGACGCTCTCCAAGCTTGTCCTTAGTCCGATTGATGAACATCAACTCGCCCGCCGGCGCACGCGGGGTGAAGACGTCCCACGGTGTGGGGTCAGGAGTTGGTTCGTCCTCGGGGATCGTCATGGCGAGAGTATCGCACAAGCGAATGCGCGCTCCTCAACTTCCCTCCGCCCCCAACCACCTCCCCGCCGCGTCGATGAATAACCGCGCGTCCGAGGTGGTCCACTGGGAGGGCGCGGGGCCGAAGAGGGCTTCGATCATGTGCTGTTGCTCGAACGCCGGGAGGTAGGCGCCCTCGAGGTAGCGCACCACCTCGTGCATGCGGGGGCCGGGGGCGTCGGCCATGTACCGGCGCGCGGGGACGTTCCACAGCAGCCCTTCGAGGAAGTAGGACGGCACGCGCCCCGGCTCCAGCGCGAGCACGTCCTGCAGGTAGTCGCGGATCTGCTTCGCCATGCGCACCGTCGCCTTGTAACGGCCCTCGGTCTCGCGGTCCTTCAGCGCACCGTTGTCGCGGTGCAGCCGCGGGTACTGCACGACCTGGTCGAAGCCGGTGGTGAAGTACGTGATCCCCGCCGTCCACCCGCCCAGCCCGCTGTAGTGCCGGTACGGCAGCGCGACGATGACTTGCGCCGGCACCTCGCGAGGTGTGCGTGCGCGCGTCACCTCGGGGTCGCGGGCGAGCTGCAGCGAGTGCTCACCGCGCCGCACGGAGCCGGGGAACGCGGCGACGAGGGCGGCCTCCACCTCGCGGTAGAACTGCCAGTAGTCCCACGACCCCGCCGCCAGCGTGCCCTCGATGCTCTGTCGCGCGAGGTCGCTGACGTGCGGCGTGAACCCGGCGAGGTAGGACGTGCCGCTCTCGATCACCACGTCCACGGGCTCATCGACGCGGGTCACGGTGTCGCCGGCGTGCGCGCCGTGCAGGTACACGCGCACGTTGCGCTCCGCGAGCGCGCCCGAGGCGAGCAGCGCGTCGCGCACCACCTCGAACGTCCGCTTCCCCGGCGCGAGGTCGGCGAGCGGCTCCCACGCGGCGAGCAGGCTGTCCATGCTGGTCCGTCTCCCGGCGCGGGCCACCTCGACCCAAGCGGGCGCATTCTCCCATATCGGCACGGCAGCGCTGGGGCGGGCGATCCGAGAAGCCCTCACCCTGCCTCTCCCATAAATGGGCGAGGGTTCTGACTGCCGGTTCTGGCCCCATCTCCCATTCATGGGAGAGGGTTGGGGTGAGGGCCTCTCGGCTCCGTCCGCTCCCGCTCCCCCGCCGCCACAACAGCCGTCGTCCGCTGCGCTACGATCCACCTCGTCCCCGAATGCACGAGGAGGCCCAGCGGTGATCCGAGGCTACGTACTCATCGAGACGGAAGTCGGCGCGACGCAGGCGGTGGGGGACGCCGTCCGCGCACTCCGCTCCGAGTTCGGCACCGTCGTCGCGGTGGACACCGTCACCGGCCCGTACGACGTCATCGTCCAGGTCGAGGCGGACGACCTCGACCGCCTCGGCAAGACGATCACCAACGAGATCGCGACGACGCCGGGCGTGCAGCGCACGACGACGTGTTTGTCGGTGAACCTCGCGTAGCCGGAGGCCGGGCGGCAGCTCGAAATGATTCGAATCGTCGGGGTGGCATCGAGGGGCGGCCCACCCCCTGCCCCCGCCCTGCGCGGGCGGGGGATGAGTTGTTGGGGGTGTCACCCCCAACGGCCCCTGAGTTTCAGGACGTCAATCGCAGACTGACAGACTCCGCCGGGAGTGTGAGGGGCGCAGCTCCTCACACTTGGTTCTCTCTTTCCCGCCCCTTCCCGCGCAGGGAAGGGGGCAGGGGGATGGGCCGCCCCGCGCAAACACCTCGACGCCACTCCCGCACCTCGACCGCACGCGCACAGCACGAGGCTCCCCCTCCGCCGCGCGAGTAGAATCGTCCACATGACGAACGACTCCCCCACCGCGACGCGGAGCATCCTGCCGGACGACATGATCTCCGTCGAGGACGCGCGCGCGCGGATCCTCGAGGTGTTCTCCGTGCTGCCTGCGGTGCAGACGCCGCTCGGCGAGGCGCAGGGCCTCGTGCTCGCGCAGGATGTCGTCGCCACGTTCAACATCCCGCCGCTCGCGAACACCGCGATGGACGGCTACGCCGTCCACGCCTCGGACACCGTGAGCGCGACCTACGACCGGCCGCTCGAGCTGAAGGTGATCGGCTACCTCCCGGCGGGCGCCGTCTTCGACCGCGAGGTCGCCCTCGGCGAGACCGTGCGGATCATGACCGGCGCGCCGATGCCGCCCGGCACCGACGCCGTCGTCCCCTTCGAGGAGACCGACGAGTACGACTGGACGACCAGCGACGCGAAGTACCGGCAGGGCGCGTGGCAGCAGAGCCCGCGTGACCTCGTGCGGATCGATGTCGAGGCGAAGCCCGCC
>CANIRU010000132.1 GCA_947470025.1 Chloroflexota bacterium
CTCTCACAACTGTGCAAGTTGTGGTGCCGCGTGCCTGAAGAGGCGGGCGGCCGCTGCCGAAGATAGGGGCAGACCATCATGCGCCGGGGACACCTCGCTTCCGAGGTGGGCCTCACGCGGGCACGGGAGCGGGGCAGGGTGATGCAACAGGGATCCGGCGCGACAGCGGTCTCCGACGCGGACCTCACGCTCACGCGCACCGGGCTGCTGCGCCCGGTACGCCGGATCGAAATCCTGGCGCATTTCAGCGGCGCCTTCGACATCGCCGAGCAGCAGCCGCGGGGGCACGCGGCGCGTGTCGCGTACCTGGCGCATGAGGTGGCTCGCCGTCTCGGCCTGGGTGCGGAGGAGCGGCGTCAGGTGCTGGCCGCCGGGCTGCTGCACGACGCGGGCGTCGCCGTCCGTCACGACGGAGGACACCTGGTCGCGGGCGCATGGGTCGCGGAGCGCTTTGGCTTCGACGAGGCGGTGCGCGAAGCGATCATGGCGACGCACGAGCGCTGGGACGGGCGCGGACGCCCGGACGGTCGTCTGGGTGCGGAGATTCCGGTCGGGGGGCTGTTGGTGAGCGCCGCGCACTGGGTCTGCGAGTTCGCGGACAGCGCGATGAGCCCGCTCCGCGCGCGCGCCCAACTCCAGAACTCCTCGATCAGCGACATCGAACCCCTCGCGGGGCCGGAGGTGGCCGCAGCGTTGCGGTCTGCGCTGCACGACGACGAGACGTGGCTGGCGATGTGGAACGAGGACCTCGCACGGCTCGTCGGGCTTGCGGGGCTCAGCGAGGGGCGGCCCTCGCAGCGCCGTCTCGTCGATGCGGCGCAGGCGATGGGCGAGGTGGTGGACGCAGCCGTCCGCGAGCCGGGCCGGTCGGCGCGGGTCGGTGCACTGTCGAGGCAGATCGCGCTCAGCATGGGGCTGCCCGAGCCCTACGCTGAGGCCATCGGCATCGCGGGGCGCCTGCTCGACCTCGGTCAGCTCGGCGTGCCCCGGCACATCACCGACAAGCCGTCGATCCTGTCCGTGGACGAGATGGAGATCATGCGCTCGCACCCGAGCGTCAGCTCATGGCTGATCGAGCGCGCGCCAGGGTTGGCCGAGGTGGGCGACTGGGTCGCGGCGCATCACGAGCGCCCGGACGGTCGAGGCTACCCGGAGATGCTGTCCTCGGACGAGCTGCCGGTGCCGCCGCGGATCCTCGCGGTCGCGGACGCGTACCACGCCCTGCGCGCCGATCGCCCGCATCGCCCCGCGTACGACGAGGACGACACGATGACGATGATCGAGCTGGGCGCGGGCCGGCAGTTCGACGCGCGCGTGGTCGAGGTGCTTCCGACCGCGCTCGAGGCGCTGGCGCGCGGGGGCGACGACGAGGAGCCCGCAGCGGGCTCCGACGCGGCGAGCTAGGCGCGTCGACCGGACGGGAGCGTGTTCAGCGCTAGATGCGCTGGAAGCGCTCCACGTCCAGCACGAAGACGATCGCACCGCCCGCGCGGACCTCGATCGGCTCGGTGGCGAAGGCGCTGTCGCCGATGAACGGGAGCGTCTGCACCGGGACGAGCTCCGTCCGCGCGGGGCAGATCTCGTTCACGATGTCGAGCACGCCGTCGACCTGCGAGGCGGGGACACCGCTGAAGATCGTGACGTTGCCCCGCCGGAGGAACCCGCCGGAGGAACCGACCTTGGTGGCGGGCACGCCCTTCTCCACCAGCGCCGCCATGAGGTCATCGGCGTCGGTGTCGGAGACGATCATCATCACGAGCTTCGTCTGCTCTGCCTGATCGGCCATCGTCATGCTCCTTCCGCGCGCGGGGGCACCGCGCTCGCTGGGGCTGGCTCGCGTGCCGCGAGGATGACCGCGATGGTGACGCCGAGCGCGACCCCGACTGCTACCGCAAACAGGCCGCGCATTCGTCGTTCCTCGCGTTTCCTCGACCGGGCGATCATCGCCCACCGTCGTTGTCGGGATGTTAGCTGGTTTCCGGGCGCGCAATGCGGATTTGAGGGTGCCCGGAGGCGATGTTACCCTCCGAGTTCGAGCACCCCTGAGGTCCGGAGATGACGTTGACGGAAACTGACGACGGCCCCGCGTCCGAGATGAAGGCCGACCTGGAGACGATCACCTCGCTCGCCAAGCGTCGAGGATTCGTGTTCCCCTCGGCCGAGATCTACGGCGGCTTCGCCGCGGCGTACGACTACGGCCCCCTGGGCGTCGAGATGAAGCGCAACATCCGCGAGCGCTGGTGGCGTTCGATGGTGCAGGAGCGCGACGACGTCGTCGGCCTCGAGGCCGCGATCATCACGAACCCCGACGTGTGGGTCGCCTCCGGTCACGTCGCCGAGTTCACCGATCCGCTGGTGGAGTGCCTCAACTGCCAGGCGCGCCTGCGCGCCGACCACGTGGAAAACAACACCTGCGCCAACTGCGGGACCGTCGGCAAGTTCAGCGAGCCTCGACGGTTCAACATGATGCTCAGCACGATCGTCGGGCCCGTGGCGGACGAGTCCGCGCGCGCCTTCATGCGGCCGGAGACGGCGCAGGGCATGTTCGTGAACTTCGACAACGTGCAGACGACGATGCGGAAGCGCCTGCCGTTCGGCATCGCCCAGATCGGCAAGTCGTTCCGCAACGAGATCACGGTGAAGCAGTTCATCTTCCGCACGCGCGAGTTCGAGCAGATGGAGATGGAGTATTTCTGCCATCCCGACACCTCTCTCGACACCCACACGTACTGGAAGAAGGAGCGGCTGCGCTGGTACTACAGCCTCGGCATCCGTCCCCAGCACCTGCGGCTGCGTGACCACACCGCCGAGGAGCTGTCCCACTACAGCAAGGCGACGAGCGACGTCGAGATCCACTACCCGTGGGGCTGGGCGGAGGTCGAGGGCATCGCGCACCGCGGCGCGTACGACCTGACGCAGCACTCCAACCACTCCGGCAAGAAGCTCACGTACTTCGACCCCGACACGAACGAGCACATCGTCCCGCACGTCGTTGAGCCGGCGGCCGGCGTCGACCGCATCATGCTGATGCTGCTGCTCGAGTGCTACGACGAGGAGCAGCTCGAGGGCGGCGACTCGCGCGTGGTGCTGCGCTTCGCGCCCGGCATCGCGCCGGTACAGGTGGCCGTGCTGCCGCTGTCGCGCAAGGACACGCTGGACCCGACGGCGCGCAAGGTCTGGGACCTGCTGCGCCCGCACTTCCGCACCCAGTACGACGACGCTCAGTCCATCGGACGGCGCTACCGGCGGCAAGACGAGATCGGGACGCCGCTCTGCGTCACGGTCGACTTCGACACGCTGACCGACGATGCTGTCACGATCAGAGAGCGGGATTCGATGCAGCAGACGCGCGTGCCCATCACCGGGCTGATCGCGGGGCTCCAGGAGCGCATGATCGCGCTCGAGCCGCGCGTGCCCTCGCTCGACGAGATGGTGCTCTAGTGGCCGCCCCGCGCGAGGGCGCCGCGCGGCCGCGCCGCCGCCTGTTGCACACCTCCGACGTCCACCTCGGCCGGTTCGAGGGCGACCACGAGGAAGAGCGCCGCGCCGAGTCGCACGCCGTGTTCAGCCAGGTGCTGGACGCCGGGATCGCGCTCAACGTCGACGGGCTGATCATCGCGGGCGACTTCTTCGACAACGCGCGAGTGCGGCCCGACACGCTGGAGTTCGCCGCGACGGAGATCGCGCGCTTCGACCGGCCGGTGGTGATCGGCCCCGGCAACCACGACCACTTCGGCAAGAACTCCGTGTACGTGCGGTACCCCTACGAGGACGTGCGCAACCTGCAGATCATCCGCGACCCGGAGGGCGAGACCGTCCGGCTCGAGGGACTCGACATCGAGGTGTGGGGCAAGGCGCACACGGAGTCGTACACCGCGTTCCATCCGTTCGAGTCACCCCCTCCCCGCGGCGAGGCGGCGTGGCAGATCGGCGTGGGGCACGGGCACTACATCCACCCGCAGGCGCTGCTGCACCACTCGTTCCACATCCGCGAGGCGCAACTCGTAGCGTCCGAGCGCGACTACATCGCCCTCGGTCACTGGGACCGCATGACGCGCGTCGCTGCGGGCGATCGCACGATCGCGGCGTACAGCGGCTGCCCCGAGGGGCTGTCGCAGCGCAACGGCGGCTGGGTGATGCTGGTCGACCTGATGGAGGACGGGAGCGTCCGCCTGACGGCGCACCCGCTGGGCGAGGAGCCCGGCATGTCGCACGACGAGATCCCGATCCTCGAGGGGCTAGCGCTCTAGCTGAGCGCGGTCGCCGGAGCCCGGAAGGGCCCTCACCCTGCCCTCTCCCCAAACGGGGAGAGGGTTCTCAGTTTCTGGGGCCCGTTCGAGGCGCATTGTGATGCGCGTGGTTCGTGGAGCACCAGCCGGCGGGCCGAGCCCGGAAACCCTCACCCTGCCCTCTCCCGCTTCGCAGGAGAGGGGCCGGAAAGGCCCTCACCCCAA
>CANIRU010000133.1 GCA_947470025.1 Chloroflexota bacterium
TGGGCGGCGTGATCACCGAGGACCTCCAGGTCGAGACCCTCGAGGAGGCGATCGCGATCTGGCGCAAGGACGACCCTGAGCGCCCGATCCGGGTTGCCTCGGAGTACGCGAGCCTCGCCGATGAGTACGCGCGGTCGCGTCATCTGGGGAAGTACCGCGTGATTCCGATCTCGGGCGCCTCGGAGGGATTTGTCCCCGAGGATGCGGAGATCCTGATCGAAGGCACGGAGACGGGCAGCACGCTGCGCGCCAACCGGCTGCGTATGATTGACGTGATCATGGAGTCCACGAACTGCGTGATCGGCGCCGTCGAGCGGCCCTCGGGCCGTCGAGGCGAGTTGCGCGACCAGTTCATCCAGCGTCTCGCGGCGGCCGCCGAAACCACCGAGTAGAGCGGGAAGTCGAGGACGCATATGCCCTCGCTCGGATCGCACATGGCGCGCTCACGCGCGGTCGCGGACCGTCTTCGACTCCCCGAGATCGATGCGGATCGCGGCGCGTTCTACCTCGGCAGCACCGCGCCCGATATCCGCGTGATCACGCGCATGGACCGCCGCGTCACGCACTTCTTCGAGCTGGACGAGCTGGGCGACCAGGACTCGGTGTCGAGGATGTTCGAGGCGCACCCCGGCCTGGCGACCCCTGCGGGCCTCGACGCCGCGACCACCGCGTTCATCGCGGGCTATCTGACCCACCTCGTGCTGGACGAGGCGTTCATCAACGACGTCTATCGCCCGCACTTCGGTGCGTTCTCCGAACGTGGCGACGACCCGTACTCGAACGTCCTCGACCGGGCGCTGCAGTACGAGCTCGACCGCCGCGACCGCGAGGACCGCATGGCGATGGGCGAGATCCGCGAGGCGCTGGCCGTCACGACGGCGCCGACGCACATCCCGTTCATCGCGGACGAGCACCTGGTGGAGTGGACGACGGTGTCCGAGGACATCGCGTCCCACCCCGCGGACTACGGGCGCTTCCGGCGGATGATGCAGCGCCACCTGGAGGGCGCCGGATACGGCGTCGATGACATCAACACGTTTGTCGAGGAGCCCGCGGTGCTCCTCGGCGAGGCGTTCGGCATCGTGGACGAGGAGCGTATCGAGCGCTTCTGGCACGATGCAGAGGAACGCATGACCGACCGCGTCAGGAGCTACCTCCGATGACGACCGACACGACCGACACGACCGACGCGACCGAAGAAGCAGCGATGCCCGAGGCCCAGACCTCGGACGCTGAGGCTCCCGTGGTCGCGCCGGCGATCCCCACGACGCGCACGCTGCGCATCTTCGCCGACCTCGAGATCGCGCGAGCGCAGGTGATCCGCCGCGCGCCGCTCTCCGAGCCCGCGCTGTCCGAGGCGGTGCAGGCGGGCATCGACGAGCTGTGGGGCGAGCCGACCTCGCCGGCGCTGCACGTCGCGAAGATCATTGACGCCGTGTCGCGCGAGGGCGACGCGGCGGTCGCGCGCTTCTCGCAGCGCTTCGACGGGTCGGCGTACGAGACGATCGAAGTCACACAGGACGAGATCGCCGAGGCGTTCGAGCGCGTATCGCCCGAGGACCGCGATGCGATCCAGTTCGCCGTAAACCGCGTGCGCCGATATCACGAGACGCAGATGGAACACGCGCCGACCTCGTTCAACACGCGCGGCACCGGCATGATGGTGCGCCCGCTGGAGCGCGTCGGCGTCTACATGACCGGCAGCGACGCGGCGCTTCCGTCGTCCGTGATCCACACGGCGATTCCCGCCGTCGTCGCGGGCGTCGAGGAAGTCATCGGCGTCACTGCGGCGCGTGCGGATGGCACGGTGAACCCGCTGAAGCTCGTCGCCGCGCAGATGTCTGGCATCAAGCGCGTCTTTCGTGCTTCGGGGGCGCAGGCGATCGCCGCCCTCGCGTTCGGGACGGCGACGATCCCGCGCGTCGACAAGATCGCGGGGCCGGGCGGCATCTTCGTCACGCTGGCGAAGCAGCAGCTCTTTGGGCGCGTGGGCATCGATGCGATCTACGGGCCGACCGAGACGCTGGTCGTCGCTGACGAGTTCGCCTCGGTAGAGTTGTGCGCCGCCGATCTGCTCGCGCAGGCGGAGCACGATGTGCTCGCGACGCCAGTGCTGATCACCACCTCGCGCGCACAGGCCGAGGCGGTCGCCGCGGCGATCGAGGTGCAACTGGCCACGCTGGAACGCGAGCCGATCGCTCGCGCGGCGATCGCTCGAGGCGGCGCGGTCATCGTGCGTGACCTCGATGAGGCGATGGCGCTCGCGAACGAGTTCGCGCCGGAGCACATGTGCCTGCTGGTGCGGAATCCGGAGGCGCTGCTGCCGCTGGTGAAGAACGCCGGTGGCGTGTTCCTCGGCGAGTCCTCGCCGGAGGTGTTGGGCGACTACACCGCCGGCCCGAGTCACGTGATGCCGACGGGCGGCTCCGCGCGCTTCGCCGGGCCGCTGTCCGTCCTCGACTTCCTCAAGATCACGTCGATCATCGCGCTGTCGCAGGAGGATCTCGGCCGCCTCGGCCCGTACGCCGCGCGGCTCGCGCGTGCCGAGGGGCTGACAGGCCACGCGCGCAGCATCGAGTACCGGCTGGACGGCCGCTGATGGCGCGCTTCGACCCCGTCGCGGGCCTCCTTCCCGCGCTGCGCACGCTGCCCGAGTACCAGGCGCTCGAGGACCTCGAGGAGGTCGCCGCGCGCTACGGCGTCGACCCGGCGAACGTGATCAAGATCGACGGCAACGAGAACGCCTGGGGTCCCTCGCCGCGCGTGATCGAGGCGCTGCGCAACCTCGAGTACCACGTGGAGTGGTACGGCGACGACAACCAGACCACATTGCGCTCGGCGCTCGCGGGACGCCTCGACGTGCCGGCGGACTGCGTGGTCGCAGGGTCGGGCTCGGACGAGCTGATCGACCAGATCTTCCGCATGTATCTCGGAACCGGCGACGCCATCGTCACTGCCTCGCCGACGTTCGGGATGTACGCCTTCGACGCGTCGCTGCACGGCGCGCGCGTCATCGACGTGCCGCTGCTCGACGACTGGTCGTTCGACGCCGACGCGATGGTCGCCGCCGCGCGCGAGGCGAAGGCGGTGTTCATCCCGTCCCCGAACAACCCGACCGGCACGCTGCTGCCGGTCACGCTGGTCGACCGGCTGCTGGAGACTGGCGCGCTCCTCGTCGTGGACGAGGCGTACATCGAGTTCGCGGACGCCGCCTCGCTCGCCGCGCGTGCCGCCGCCGAGGATGGCCTGATCGTGCTGCGCACGCTGTCGAAGTGGGGCGCGCTCGCCGGCCTGCGTATCGGCTACGGCGTGATGAGCCCGGCGATGGCCGACCTCTTCCGCCGCGCGAAGCAGCCGTACAACGTGAACGCCGCCGCCGAGGCCGCCGCGATCGCCGCGATCGAGGATGCCGCGATCCTCGACGAGCGCGCAGGCATCGTCGCCTCGGAGCGCGAGCGCGTGACGCGCGAGCTCGCGCGGCTCGAGTGGATCGAGCCGGTGCCGTCGCAGGCGTCGTTCGTGCTGATGAAGCTCGCGCGCGGAGACGGACGGACGCTGCGCGATGAGCTGCGCAAGCGCGGCATCTTCACGCGGTACTTTGAGTCCTCGAGGCTGCGCGACTACCTGCGCATCTCGATCGCAAAGCCGGAGCAGAACGACCGCGTACTCGCGGCTATCTTCGAAATCGGTGAGGAGTTGGCGCATGGCTGAGTTGAACGACCGACGCGCTGAGGTCACGCGGGATACCGCGGAGACCAGCATCCGCGCTACCGTGAACGTCGATGGCACCGGCATCGCCGAGGTCGCGACAGGCATCGGCTTTTTCGACCACATGCTGACCGCGTTCGCGAAGCACGGCCGCTTCGACATCACCGTCGCCGCACAGGGCGACCTGCACATCGACGCCCACCACACCATGGAGGACGTCGCGCTGGTCATCGGACAGGCATTCGACCAGGCGCTCGGCGACCGCGCGGGCATCGTCCGCATGGGCGACGCGCTGGTACCGCTGGACGAAGCCCTCGTGCAGTGCGTGATCGACATCTCCGGCCGGCCCTTCGGCGTCATCGAGCTCGACTTCGTCGGCCCGATGATCGGCGAGGCGCCGACGCAGATGGTGGAGCACGTCCTGCACTCCTTCGCGATGGCCGCGAAACTCACGCTGCACGTCCGCCAGCTCGCCGGCGCGAACGACCACCACATCGCCGAAGCCTCGATGAAGGCGCTCGGCCGCGCCCTCGACAAGGCGACCGCCCTCGACCCCCGCATCGTCGGCCAGGTCCCCTCGACA
>CANIRU010000134.1 GCA_947470025.1 Chloroflexota bacterium
CACGATCCTCGTCTTCCTCGTCGATCTGCAGCTCGCCGATCTCCTCGGCGAAGCGCAGGCCACCGGGGGTCGGCGCGGAGCGGGGACGCGGGCGCTCGATCGGGCGCTCCACGACGGGGGCGGCCTCTTCGGCGACGGGCTCGAGCACCTCGACCTCGGCCAGCTCCGCGAGCACTTCCTGCTCCGGCGTGAGCTGGATCTCCGGTGCTTCCTCCTCGACCGGGCGAGGAGCGACGGGGCGCGGGCGCTGCTCGCCGGGCAGGCCCGGACGCGCGTACGCCGCCTGGGAGGGCGCGATGGTGTCCGGGATCGCCAGTGCGGCCGGGGTGGCCGCTTCGCGGCCGAGCACCGGGATGGCGTCCATGTTCGCGTCGGGCGGCGGGTACATATCCTCGCCGGCCGCGATCAGCGCCGTCTCCGGGCGGATGTCGATGCGGCGGCCAGTGAGGTGCGCGGCGAGGCGGGCGTTCTGGCCCTCCTTGCCGATCGCGAGGCTCAGCTGCTTGTCCGGCACAGCAAGGAAGGCGGTGTTCGTCTCCTGGTCGATGCGGACCGAGACGACCTCGGCCGGGCTGAGCGAGTTGGCGACGTACGCCTCGTCGATCGGATCCCAGCGGATCAGGTCGATGCGCTCGCCGCCGAGCTCGTTGACGATGTTCTGGATGCGGGCACCCCGCACGCCGACGCAGGCACCGATCGGGTCGATGCCGTGCTGGCGTGAGATGACGGCGACCTTCGTGCGGTAGCCGGGGTCACGGGCGATGCCCATGATCTCCACGACGCCACGCCCGATCTCCGGAATCTCCAGCTCGAACAGGCGCTTCACGAGGTCCGGGTTAGAGCGGGAGACGACGACCTGCGGGCCCTTCGAGGCCTTGTAGACCTCTTTCACGTACACGCGCAGGCGCTGGCCCACGCGGTAGTGCTCGGCGCGGATCTGCTCGGAGCCCGGCAGCACCGCCTCGGTGCGTCCGAGGTCGAGGATCACCTGGCGGCGTCCCTGCTCCACGCGGAGCACGGTGCCGGAGACGAGTTCGCCTTCCTTGCCGGTGAAGTCCTCGTACACGGACTCGCGCTCGGCTTCGCGGAGGCGCTGGAGCACGACCTGCTTCGCGGTCTGCGCGGCGATGCGGCCTGCGTTCGGGTTGTCAGGGAGCGTCTCGGTGACGTACTCGCCGATCACCGGGTTCGCCGACAGCCCCATGGACTTGGCGCGCTCCGGCGAGATCTGGATCTCGTCGTCCTCGATGTCGTCGTCGTCCATCACCAGGTAGCGGCGCTTCACGTGCTCGTCGCCCGTGGCGCGGTCGACCACCACCTCGATGTCGGCGTACTCGAGGTCGTCCTTCTTGTAGGCGGACGCGAGTGCGGATTCGACGGCGGCGTACACCGTTTCGGCGTCGAGGTTCTTCTCGGCCGACAGCTGGGCGATGGCGATGACGAAGTCGTTCTTCATGGGTCCTACCTGGGGCCTGTTCGGATCATCCCGATGGCCCGTGCCGGGGCGTGTGTGGGCACGAGGCCGCATCCAACAAAAAACGTGGGAACGTGTCCCACGTCTCTGGAGGGAGGCGTCGTCCCCCATATCTTAGCACCGCCCCCGCTTGCCCCTCAAGAGCCGCCGATTGCGTCCGATGATCCCGGGGACAGCCCGCTGCGGGGGCGTCACATGTGTAAGGACCCAGCGTGCGCCGATTGCGCCTCGACCGGCCCGTCTCGCCCGGGGCGACGCTTGCTCGTGACATCATTGGCCCGGCCGGCGAGGTGCTCGCGCGGGCAGGGCACCCCGTGTCCGCCCGCACCTTCGAAGTGCTCCAGGGCCGCGGCGTCATGTGGTGCTACGTGGACGACCGCTGGGGCGAGGGCATCGCCGCGACCCCGTTGGACGGCGGAGGGGCCACGGTGCGCCCCCTGCTGCGAGACTTCAGCCGCCAGATCGGCATCCTCGTCGCGCCGCTGCTCAACCTCTCGACGAATCGCGCGCTGGAGACGCTTCGCGGCGCCCGTCCCACCGCGCCACTGGCGCGCAGCCAGGTCTACGACGACTTCCCGGCGAAGGCGCGCGTGTTCATCGAAGATTGCGCACATGCCGAGGCGCTTGCCGGGTACCTCGTGGACCGCGCCGCCGGTGGCGACCTCGATGGCCACGCGATCGGGGTCGCCGCGGTCACGTCGAGGCTCGCGGCGCTGGTCGGCATGGACGCGCGGGAGCAGCTGCAGGCCGTCTGCGCCGCGCTGCTGCACGACATCGGGATGGTCTTCGTGCCGCGCTCCGTTCTCGCCATCCCGCACGCCCAGCGGAGCATCCCGGAGCGCATCCGCTACGAGGCCCACACCGTCCTGGGTGAGGCGATGCTCCAGCCGCTCGCCGGGCCCTCGCTGCACCTCTCGATCGTCGCCGCCGAGCACCACGAGGCGGTGGACGGCACGGGCTACCCCCGCAAGCGCGAGGGCGGCAACCGCCTGCTCCGCGCCGCCGAGGAGAAGCGGGATGTCGAACGCATCACGCTGATGTCGGAGGTGGTCGCCGTCGCGGACACGTACGAACGGATCGTCTCGCCAAGCGCGGGGCACGAGGGCGTGTCACCCGCCGCCGCCCGCGCGTTGATGGAGGACCTCGCGGGGCACACGCTCAACCGGGAGGTCGTGCAGCGCTTCCTGGCGTCGTTCCCGGAGCTGCCGCTGGGGACCGAGGTGCGCGTCACCGCTGGTCCGCACCTCGGCATGACCGGCATCGTGAGCGCGGTGCAAGCCGAGGGCGCCGAGCCGCCGGCTGTGCGCCTCTTCCTCGACGCCGCCGGCCGCCCGCTCGAGCAGCCGATCGAGGTGCGCGCACAGGCGCTGAAGACGCTGGTCGAGATCACCGACCAGCCCGCGCCCCACGCGGTTACGCCGGGGCGGAACCGGCGCGTGCGATCCGTTCAATAGCCTCGACGGAGCAGGAGGCGATCGCCTCCGCGCGCAGCGCCTGCACGCGCGACAGCACATCAGCCCGCGCCACGCTCTCCGCCTCGGTCGCCGCGCGCGCCTTCGTCTCCACGACGCCGGCCTTCGTGTTGCGGCTCGACACCGTCAGGCGCACCGGCATGCCGAGGAGGTCGGCGTCGTTGAACTTCACCCCCGGTCGCTCGTCGCGGTCATCGAACAGCACGTCGAGGCCCGCGGCCGTCAGCTCCGCGTAAAGCGCCTCGGCGTCCGCGGCCGCCTCGGCGTCGCGGTCGAGCCCGATGCCCACGAGGTGGACGTCGTACGGGGCGATCTCGGCCGGCCACTGGATGCCCGCGTCGTCGAAGTGCGCCTCGACGGCGGCAGACAGGATGCGCCCGACGCCGATGCCGTAGCAGCCCATGGTCGGCGTGAGCTGGCCGCCGTTCGCGTCCTGCACGGCGACGTTCATCTTGTTCGTGTAGGTGTAGTCGAGGCGGAACACGTGCCCCATCTCGATGCCGCGCTCGGCGCGCAGGTGGCCGTCGCGGCCCTCGGCGGCGCAGCGGGCGCAGCCGTGCCCCGCCTGCGCGCTGGCGATGTCGCCCGTGACGGCCGGCGTCCAGTCGCGTCCGAGGTTCACGTTGCGCACGTGGAAGCCGGGCTTGTTCGCCCCCGCGACGAGGTTCGGCGCGTCGTTCAGCGACAGGTCCGCGACGACCCGCACGTCATCGCGCAGCCCGACCGGCGAGGCGTACCCGGCGACGATGCCGTACGCCGCGACCTCACTGTCGACCATCGGCCGCAGCTCGACGCCGCCCAGCGCGTTCGCCAGCTTCACCTCGTTCACATCGAGGTCGCCGCGCACGACGGCGAAGACGGGGAACGATTCGCCCGTGGCGTTCTGCTTTGCCATGAAGAAGACCGCCTTCGCCGTCTGGCGTGCCTCGATGCCCAGGAACTCCGTGAGCGCCTCGATCGAGGTGACCCCGGGCGTCGCGACTTCCTCGATGGGCGCGGGCGCGCCAGGGATGGCGGTGGGACGCACGAACTCAGCCTTCTCCTGGTTCGCGGCGTACGTGCAGGTGTCGCACAGGATGATCGTGTCCTCGCCGATGTTGGTGAGGAAGATGAACTCCTGCGACCCCTTGCCGCCGATCGCGCCGGAGTCCGCCTGCACCGGCACCGTCGGCACGCCGCAGCGCGCGAAGATGCGCCGGTACGCCTCGAACATCGCGTTGTACGAGACGTCGAGGCCCGCGTCGTCGGCGTCGAAGGAGTAGGCGTCCTTCATGGTGAACTCGCGCACGC
>CANIRU010000135.1 GCA_947470025.1 Chloroflexota bacterium
AGGCCGTGCAACGCCCCGGTGAACGTCCCCATGACGGGGATCGCCTCGTCAGCGCCGGTCTTCACGGACACTTCGAGCGCACCGACGTACTTGTCGATCGGGAAGTCGGAAAGACTGCCGTCCAGGTCAAGCACCACGTCGAACGCGTTCATCGGCTTGCCCTTGGGGAAGGTCCGCTCCTGTCCGCCCGTGGCAGAGTTCGCGTAGACCTTCAGATCCTTCGTCAGTGTCACCTTGTCCGCACCGACCAGGTTCCCCGCCGGCTTGAAGTCCAGTCGGACGGTCGTCTCACCCTTGTTCGCGTCCATCGAGAGCACGTGCGCTTCGAAGTCGACGCGATCCGCCTGCTTTGCGTCACCGACATTCAGCACCAGCGTCCGAGCCATCTGCTCGCGCTCGAACGCGACGATGCCCGCGGCGTACATGACGGCGAACAGCACCAGCCCAACGACGATCTTCATCCGGCGAGTCATCGGCTCACTCCATTCATTCGGCGATCCACCACAACCCCTTCGCTTACTCCCCCGGTGAATCGCGGCATAGTAGCCTCGATCGGCGGTGCGTGCGATTGGTGGGCCGGTGCCCCCCGCCGCCACGTCGAGGCTTCCTCGTCCGGTCGAGGACACGCCCGGCTCCCCCGCCGCGATCCAGTCTCAGTAACCACGATCGCGCCCGGTACGATGGGCAGATGAGCGCGCACGCACACTCCCACGACCACGGCGCGACCGCCGCGAGCAGCCATCGATGGCGGCTCGCGGTCGTCCTCGGGATCGGCGTCGTCGTGCTCACCGCCGAGGTCGCCGGGGCGCTGTGGTCGGGGTCGCTCGCGCTGCTGGCGGACGCGGGGCACCTGCTCGCGGACATCGGCGGGATCGCCCTCGCGCTGTTCGCGGTGACGATGGCGCAGCGTCCGCCGACGCTCCGCCGCACCTTCGGCTTCCAGCGGTTCGAGATCCTCGCCGCCGTCGTCAACGCGCTGGTCCTGTTCGGCGTCGGCGGCTACATCGCGTTCGAGGCGGTCCAGCGGCTGTTCTCCCCCCAAGCCGGGGACGCCACGCCGGCGATCATCCTCGGCCTCGTCGCGTGCGCGGGGAGTGGCGTCAGCGTGTGGCTGCTGCGTGGCGCCTCGCACGACAGCCTCAACATGCACGGCGCGTTCCTGGAGGCGATGGCCGACCTGCTCACCTCGGTCGCCGTCGTCGTCAGCGGCGTCGTGATCGCGACGACCGGCTTCCAGCGCGCCGACTCGATCGCCGCGCTCGCCATCGGTGCGCTCATCGTCCCGCGCACGTGGTCGCTGCTGCGGCAGGGCGTCCACGTCCTCATGGAAGCCACGCCCGAGGGCCTCGACCTGGACGAGGTGCGCGCGCACATCCTCGGCGTCCCGGGCGTCGTCGATGTCCACGACCTGCACGCGTGGACCATCACCAGCGGCGCGCCCATGCTCTCCGCGCACGTCGTGGTGGACGACCACTCTGTCCACGCGCACGGCGGCGACATCCTCGACCTGCTACAGGCCTGCCTCGCACAGGACTTCCACGTCGTCCACACGACGTTCCAGATCGAGCCAACGGCTCACGAGGATCATGAGGTTGGTGGGCACGAGTAAGGAAGACCTAGAAGCCGAGGGTGATCGCTTCCCCGAGCGTGATGAACTGGCCGGCCTCCTTCTGCGCCCGAGCAGCCGAGGCGATCAGAGACACGCGGGAGGAGTACGCAATCAACTGGTCGCCGGAGATCACGGCAGGCGTGTAGAAGGTAACCCAGTCGTCATCGGCCCAAGAAGCAGGGATGTACCGGCAGTGCGCAGTCGCTGTCCCCATAGGCGGCGGTAGTGTGATCGCCATGCAATTCGAACCAATCGTCGGCCATCGGGTTGCTCCGACTCGGATCGACGTGGCGAGAATATCGGCGCATTGCTGAAGATCCGATAAGGCTGGCCGGAGCGCATCCTGAAGCGTTGTTATCTCGTCGTTCGAGAACGGTGGCGGCATTGGCGCAGCCGTGAGCAGAAATGTTCCGCTTGTCGCTCGTCGTTCAATGAATGAAGTAGCTTTGGTAGCTGCGTACGGCCGCTTGTCGACTGCCCACCCAATTCGTCGTGCTCGTCCAGTTCGTCTGCTCCATTGCCAACCAGCAATAGAGAACGTTTGGCTGTACTGCGACAGAGGGCCGCGAAGTGCACGGTCTAGGCCAACTCGCAATGCATTAACGCTTTGACCCACGTCGAGGTATTGCGGTAGTCGTTGCATGCGAAAGAGTGAGATCTCAGAGCGTCCGTCACGACCAGTTGGCAGTCCTGCGATTTGATGAGCTACCCACACGTCGGTGGGCAGCCCCTCCAAAGCCGCCAGACCAGTGCACGAAATCGTGATCAGGCCATCACGGCCGTACGCGAGGACGGTTTTGTTCGCGGCTGGATCAATCGGAACGCCACCTCGCGAAACGAGACGGTCGCTAACCTGAACCACGCCGTGTGCCGAGATAACAGTCCAGATGAAGGTCATTGAGGATAGCTCGATAGCCTCAGATCTATTCCCCTACTCGCGCTCGCCTCGCGCATCCTCCGCCTCCTTCGCGATGCCTTCGAGGCGGGTCGCGACGGCCATGGAGAGCGTGTCGGTGGCGGTGAGCTGGATCCAGGCCTCGAAGGCCTCGCGGATCTCGGTGTAGGCGGTCTCGATCTGCGCCTCGAACTCCGGCTTGGTCATGGACTCGCGCCGCGCGAGGTTCACCTGCTCCAGCATCCGGTCGAGCTTCGGCTGGAGCTTCTCGTAGACCTCGTGGAACTCCTCGTCGTGCTCGGCGTGGCCGCGGTCGCGCATGATCTGGAGCGCGCCGAGCACCCAGCCGATCGTGCCGAGCAGCGTGCCGACATCCTCGCGACGGAACTGGATGTGCACCGGCTGCGCGCGGTCGCGTCGAGTCTCCGGGCTGGTCATGCGGAACGCTCCCCTTCGTATGCCACGATCGAGGCGGCGCCCAGCGCGCCCACCAGCGCGGCGTTCTCGCCCAGCGCGCCCGGCACCACCATCGGCCCCGGCGCGACGACATCGATCGCGTGCTGCAGCGCCGTCCCCAGCGCTCGGAGGTGCGCCTCCGCCCCGTCGAGGATGATCACCGCCGGGTCGAGGAACGCCGTCAGGTCCGATAACAGGCCCACGACCTCCTCGATCGTCTCGTCGTCCAGCGGCGCGTCCGGGTCGAGCTCGGGGAAGTCCGGCAGCGTGCCCGCGCCGCCTCGTGCGCCCTTCACGATGCGGCCGGAGGTCTTCACCGCGGCGGCCGGCGTGCCGCGCAGCGAGATGTAGATCGCGTCGGGGGCGTCCTCGGCGGCGCCGTGCTCGGACTCCCCGCGCAGCGCGGCGTGCGTGCGGTTCAGCGCGACGATCGGCGCGTCGATGTGCCGCCGCAGCGCGTCCACCACGGCGAGGCCATCCCACTCCGGGCGACCGGGGCAGCGCGTCATCTTGCCGGTGGCCTCGTCCACGTCGCCGGGGCACGCGACCGCGATGCCGAGGGCGGAGCGCTTCTCCCCCTCGCGCGCGAACAGCGTGGCGATGCGCCCGCCGATCTCCCACGACCACGCGTTCTCGTCCGCCAGCGCGGGCGACGGCGCCAGCGGGTACGTCTCGCGCACCATCGGCTCGCCGTCGAAGAACGACATCGCGAGGCGCACCTCGTCGGTCGTGAAGTCCACCGCTACCACCACGGCCTTGGGCTCGGTCACAGGCTCCACCGTTCGACTTTGCGCAGCACCTGCGCGACCTCGTCCATGTCCTTCGATGTCAGGTTGGCGTGCAGCGGGATCGCGATCAACTCAGACGGCAGCCGCCCCGCCGCCGCGAGGTGTGCCTCGGCGATCCGCTCGTCGTCACCCAACTCGCGTTGCACCGCCCCGTCGAGGTGCAGCGACGGCCCCGAGGCAACCTCGCACGGCACGCCCTCGGCGCGGATCGCCGCCACGGTCTCCTCGAGGCTGCGCTTCCAGAGCAGCGAGCGCAGGCGCACCACGTAGCGGTCGTACGCATGATGCACCCAGCGCCCGTGCGGCATCCCGACCACCGCGCGCATCCCGCGCAGGTTGAACGTCAGCTCCCACGCCAGCTGTCGACGCGCCTCGAGCGTCGCGGGCAGCGCCCGCAGCTCCGCGAGCGCCATCGCCGCGCTC
>CANIRU010000136.1 GCA_947470025.1 Chloroflexota bacterium
CGCCTCGGTCGAGATCGATGGCGGTCTGTACCGCATCGAGGAAGTCCAGCACGTCAAGACGAAGAAGTCCGCCGTCTACCACGTGAAGCTGCGCGACCTGCGCGCCGGTCACATCACGGAGCGTTCGTTCAACGCGGGTGAGAAGCTGCCGGTCGCGCGCGTCGAGCGCCGCCGCATGCAGTACCTGTATGGCGACGACAACAACCACACGATGATGAACACCGAGACGTTCGAGCAGATCATGGTGCCGACGCGGATCATCGAGGACGCCCTCCCGTACATGCGGGAGAGCGACGAGGTGCAGGTGCTGCTGTTCGGCGACGAGGCACTCGGCGTTGAGCTGCCGGCAGCGGTCGAGCTGACGATCGCCTCCTCCGACCCCGGCGTGAAAGGCGACACCGCCACCGGCGCGACCAAGCCGGCGACGATGGAGACCGGCCTGGTGGTCAACGTGCCGCTGTTCATGAACCCCGGCGACACGATCAAGGTCTCGACCTCGGACGGTCGCTACCTCGAGCGCACGAAGACCGCCTAGGCGCCGTTCCCCGCGAGCACCGTCGGAGGGTGCCACGCGGGGCGGCCACCCCTGCCCCTCCCGACGCGGGAGGGGTTCTGAATTGAACATGGGGGGCTGCGCCCCCCATACCCCAGCGGAATCGTTGACACCAAGGGCCCCTGGGCGATGTCGTGGGCGGAAGCCAGACGACGAATCAGGGCGAGTCGGCCGAGCGGAGTCACGCGGATGGCCACCGAGGTACGCCCCGTCTGGCAGGTCGTCCGCTACCTGCGTGAGCTCATCACGCAGGATCGCGTCCTTTCGGATATCTGGGTCGGCGGAGAGGTCACGAACCTCACCGCGGCGTCCTCGGGGCACCTCTACTTCACGTTGAAGGACCAGGGCGGGCAGCTGCGCTGCGTGTTCTTCCGCAGCGCCAACCTCAATCAGCGCGAACTCGTGAAGAACGGCACGTCGCTGATCGCGCACGGTGCGGTCGGGGTGTACCAGGAGCGCGGCGAGCTCCAGCTGACGATCGACTTCGTGCAGCCGGCCGGCGTGGGCGCGGCGCAGGCCGAGTTCGAGCGGCGCAAAGGACGCTTCGAGGCCGAAGGCCTGTTCGCTCCCGATCGCAAGCGTGTGCTGCCGCGTTTCCCTCGACGCATCGGCGTGGTGACGAGCGCACGAGGTGCGGCGATCCACGACATCCAGACGGTGCTCGAACGCCGCTGGCCACTCGCCACGATCGTCTTCCGGCCGGCGATCGTGCAGGGCGAGGAGGCGGCGGTGTCCGTCGCGGAGGCCGTGCGCGAGATCGCGTCCGTGCGTGCCTCGGCGGACCGGTGGCCGGACGTGCTGATCGTAGGACGTGGCGGCGGCGCGAACGACGACCTCTCGGCGTTCAACGAGGAGCCGGTCGTCCGCGCGATCTTCGGCTGCCCGATCCCGGTCGTCTCCGCCGTCGGGCACGAGAACGACGTCACGCTCGCCGACCTCGTCGCGGACGTGCGTGCGCCTACGCCCTCCGCCGCCGCCGAGATGGTCGCACCCGACCGCCTCGACGTGTCCCACCGCGTGGAGGGGCTGCGCGCGCGACAGGACATGCGCGTCACGCGTGTCATCGCGGCGGCGCGCGAGTCCGTGCAGCGGACGGCGCAGACGATGGCGCGCCGACTGCCCGAGACTGCGCCGCTGCACCGCCGCGTGGCGCTGCATACCGATGGGATGCGCCACGAGTTGCTCCGCGCGACGTCCGAGGCACGCGAACGCATTGCGGGCTCGGTGCATCGGCTGCAGGCGCTTTCGCCGCTGGCCACCCTCGATCGTGGCTACGCCCTCGTCTCCGACTCCAGCGGTGCGCCGGTGCCTCGAGCGGCCGAGGTCGCGCGGGGCGAGGCGATCACCGTGCGCTGGAGCGACGGTAGCCATGACGCGCGTGTAGAGTCGTGATCATGGCTGACCGACCCAAGACTGACACCGTTCCTCAGAGCGCGGCGCAGCTCCAGGCCGCCCTCGACCTCGAGGCCGACCTCGACAACGCAGGGTTCGAGGTGCTGTACGCGCGCCTCGAGACCGTCTCGCAGCAGCTCGAGGCCGGTGGGCTGACGCTCGAGGGCTCCGTCGCGCTGTACGAGGAAGGCATGCGCCTCGCCGCGCGGTGCCAGGCGCTCCTCGGTGCCGTCGAGCAGCGCATCGAGACCTTGCGTGCGGACGCCTCGCGGCCGGGTTCCTAGATGACACCGAGTCTTCGATGACATTGGCTGTCGGCTGGTACACCACGGCCCGCGGCGCTGGATCACGCGGCATGTTCCTTGCCGTGAAGAACGCGATCGACACCGGCACGCTCGACGCGCGGTTTGCGCACGTCTTCTGCAACCGCGAGCAGGGCGATGACCTCGCCACCGACAGTTTCTTCGACCTCGTGCATGACACGGGGGCGCCGCTGGTCACGCTATCGTCCGTGCGCTTCCGCCGCGACCATGGCGGCGAGCGGTCGAGGCCGGAGACGCCGCTGCCAGAGTGGCGCGAGGACTACGATCGCGAGGTCGCACGCCTCGTCGATCCGCACGGCGCATCGGTGGGGGTGCTCGCCGGCTACATGCTGATCTTCACGCCGCCGTTCGTTTCGACGCACCCGCTCCTCAACCTGCATCCGGCGCTGCCTGCCGGTCCCGCCGGTACCTGGCGTGAGGTGATCCGCCACCTGATCCGCACGCGGGCCGACGAAAGCGGCGCGATGATTCACCTCGCGATCCCCGAGGTCGACGCTGGCCCGGTCGCCGCGTTCGTGCGCTATCCCATCCGGGGTGGCGAATACGATGCGCTCTGGCACGACTTGGGCGACCCGCATGCTCTGGACGACCCGGCGCTCGAGGCGAGCCCGCTGTTCGCCCGGATCCGCGAGGCGCAGATGGGGTACGAGGCGCCGCTGCTGGTGTCCGCGCTGCAGGCGTTCGCGGACGGCCGGATGCGCGCCGCGGGTGGCCGCATCCTCGACGCGGCAGGCAACGACGCGCCGCCCCTCGACCTCACGGCGGACGTCGAGGCGCGTCGCGCGCGCGGGGAATAGCGCGGCATCACGTTCGCGTCACGTAGCACGGGGACACGCGATTCCTGTACGCTTGCGCGACCCCCGGCCACGTGGTTCCGCCACGGGGCGGGACACTGGAGTCACACACATGACCGTTCTGCATCCCGTCCGCGTTGGCCCGTCGTCGCTGCCCGCGACACGGGTCGAGCAGATCCGCGCCGCCGTGGTACGGCGGGCGCTGCCGGTCCTCGCCGGATCCGCGGCGGCGCTGGTGTCCACGCTGGCGGCAGAGCGTGCGCTTCGCGAGATCGTGATGAGCGCGACCGAGCACCTCGGCGCCACAGCCGCTGCTCGCAGCGGGCCGGAGGCGATCGTCCGCACCGTCGTGACCGAGATCACCGTCGTCGAGCGGATCCGCCGCCGCGCATAGCGCGAGCACACCCTTGCCAGCAGAACGTCTCCAGAAACTCCTCGCACGGTCCGGCTTCGGTAGCCGGCGGAGCGCGGAGCTCGTGATCGCGGCGGGCCGCGTCACCGTGGACGGCACCGTCGCCGTCCTCGGCACCCGCGCCGACCCGAACACCCAGCGCATCGAGGTCGACGGCCAGCAGATCCGCCTCGAACCGGACGATGTGACGCTGGTGCTGAACAAGCCGACCGGCATCGTCGTCACGGCCGTCGATGACCGCGGACGGCAGACCGTGTTCGACATCCTCCACGACCCCCCGCCCCACCTGCGCTACGTCGGCCGCCTCGATCGCGACACGGGCGGGCTGCTGATCCTCACCACCGAGGGCGAGCTGGCCCATCGCCTCACACACCCGCGCTATGAGGTCAGCAAGACGTACGAGGCGACGGTCGACGGCATCATCGCCGAGGACGCTCTCTACCGACTGCGCCAGGGCGTGATGCTCGATGACGGCATCACCGCCCCAGCGATCGTCGATACGCTCCCCGGCACGCCACCACCGACCCAGCTGCGGATCGTGATCCACGAGGGCCGCAATCGCCAGGTGCGGCGCATGTTC
>CANIRU010000137.1 GCA_947470025.1 Chloroflexota bacterium
CGCAAGGAGGGAGGGGGCAGAACAGAAGGGGGAGACGGAGGGAAGGGGGAGCCGAGCGGCTACTCCGACTTGATCTCGATCTGCTTCGGGCCGGCCTGCTCGGGGAGCGGGATGCGCAGGGTGAGCACGCCGTCCTTGAGCGCCGCCTCGACCGGGGCGTCCTTCACGACGCCGGGGAGGGCGACGCGACGGGTGAGCGAGCCCCACGACCGCTCGCGGCGGTAGTAGCGGTCGCCCTGCTCCTCGTGGTCGTCGGCGTGGCGGGCGTTGATGGAGAGCACGCCCTCGTGCATCTGCACGTCCACCTCGTCCTTGGCGAAGCCGGGGAGGTCGGCGCGGACGACGATCGCCTTCTTACCGTCCTCGCCCTGCGTCTCCGCGACGTCGAGGGCGAGCGTGCCTTCCTCCGCGAGGAACCCCATCGGGTTGCGGAAGAACGGGTCGTCGAAGAAGCGCTCCATCGTCTCCCGGAACGGCGAGTGCCGGAGCTGGGAGTGCAGGCTGAACGGGTCGCGACGAATGATGTCAGGCATCGATGGTTCCTTTCTGCTGGTGGGAGTGTGTCCGGGTCTGTGGCCGGGGGTGCCTCGTCCCGCTCGACGCGGCGCGACCGGCGTTCGAGGTGCGCGGTCGCCTCGACAGGAGTGATGATAGAAAACTGAATTCTGTCCGTCAATAGATATGAGTCGTCAAGACGCAGATACTCTTCACAAATAGACGCCACTCCGGTACACTTTCCTCGTGGCTACCAACTATTACGACGTGCTGGGTGTGAAGAAGACTGCCTCCGAGAAGGAGATCCGGTCGGCCTATCGTCGCCTCGCGCGGCAGTACCACCCGGACGTGAACCCGGGGAACCCGGACGCGGAGCGTCGCTTCAAGGAAGTGAACGCCGCGAACGAGGTGCTCTCCGACGCCGAGAAGCGCAAGAAGTACGACAAATACGGCGACCAGTGGGAGCATGCCGACCAGATCGAGGAGCACCAGCGCCGCCAGCAGGCCAACGCCTACGGGCGCGGCGGCTTCGGAGCGCAGGGCTTCGGCGGTGCGCCCGGCGGGCCGGGAGGGCCGGGCGGCGCCTCGTTCTCCTTCGGGGGCGAGGGCGCTGACCTCGGCGATCTGTTCGGCGGACGCGGCGGCGCGGGCGCGGCGGGCGGCGGGTTCTTCGACTCGATCCTGCGCGGTCGAGGCCGCACGCGCGGACAGGACGTCGAGCAGCCCGTGCGCGTGACGCTGGCCGAGGCCTACTCGGGCGCGACGCGCACCATCGAGATCCGCGAGGGCGAGGAGCGCTGCATGGTCTGCGGCGGCACCGGCCAGATCGCCGGGGCCACGTGCCACGCCTGCCGCGGCAGCGGCACGGCCGCTCCGCTGCGTCGCATCCAGGTGACGATCCCCGCCGGTGTCCACGACGGCGCGCGCATCCGCGTGAGCGGTCGAGGTGGCCCGGGTGCCAATGGCGGCGCGGCGGGCGACCTCTATCTCCTCGTCACCGTCGGCAGCGACGAGCGGTTCCAGCGGCGCGGCGATGACCTGTACGTCGATATGCACGTACCGGTCGCAGACGCGGCGCTGGGCGGCGAGGCCAGCGTGCCGACGTTGAAGGGCAAGACCCTCGCGCTGCGCATCCCCGCGAACACGCAGGGCGGCAAGGTCTTCCGGCTCGCCGGACAGGGCATGCCGATCACCTCGGGCGGGTTCGGCGACTTGTTCGCCACCGTGCGCCTCGTGCTCCCCGGGCGCCTGACCGATGCGCAACGCGCGCTGTTCGAGCAGCTGCGCGCGCTCGATGCGGACGGTGCCTCTGACGGCAATGCGTCGAACGACGGTGCGGGTGCCTCGACGGAGGCGAACGCGGCCGGCGGTGGTGCATGACGAACGAATACGGGGGCGTAGGCAACCCCCAGCACGAGCCAGTGTTCCAGATCTCGGTGGTGTCGAGGATGGTCGGCATCCACCAGCAAACGATCCGGTCCTATGAGCGCGTCGGGCTGCTGAATCCCGCGCGATCCTCGGGCAACACGCGACTCTTCTCGCACGCCGACGTCGAGCGGCTGCGACAGGTGGTGCGTCTGGTCAACGACCTGGGGATCAACCTCGCCGGCGTCGAGGTGATCCTGCGGCTCTCTCGTCAGATCGAGGCGCTGCAGCAGGAGCTGGCAGAGACGCGACAGGAACTGGACGCAGCGCGATCAGCGCGTGAGGGCCGGCGGCCCCAGGCGACTGAGGAGCGTGAAGGAGGGTACGAACGATGATGCGACAGGATCGCTTCACAGAGTAGGCACAGGAAGTGCTGCAGGCCTCGCAGGAGCTGGTGCGCGAGGCGCGCCACTCGCAGTGGGACGTTGAGCACGTCTTCTACGCGCTCGTCGCGCGCAAGGACGGGCTGGCGCGCGAGGTGCTGACGCGCATGGGCATTGATGCCGACGCGCTGGGGCGCGCGATCAAGGAGCGCCTCGACCGATCGCCGAAGCTCTCGCACGACGTGGTGCAGATCTACACGACGCCGCGCATCGTGCAGATGCTCGAGAGCGCGAACGCCGATGCGGCGCGACTGAAGGACGAGTTCGTGGGCGTCGAGCACCTGCTCGTCGCGATCTCGGACGCCACCGACGGCGAGGCCGCCGCGATCATGCGCGAGTTCCAGATCACGAAGGAGCGGCTGTACCGCGCGCTCCAGCAGATCCGAGGATCCGCGCGCGTCGACAGCCCGACGGCGGACCAGCGGTACCAGTCGCTCGCGAAGTACGCGCGCGGCCTGACGGAGATCGCCCGCGCAGGCCAGCTCGACCCGGTCATCGGCCGCGATGTCGAGGTGGCGCGCGTGATGCAGGTGCTGAACCGGCGCACGAAGAACAACCCCGTGCTCATCGGCGAGGCCGGCGTCGGCAAGACCGCGATCGTCGAAGGGCTCGCGGAGCGCATCGTTGCGGGCGACGTCCCGGAGCGGCTGAAGGATCGGCGCGTGCTCGCCCTCGACATGGGCGCGCCGCTCGCCGGCTCGAAGTTCCGCGGGGAGTTCGAGGAGCGCCTGCAGGCGATCATGGCGGAGGTGAAGCAGTCGGCGGGCGAGATCATCCTGTTCATCGACGAGCTGCACCAGGTCATCGGGGCCGGTGGCTCCGAGGGCGCGATCGACGCGAGCAACATGATGAAGCCCGCGCTCGCGCGCGGTGAGCTGCACGTGATCGGCGCGACGACGCTCGATGAGTACCGCAAGTACGTCGAGACGGACCCCGCGCTGGAGCGACGCTTCTCGCCCGTGTACGTGGACGAGCCGTCCGAGGCGGACGCGATCCTGATCCTGCGCGGCATCCGTCCGAAGTACGAACAGCACCACGGCGTGAAGATCACAGACGCGGCGCTGGACGCTGCGGTGAACCTGAGCGTCCGCTACCTGCCCGAGCGCAACCTACCGGACAAGGCGATCGACCTCATCGACGAGTCCGCGTCACGACACGTGATCGAGGCGGAGTCGATGTCACCGGAGCTGCGCGACCTGAAGCAGCGGCTCGATGCCGCCTCGATGCGGCTCGACGCCGCGGCGGAGCGCCAGGACTACGAGGCCGCCGCCCGCATCAAGGTGGAGGTGCTGCAGATCCAGGAGGAGCTCGCCGCGCGCCGCCTCGACTGGCAGCGCGAGCACGGGCTGTCCGAGGACGTGACGGAGCGCGACATCGCCTCGCTGATCGCGCAGATGACCGGCATCCCCGTCGACAAGATGCTCGAGGGCGAGTCGGAGAAGCTGCTGCACATGGAAGAGGTCCTGCACGAGCAGGTGATTGGCCAGGATCGCGCCATCGAGGCGCTGTCCGACGCGATCCGCCGCGCGCGCAGCGGGCTGAAGGATCCTCGACGCCCCATCGGGTCGTTCATCTTCGTCGGGCCGACCGGCGTGGGTAAGACGTACCTCGCGCGGTCGCTGGCGGAGTACCTGTTCGACGACCCCGATGCGCTGATCCGCATCGACATGTCGGAGTACCAGGAGCGGCACACCGTGTCGCGGCTGC
>CANIRU010000138.1 GCA_947470025.1 Chloroflexota bacterium
GAAGTCGGGAAGGGGGCAGGGGGATGGGCCGCCCCGCTCGTCACCTCGAGCATCTCGTGGCCGGCCCGCGGACTTCCACGAGCCGTCGCCGCCTAGGCGATGGTCGTGACGGTCAGCTCCACCTCGCCCGCGGGGGCCTTGATGGTGACCGTATCGCCCTTCTTCTTGCCGAGGAGCGCACGGCCGACGGGCGACTTGTGGCTGATGCGACCCTGCGTCGGGTCGGCCTCAGCCGGGCCGACGACCTGGTACTTGTGGCTTTTGCCGGCGGCGTTCTTCACCGTCACGGTCGACCCGACCTGGATCTGCTTGGACTTCGCCGCCGCGCTCTCGTCGATGATCGAGACGTTCTCGAGCTGACGCTCGATCTCGCCGATGCGACCTTCGAGGAACGCCTGCTGGTTCTTCGCGTCTTCGTACTGGGCGTCCAGCTGGTCCGGGCCGAGTTCCTGCGCCTCGCGGATCTCCGCAGCCACCTCGGCGCGGCGCACCGTCTTCAGCTCGTGAAGCTCCGCCTCCAGGCGCTGCAACCCAGCGCGGGTAAGGAGCACAGGCTCTTCTGCCATCGTGTTGAATCCATTCCGCCGAGGATCCCGCGCCGTCTGCGTGAGTGCGCGGTCAGATCTTCGCTCGTGCCACTGTTCCGATCGCAAGAAGCGGACCGGCCGTGGTCAGGTCCGCTGGCAGATCGAATTGTTCACTCATGATAGCCAGATAGCCCGACGCCTTCAAGTGAATAGCACGAGCGTTCGATGGCAGATCCGTTTCAAATCCGCAGGAGGTGACGTAATACAGATGAGCGAATGTCTACGCATTTCAACAGTAATGCGGTGGTAGACTACCGGTGCGGGGCAGTCCGAGGTGCAGACCTCGGGTTGGAGGCGTTCGCATTCCCGTCACCTCACGACGACTGACCGCGCTGCTCTCTGCCGTGCTGGTCGTCGCCCTGATCGGCGGGGTCGCGGGCGCGCTCGTCACCCTCCGCTTCGCGCCGCGCGGGACGCCCGCGAGGGTGGAGGCGACGCTCGCCCCTGCCCCGAGCCGCGCCGCCTCGGTCGCTCGCGCCCTTGAGGGCATCGTCACGATCGTCGCCGACCTCCCAACGAGGACGGACGCGGAGGGGCAGCGCATCGAGTCCGAGAACCTCGGGTCGGGCGTGATCTTCCACGAGGCGGGGCTGGTGCTGACCAACTACCACGTCGTCGCCGGTGCGGCGCGCTTGACCGTCGTCCTCAGCACCGGCGAGCGCCGTCCCGCCGCGTTTGTTGCGGACGACTCCCCGTTCAACGACATGGCCGTGCTCCGGGTGCAGGGCGGCGGTCTCCGTGCGCTGGCCCTCGGCGACTCGGACGCGCTTCGGCCTGGCGACCCGCTGACGGTGGTGTCCAGTGGGCTTGTGACGTTCGAGAACCAGGTGAAAGCCGGCGTGGTGTCCGCCGTGCACCTCGACTTCCCCCGTCCCGGTGTAGTGCTGCAGGACATGCTCCAGACCGATGCTGCCGTGAACCACGGCGACTCTGGCGGCGCGCTCTTGAACGAGCGTGGCGAGGTCGTCGGCCTCGTCACCACGGTGGTGCGCTCCACGCCCAGCGGCGACACCGTCGAGGGCGTCGGTCTCGCGCACTCGATGAAGTCGCTGCGCTCCGTCCTCGACGCCGTCGTGCAGAACGGCGCGAACCCGCGCCCGCGCCTGGGCATCGAGCGGCTCGGCACCCAGCACACGCCGGTGGACCGCACGAAGCTCCCCGCCAGCTCGCCCTATGCGGACGGCGTCACGATCGTCGCCGTCGACCGGGGCAGCCCCGCGGAGGCGGTCGGCATCCGCGTCGGCGATGTGATCGCTGCCGTCAACGGACAGCCGATCGAATCGCTCGCCCCCTTTGTGAACTTGCTCGGCGTCTCCCCCGCCGGGCGCGATGTGCGGCTGACCGTCTTCCGTGGCGGACAACAGCTCGCCGTCACCGTCACTCCTCGCCCGATCGCGGGCACGAGGTAACTGGAGACACCATGGACGACCGACGACCCCCGAATCCTTATCGTCCCGACCCGCCGCTGTTCGAGCCGGTGTCGTTTGACGACCCCGAGCCCCTCGTCCGCCCTCGACGCCGGCGCGATGAGGTCGACGAGCCGCAGGCGCGACGGCCGCGCCCCGACAGCCCAGAGCGCCCGGAGCGCGAGGCCCCGATCTTCGACTCCGACGACGATGTGCCGTACACCGGCGCGCACGAGCAGTGGAACTGGGACGACGAGGACGTGGATGACTTCGGCCGCGAACGCGGCGGCCGAGGTGGTGGGCGCGGCTCCGGCCGCGGCGGTCGTGGCGGCGGTTACGCGAGCGACCGCGGGCTGTTGCGGATCGTGGCGCTCCTCGCCGTGCTCGCGATCGTCGTGGTGGCGCTGGTCGTGCCGGGATCCCCGGTGCGGATCATCGGTGGCAGCTCGTCGCCGGCGAGCACGGGCACCGAGGGCATCACCGCCAGCGCGCGGGACTCCATCCCCGCGCTCCCGAACGGCTTCACCGCCCTCAGCAAGATCTACGACGTGAAGGTGCCCGCGAACGCGAAGGGGCCGTGGTCGATCGAGGTCGCGCTGACCGAGAAGACGACGGACGGCAACAACCTCGGCTTCTACGCATACGACGGCTCGCGCTGGACGCGTGTCGCGAACGTGAAGCTGGCGCAGGACGGCGCGTCCGTTTCCGGCGATGTGACGAGCCCTCCCGGCACGGTGGCGGTGCTGCGGCGCAGCGGGCAGGCGAAGGCGCTTGCGCTGATCGTGCAGGCCGGCGACCGCCTCGACGCGAAGGCGATCGATGCGACCTCGATCGTCGCGGTGATGGGCGCGTCGCTGGGCAGCGACGGTGCGTTGCAGGCGACGAACGGCGCGCTGCAGTCGGTCGCGTCGACGGCGGGCAAGGCGAAGGTCTACCTCGGCGTCTCGGATGGCGCGGAGACGACCGGGCTCGTGAAGAACCTCGCGTCGCAGGGCGCGATGACCTCCCACGCGGAGGCGATGGCGGTAGCAGCCAAGGGGCAGAACGCCGCGGGCGTGTTCCTCGACTATCGCAACGTGCCCGGCGCCCAGAAGGACACGTACGTCGCGTTCGCGAAGGTGCTGCGGGAGCGGCTGCAGAAGGACCAGCTCGGCCTCATCGTCGGCGTCCCCGCCAGCGCGGGCGCGAACGGCGCGTACGACTGGAACGCGCTCCTGAGCGCCGCTGACGGCCTGTGGGTCCGAGGGGTGAGCGATCCGGCGGCGTACTACGACCAGATGGACCAGTTGTTCACGGCGCGCAAGTCGGGCAACACCGACCTTGGCAAGGTGTCGCTGATCATCGACCGCCGGTCGACGGAGAAGCGCGGGCAGCAGTTCACGCCGATCACGCTGCGTGACGCGCTGACCGCGGCGAGCACGATCGACAAGAAGGCCGAGGCGACGCCGGCCGCGGCTGGCGGGACGATCGCCGTGCGCGCGCAGAACCTCGGCGACGCGCAGCAGGGCGCGGGCCTGCGCTGGGACACCACGTCGCGGTCGGTCGCATTTGCCTACAGCGGCGGCGACGGCGCGCACAACGTGTGGGTCGAGAATCGCTTCTCCGCAGGCTTCCGCATGGATCTCGCGTCTCGTTTCAACCTCGGCGGCATCGTCGTCGACCAGGCGAAGCAGGACGACGCGCTGCCGGACATCTGGGGCGCCGTGGTCACGTACGCGCAGGATGGATCGGCGAAACTCGAGCGGCCGTTTGGCCCGTACCTCGCTCCGTGCTGGCAGGCGGTGCAGGGGGCGATGGAGGGGACGCCCGCGTGCTGGAGCGCGGACTCTGCGCCGACCACCGCGAACTGGCGCGCGCCGAAGGAGACCGGCTCGTACGCCGTGCGCCTGGTCGTCTCGGACGGCGCGACGTTCGTGGCACAGGAGGTCGCGCTGCGGGTCGGCACCGGGGCGCCCACGCTCACCACCACAGCCACGCCATCGACCACGCCCACCCC
>CANIRU010000139.1 GCA_947470025.1 Chloroflexota bacterium
CACGCGGTCGATTGCGACCACGGACGGCTCGTCGATGACGATGCCGCGGCCACGCACGCTCACCAGGGTGTTCGCGGTGCCGAGGTCGATGCCGATGTCGTGGGAGAACATTCCCAGGAACGAAGAGAGCGGATTGATCAATTGATCACGGGCCCTATTGGGGAGAGGGCGGCGTTGCCGTCGGGCTCCGGAGAACTCGACCGCCAGACAATAGCAGCGGGTTCAGCCGCGCCGCAAACCTCGAACATGGCTAATCAACACAGCGGAGATTCGAGGTGTGGAGGGGTACCACGAGGATTGTGGGATTCGGGGCTAGATGCCGGTGGCCCCACCGATCGCGGCGCCGATTGCATAGGTGCCAACGGCTGCCAGTAGCCCCAGCACCAGCTGCCGGACGCCGCCGTACACCATGTTTCGGCCGGTCAGGAGGGTGATTCCGGCACCGACCACGAACAGGCCGATGGAGGAGAAGAGGGCGCTCAGGCCGATAGCGAGGAAACTGCCGCCGAAGAAGAACGGGATGACTGGGATGATCGCGCCCATCGAGAACAGGACGAACGAGACGAGGGCGGCGACCATGGGCGAGCCGAGCTCTTCCGGGACGATGCCCAACTCCTCCCGCGCGAGTGTGGAGAGCGCGCGCTCCGAGTCGCTGATGATCAGATGGGCGAGGCGCTCGGCCTCCGGGCGGGGAAGGCCCTTCGCCTGGTAGATGAGTGCGAGCTCCTCCTCCTCGGCCGCGGGGTCCAGGCGCAGCTCTTCGCGCTCCTGGGCGATCTGCGCTTCGGCGGCCTCGCGCGACGACGTGACAGAGATCCACTCGCCGAGGGCCATCGAGGATGCGCCGGCGAGCAGACCGGCGACGCCTGCGAGGATGATCGCGCCCTGTCCGGGCGCGGCACCCGCAAACCCCGCGACGAGCGCGAGGTTCGATACGAGCCCGTCGTTCGCGCCGAGCACGGCGGCGCGGAGCGCGTTCCCACCGCCGAGCGCGCGGTGACGGTTCTCGATGCGGCCGATGACCGATCCCTGCACACCGCTGCGCTGCCGGGACAGTGCGGCGAAGATGCGCGCGTGCGCGGCTTCGTCCTCGGGCAGCTTCTCCGCCTCAGCGATCAGGTCGCCGGCGTACATGTCGGTCGCATCGTTCTCGAATGCTTTGATGACCGGCAGGACGAGATCCACGCCGCCCTTGCGCGCGACCCACATCAGGAAGCGCGCGCGCCTCGACGGGCGTCCGGTCGAGGCGTCCGCTCCCGCGAGCTGGAGTTGTTTCTGCCACAACTGGAGGTGACGCGTCTCGGTCTCGGCAAGGCGGTGATAGACGTCTTTGAGCTGCGGTTCCTGTTCGATCTCCGCGAGCTGCTGGTAGATGTAGAGGCCGTCCACTTCCTCGTTGAGGTAGCGGCGGTATCGCTGCGCGTCGGTGCCGGTCTCGGTGGCCATGGAGGACTCCTCGGGCGTTACACGCCCGAGCGTAGCGCGACCGATGGGCCAGAAGTCCAGACTACGCGGGCGTGTCAGCCCATCCGTCCGCACGGAGCCGTTCGAGGAACGCCGCCTCGTCGAGGAGCACCACGCCCAGCGTCTCAGCCTTCTCACGCTTGCTGCCGCCGCCCTCACCTGCAACGACGAACGAGGTCTTCTTGCTGACCGCCCCGCTCACCTTGCCTCCGAGGCGCGTGATCAGCTCTTCGACCTCGTTGCGCGACCATCGGTCGAGGGAGCCCGTGACGACGATGCTCAGCCCCTCGAGCGGGCCGCCGAGCGCGGTGGTGTCCTCGTCCATGCGCACGCCGGCGATCACGAGGCGATCGATCAGCGCCGCGTTCTCCGGGTCACGCATGAAGTCGTACACGGACTCCGCCACGATCGGCCCGATGTCGTTTACCGCCTGGAGATCCTCAAGCGCGGCTTCGCGCAGCGCAGTCATGGTGCCGAAGTGCCGCGCGAGGGCACGCGCGGTCTCCGTGCCGACGTGGCGCATCGTGATCGCGACGAGGAGACGCGAGAGCGGCTGCTGCTTGCTGCTCTCGATGTTCGCGAAGAGGGCATCGAGCTTCTTCTCGCCGATGCGCGGGATGGTCAGCAATTCGTCGCGCAGCGCCGGGAGCGCGTAGATGTCAGAGAGCGTCTCGATGTAGTGGTGGGTGCTGTCCGGACGCAGCGTATCGACGAGCTGGAACGCCATCTTCTCGCCGAAGCCCTCGATGTCCATCGCGCCGCGCGAGGCGAAATGCTCGACGCCGCGCGAGAGTTGCGCGGGACATCGACGGTTCGTGCAGTAATACGCGGCCTCGTTCTCGTTGCGTCGCACCTCGCCGCCGCACACCGGGCAGGTCGAGGGCATCGCGAACGGCACGAGGTCCGCCTCGCGTCCTTCGCGCCTCGACAGGACGGGGGCGACAACCTGCGGGATGACGTCGCCAGCACGCTGCACGATGACGTCGTCTCCCGCGCGGATGTCGAGCTCGTGGATGTGATCGAGGTTGTGGAGCGTCGCCATACTCACATTCGCGCCGCCGACGAACACGGGTTCGAGTGCGGCGAACGGCGTCAGGACGCCGGTGCGGCCCACGGACACCTCGATCTGGCGGAGGCGCGTCACGGCCTGCTCGGCGGGGAACTTCCACGCGACGGCCCAGCGCGGCTCTCGACCTACAACGCCCAGCTCGCGCTGGGCGTTGTAGTCGTCGATCTTGATGACGACGCCGTCGATGCCGTACTCCAGCGCGTCGCGCTGCTCGACCCAGCCCTCGCAGAACCGCGCCACGGCGTCGATGCCGGCGAACGTCTGTGTCAGCGGGTTCGTCGGCAGGCCGAGGCCGCCGAGCCACGACATTGCCGCGGAGTGTGAGTCAACGGGCCGATCGCCCTCGACCCAGCCGAGCTGATAGACGAACAGGTCGAGGCGGCGCGAAGCGGTGATCTTCGGATCGAGTTGGCGCAGCGAGCCGGCGGCGGTGTTGCGCGGGTTCATGTAGAGCTGCTCGCCCGCGATCCGGCGCTCCCCGTTGAGGCGCGCGAACTCCGCCTTCGACATGTACACCTCACCGCGTACCTCGAACGCGCGCGGGAGCGACGCGGGCGGCGCGTTCAGCACGAGGGGGATCGAGCGCAGCGTGCGGAGGTTGGCGGTGATGTCCTCGCCGCGGAGCCCGTCGCCGCGCGTCGCGCCCTGCACGAAGCGTCCGTTCTCGTACACGAGCGAGATCGCGAGGCCATCGATCTTCGGTTCGCAGACGAAACGCAGGTTTTCGCGCTCGATGCGACGCACGGCGCGCGCGTACCAGGCGGTCAGCTCCTCGGCGTTGAAGACGTTGTTGAGCGAGAGCATCGGCTCGCGGTGCTGCACCCCCGTGAACTCGACAGTCGCCTCGCCGCTGACACGCTGCGTCGGCGAGTCGGGTGTGACGAGGTCAGGAAAGCGCGCTTCGAGGTCGCGCAGCTCGCGGAAGAGCAGGTCGTACTGCGTGTCGCCGATCTCGGGCTGCGACAGCGTGTAGTAGCGATGGTCGTGGTGGCGGATCTGCGCGCGGAGATCCTCGACGCGGGCGCGGGCCGCTTCGAGTTCGCGCTGCTCGGCGATGACTTCCGCTGGCGGTTCGCTGGTCATGTGTCGAGGATACCGCGCGGCCCGGCTGGGATCGCCGGCAGTCGGCACGCCTGCCGTCTCGGGCGCGTGTCGAACCTCGGCGGTACACTGGATGCTCAACCCCGAACCCACCCAGCCCCCCTCGTACCAGCGGAGAGCCGTCATGGCGGACGTGGTGATCGTCGACTACGGCGCAGGCAACCTGCGCAGCGTCGCGCGCGCCGTCG
>CANIRU010000140.1 GCA_947470025.1 Chloroflexota bacterium
CGAGAGCCTCGATGACCTGCTGCCGGAGGCGTTCGCCGTCATCCGCGAGGCGATCGCGCGCACCAACGGCGAGCGCGCGTACGACGTGCAACTGATGGGCGCGATCGTGCTGCACCGCGGCGACATCGCGGAGATGCGCACCGGAGAGGGCAAGACGCTGGTCGCGACGATCGCGATCTACCTCAACGCGCTCGACCAGCGCGGGCTGCACTCGATCACCGTCAACGACTACCTCGCCCGGCGCGATGCGCAGTGGTACGCCCCGGCGCTGGACCTGCTCGGCATCACCATCGGCGTGATCCAGAACCAGGGCGCGTTCCGCTACACGCGCGACGTCGTATCCGATAACGCGACGTACGAGCACCTCGTCGCCGTGACACGCGCCGAGGCCTACGAAGCGGACGTCACCTACGGCACGAACAACGAGTTCGGCTTCGACTACCTGCGCGACAACATGGCTACGCTGATGGACGGCCGCGTGCAGCGCAGCCGCCACTTCGCGATCGTCGACGAGGCGGACAGCGTCCTCATCGACGAGGCGCGCACGCCGCTGATCATCTCCGGCGCGGCGCAGGACGACACCAGCGTGTACCCGCGCTTCGCCGCGCTGGTACCGGCATTGCGCGAGGGCCGCGACTACATCGTCGACCTCAAGCAGCGCGCCGTGCGCCTGACCGAGGAAGGCGTGGACGCCCTCGAGCGGGGCATCGGCGTCGACAACATCTACTCGCCGGAGAACTTCCGCCTCACGCGCTACATGGAGGCCGCGCTCCGTGCGCAGGTGATCTACCAGCGCGACCACGACTACGTGGTGAAGGACGGCGAGGTCATCATCGTCGACGACTTCACCGGCCGACTGATGGAGGGCCGCCGCTGGTCGGACGGTCTGCACCAGGCCGTGGAGGCCAAGGAGCGCGTCAAGATCCAGCAGGAGACCGTGACGTACGCCACGATCACGATCCAGAACTACTTCCGCCTCTACGAGAAGCTGTCCGGCATGACCGGTACCGCGATCACCGAGGCCGAGGAGCTCGACAAGATCTACAAGCTCGACGTCGTGGTGATCCCGACGCACGTGGCGATCCGGCGCGAGGACCAGTCCGACCTCATCTACAAGACCGAGGACGGCAAGTGGCGCGCGGTGGTCGCGGACATCGATGAGAAGCACGCGCTCGGTCGCCCGATCCTCGTCGGCACGGTCGCCATCGAGACGTCCGAGATGCTGTCGGAGCGGCTGCGCCGCGCCGGCGTTGAGCACGAGGTGCTGAACGCGAAGCAGCACGCGCGCGAGGCGCAGATCGTCGCGCGCGCGGGCCAGCGCAACCAGGTCACGATCGCGACGAACATGGCTGGTCGCGGCACGGACATCAAGCTCGGCGAGGGCGTCGCGGACATCGGCGGATTGCACGTCATCGGCACCGAGCGCCACGAGGCGCGCCGCATCGACAACCAGTTGCGTGGCCGTTCCGGCCGCCAGGGCGACCCCGGCTCGACGCGCTTCTTCGTGTCCTTCGAGGACGACCTGATGAAGCGATTCGCGCCCGAGTGGCTGCCCGGCATGATGTCGCGCATGGGCATGGACGACGACACGCCCATCGAGTCGAAGATGGTGACGCGCGCGATCGAGCAGGCGCAGCAGCGCGTGGAGTCGCACAACTTCGACATCCGCAAGCACGTGGTCGAGTACGACGACGTGATGAACACGCACCGCGACGTCATCTACAAGGAGCGCGACAAGGTCCTTAACGGCGAGTCCATGAAGGACACCGTGCTCTCCATGCTGGAGGAAGAGGTCAACGCGCTCTCCGCGATGCACCTGGAGCAGTCGCCGCCCGACATGGAGACGTTCCGCGCCGCCATCGAGACGATCGTCCCGTCGCTGCCGGAGGACGCGCTGCACGAGGGCATGAGCGCCGACGAGGCCGCCGACCAGGCGATCGAGCTCATCGACGAGGCGTACCAGAACCTCGAGACCGAGGTCGGCGAGGCGACGCAGCGGCTGGTCGAGCGCCTCGTGCTGCTGCGCACGATCGACTCGCTCTGGGTCGAGCACCTCACGGCGATGGACGAGATGCGCCAGGGCATCGGCCTGCGCGCCTACGGCCAGTCGGACCCGCTCATCGCGTACAAGCGCGAAGCGCACGACATGTACAGCCAGTTGATCGAGCGCATCCGTGAGCTGGTCACGCGACAGGTGCTGCACGCACGCCTCACGACGCAGGCTGCCCAGGATGCGATGGCGCAGGAGCAGGCACCGACGCGCGTGCAGACGAGCGGCCCGAGCGGCCCGGGCGACCCGGACGCCGGCGAGGGTGGCGGCGGTGGCACCTCGGTCGCCACGGCCAGTCGTGTCGTCGCGAAGGTGGGGCGCAACGATGCGTGCCCGTGCGGCAGCGGCAAGAAGTTCAAGCGCTGCCACGGGATCATGTAGCAAGCGTCCGAGGTCCATCGACTGCGAGGCACTCACCTCGCGCGGGTCGTACGAAGTGGCAGCGTGGGGCGGCCCATCCCCCTGCCCCCTTCCCTGCGCGGGAAGGGGGATGAGATCCGAGGGGCAAGCCCCTCGGGCTCCCCGATCACAGATCGCTCTCACCCTGCCCTCTCCCCGTTCGGGGAGAGGGCAGGGTGAGGGCCGCACCACGCCTCGCGCGCGATCGACGTCTCGACACCGCCAAGGTTTGAGCCAAGGAGCCCGCGTACAATGAGCGGGTATGTCTTCCACGACCGACACCACTGACGCGCCGTATGCGCCGGACGACACGCTCGACAACGTCGAGGTGCTCGACAGCGTGTTCGCGCACCCAACACCCGACGCGGCGATCGAGGATGACGCGCCCGACGAAGAGCGCGCGCGAGTGCGCGTGCCTCGCGAGGGAGCGCTGTCGCCGGAGCAGAGCGTGGAGGCGCTGCGACGCGCGCTGGAGCGCGGCGCGCCGTGGTACCCCGCGCTGCTCGAGGTCATCTCCCGCTGGACCGCGCCTTCCGAGGAGATCGACGGCGCGCTCAACACCTATCTGATCGCAGGCGAAGCGTTCGACTGGCTGCTGCTCGCGCAGCGGCTGCTTGATGAGATGGGCGACCTCGTGCCGGTCGCGGAGGCGGAGCAACTGCTCGTGCACGGCATCGCGCCGGACGGCAGCGGCGAGTCGGAGTTCGAGACCGCGATCGGCGCAGCGAAGCATCGCGCGCACCTCAACTTCCAGTACGGCGTCGTCGTGGAGGAGCTGCTGCTGCTCGCGGTCGAACTCGAGCTGGTGAAGTCGGGATCGCTGTCGGGTACCGGCCGTCCCGCGCCGGACATCGAGGCCTTCGACCACGTGTACGGCAAGCCGCTGAACGAGTTGAAGCTGCTGTACGCGTACGAGAGCGGCACCGCGCTCGCCGAGCGCATGGGCCAGTCCGAGCTGCAGGCGTTCACGTACTGGCTGTCGAAGTACCGCGTGCGCACAGGCGAGCCCGCGCGCGTCGCGTCCGACACGAAGAAGGCGATGGCGATGATGTCGCGCCTAGAGGCGGGGCGTGCGCGCCTCGGTCGGTTGCACGCGGCGCAGGCGCGCGTCGGCCGCGTCGTCGAGACCGAGGGTCCGAGGCGCGCGAAGGGGGCCGACCGCAAGCCTCGGCCGCGCAACATGGCAGGCGGCGCGCAGGGAGCGCAGGCGGCAGCAGTCGATGCCGATGCGGACGGCGAGGAAGAATAGAAAGGGGCCCGGGCGATTGCCCGGGCCTCTTCGTTTGGGACGTGGGCGGGGTGGATCAGGAGCCCCCCCCCCCCCCCC
>CANIRU010000141.1 GCA_947470025.1 Chloroflexota bacterium
CGGAGCAGCTCACGGTGACCTCAGTGGTCACGTTCGCCCCGAAGGAAGGCGGCGGGTTCCGCGTCGCCAGCAGCGCCCTGACCGTGCGCGGCAAGGTGCCGGGCGTCGACCAGGCACAGTTCGCCGAGCTCGCGAAGCAGGGCGAGGCCGGCTGCCCCGTCTCGAACGCGCTCCGCGGCAACGTCGACATCACGGTCGAGGCGATCCTCGAGGCCTAGCCTCGAGTCCCAGCGCTCCGCGGCAACGCAGGACGAAACGGGGGAGGCCAGTGGCCTCCCCCGTTTGCTTTGGTCGCATCGATCGCTCACTGTTGTTGCGCGGGTCGTACAGCGCGGTCTGCGTGTACTGCCCCGCCGCGTAGGACGACCGAACCCCGCTTCTGTTCATTGAACGATCGCGCTGCGGGAACTGTGTGGCTCTTGGGATGTGCGTTCATCGCGAACGTCTCGCGATCAGTCAGCCGCGCGAGCGCGGCTCACCCGGACGGGCCGTTCGAGGCACCCGGCATGCGGCCATGAAGCCCTCGAACAGCCGGAGGGCGCCGGGGTCGAGCGTGGCGTCGTCCTGCATCTCCGCGCGCTCGGGATGCCACTGCACGCCGAGGGCGAACGCGTGTCCGGGCACCTCGACCGCCTCGATGATCTCGAGTCCACCCTCGTCCGTGCGGCCGGTGGCGACGAGGCCGGGCGCGAGACGATCGGGGGTCACGGCCTGGTGGTGGCGCGAGTTCACGCGCATCGATGTCTCGCCGGAAAGCCGTGCGAGGAGCGAGCCCGGCGTCACCTCAACGCTGTGCCAGCCGGAGGCGTACGGGCCGGAGTCGCCCTCGCGTCGAGAGCGGTGGGGTTCCTGCTCGTCGAGGTGCTGGTGCAGCGAGCCGCCCGCGACGACGTTCAGCACCTGGAACCCTCGGCAGATCGCGAGCAGCGGGACGTCGAGGTCGAGCGCCGCGCGCGTCAGCGCGAACTCCGCCTCGTCGCGCTCGGGGAACGGTGGCTCGGTCTGGGGGGCGCGCGGCTCGTCGTAGCGCGCCGGGTCCACATCGACCCCACCCGTGGTGAGCAGTCCGTCGTAGGCCGTCAGGTCGATGTCGCCGCGATACTCGCGGGCGTCCATCGCGATCGGCTCGCCACCCGCGCGCTCAACCGCGCTGGCGTACGCCTCCCACTGGTCGAGGCTGCGCTTCCCACCGAACGTGACGAGGATGCGCGGTCGTTCCTTGGATTCAGGGGGCATCCGCGGCTCCACTAGTCTGCGTACACGACCTCGACGACGCGCACGTCCTTGTGCGCGGTCAGGGTACCGCCGTGGCCGGCACGATAGCTGCCGGAGGTCGGTGCGACGTCGCCGTACTCACGCCCCACGGCGACCGTGAGGTAGGTGAGGTCCACGCGCCGCCCGTGCGTCGGATCCAGCGACCAGCCCTCGGCGTTACTCGACCCGTCCGACGCGGGCAGGATGATCTCGACCCAGGCGTGGGTGCCCCCTTCTCCGAGCAGGTGCCCGGAGACGTACAGCGCGGCGAGGCCCATGCAGCGGCAGATCGCAATCAGCAGGTGCGCGTAGTCCTGACACACGCCCTGCCGGTCGGCCAGCGCCGCCGCCGCGGTTGTGTGGATGCCGGTCGCGCCGGGCGTGTAATTCATCGTGTCGTACACCCAGCGGTTCGCGAGCTCCGCCAGTTCCAGCCCCGTCGCGCCGGTGGCGAGCAACTCGTTCGCGACGCGCTCGATCGCCTCGTCCGGCGTGGTGCGCGGGGTCGCGTCGAGGAACCTCGAGTCGCGCAGCCACGAACCCGTCAGTGACCGCGGAAGCGATGGCCCAGTGCGCTGCAACGTGACCCACGCCTCGAAGTCGACGAGATGCTCGACGATTGGAATCCGCACGTCCAGCACGGTGTTCGCGAAGGAGTCCGTGCGCGTGATCACCTCGCCGGGCTCGGAGACTTCGAGGCTGTACACGGTGCGCGACTGGTCGCCAAAGGTCTGCGCCGGGACCACGACCAACTGGTGCTGGAGGTCAAGGATCCGCGCCGGGTACTCGTAGCGGAACTGCTGGTGCACCACATACGTGGCCACCTCGACCCGACCCCAGTCGATATCGGCTGGGTCGATCGAGGGCCGCTCGAAGTCAACACGCACCCGGGCTACCTCGGCCCCAGCGGGACGACGTTGCCGGCGTCGTCGATCTCGTCAGCGAAGACCTTGAAGCCGGTGAGCGTGGCCGCGCCGAAGGAATGACTGAGCGGCACGTCCGCCGCGTCACGACCGCGCGCGACGAGCACGCGCCCGATGCGCGGCACGTTGTTGCGCGGGTCGAACATGTGCCACTGCCCGCCGAGATACGCCTCGAACCAGCCGGCGAAGTCGCCGTCGGTGTAGGGCGGCTCGGTACCGATGTCGCTCAGGTAGCCCGTGCAGTAGCGCGCGGGGATGTTCATCGCGCGGCAGAGCGCCACGCCAAGGTGGGTGAAGTCGCGGCAGACGCCGGTGCGCTCGTTGTAGACGTCCCACGCGGTCTTCGTCACCCGCGCGTGCTCGTAGCCGAAGGTGACGTGTTCGTGCACGAAGTCGCAGATCGCCTACACGCGCGCCCAGCCCTCGGGCGTGCCGCCGAAGAGGTTCCACGCGATGTCAGGCAGCAGCTCGGTCTCGCAGTAGCGGCTGGGCAGCAGGAACTGCAGCGTGTCGTCCGGCAAATCCTGCACGGCGTGCTGCCGCGCCTCCGGGTGCACCTCGTCGCGCAGCCCTGAGTCGTTCAAGAGCGCCGTCGAGGACAGCCGGAACTCGCCCGGCGGCGCGACGAGGCGCGAGCACCAGTTGCCGAACGCATCGCGATAGGTCGCGATGGGCACGACCGGGTCGCTGACCATGTGGTCAGGCACGATGATGTCGGCCGAGCGCTCGGAATGGATGTTCAGCACGAACAGCATCGGGGTCGGCTGGATGCACTGGTAGCGGAAGTCGTAGCCGACCTGGAGTTTCACGGGGGACCTTCGTTCAGTGAGCGCGGGGCGGGCTAGCCTCGGGCGCGAACCGACGCTTCCCATGCGAGACGCGCCGTCTCCATGATCGCGGCCAGCCGAGCCAACTCGGTCGTCGCCTCCTCAGTGAGGGGGAGTGCGGGCTTCGAGCCGGACGAGATCACCGGGTAGTACAGGTCGTAGCACGCGCGGTGCATCGTCTTCGCGATTTCGTACGCCATGCGCTGCTCGCGCCGCTCGCTGGTCATGCCGAGTCCTGTCCGCCCGAGGTGTTCAGGATCGCCTCAAGGCCGTATAGCGCACGCAACAGCGAGGCGCCTGATCGATTCAGCGCCGCACGTTCTGTGCGATCCAGCCGGTGAAGGTGAAGTCCGCGGGCAGCGGCTTCGGCAACAGGCCGATGCGCCCTCGATCCTTCGGGTGCGCCGCGCAGGGCGTCGCACAGCGAGTGCGCAACTCAGGGGAGTCGATCTCCCACTGGCAGCCGCATTCGAGTTTCTCAATCGTGGTTTCCGTCGGCAACGGTCGGCTCCTCGTCGCCCCCGCATCGCCGCCGCATTGCTGCGGCGAACGAGAAGGGCCGTCTGTCGACGGTGCGCCACCCGCCGGTCACCTGCCGGGAGCGCACCGTCGAGGTGGGCTGGACCGCTAGTAGCGGCCGCCGCCGCCGCCACCGCCGCGACCACCACGGTCGCCGCCGCCGCCGCCGTAGCCACCACCGCCGCCGCCGTAGCCGCCGCCAC
>CANIRU010000142.1 GCA_947470025.1 Chloroflexota bacterium
ATGCATCGAGTGTACGCCCGCCCCTCTGGATACGCCGAAGTCAGGCCGAGGTCAGCGCGACGTGTCTCCGCGACCGCCCTGGCCGTTCGCTAGACTCGCCCGCATGGCACGGACGGAGCGGTATCTCCTCGGCAGGCTGCGGAAGATCGCGCTCGCGCTGCCCGAGGCGACCGAGCGCGTGAGTCACGGCGAGCCGGCGTGGTTCGCGGGCACCGCTCGTCAGTTCATGTCCTTCGCCAACAACCACCACCACGACGGTCGCGTGGCCATCTGGATCGCCGCGCCGCTCGGCGTGCAGGAAGCGCTGATCGAGGACGACCCGGCGCGCTTCTTTCGCCCGCCCTACGTCGGCCCGCGTGGCTGGGTGGGGGTGCGCTTCGACCTGCCCGAGGACCCCGACTGGATCGAGGTCGCGGAACTCATCGAGGACGCGTACCGGCTGGTGGCGCCGAGGAAGCTCGTCGCCGCCCTCGACGCGCGCGCCTAGTTGCACTCCGAGTAGCCGCACGCGGGGCAGGTGAGGCAGCGGTCGATGTACTCCTCGGCCTCGCCGCAGTCGGGGCAGGCGGGGGACGCCGGGAGCGAGGCGAGCGCCTCGAGGGTGCTCGCCGGCGCGGCATGGGCGAGCACCTGCATCGCGCGGGAGCCGTCGCGGTAGACCGTCACGCCCTTGCAACCGAGGTGGTGCGCCAGCGTGTAGACGGCGAGCACCTCGGCCGCCGTCGCGTCGTGCGCGAGGTTCACGGTCTTCGAGACGGCGAGGTCGGTGTGCTGCTGGAAGGCGGCCTGCATCCGCACGTGCCACTCCGGCGCGATCTCGTGCGCCGTCGCGAAGACCGCGCGCGTCGAGGCGGGCACGTCCTCCCGCTCGTCGAGGCGGTCGCCGTGCGCGAGGTCCTCGAACAGGTCGTCGGAGGCGAAGCCGCCCGCGCGCGCCGCCTGCTGGAATGCCTCGCTCACCTCGGGCAGGAGGGTGCCGTCACCCATGCGGCGGTAGTGCGCGAGTGAGAACAGCGGCTCGATGCCGGACGAGGCGCCGCTGATGATGGCGATCGTCCCGGTTGGCGCGATGCACGTGCGCGTGGCGTTGCGGTACTTCGGGCCGTCCTTATATATGGAGCGTCCCCAGTTCGGGAACGTCCCCTTCTCCTCCCCGAGCGCCGCCGAGCTGGCGTCGGCAGCCTCGGAGATCGCGGTGGAGACGCGCGTCGCGAGGGCGAGCGCCTCGTCCGAGGCGTACGGGATGCCGGCGGCGATCAGCAGGTCGGCGAAGCCCATGACGCCGAGGCCGATCTTGCGGTTGCCGCGGACGGCCTCGGTGATCTGCGGCACCGGGAACTCGTTCACCTCGACGACGTCGTCGAGGAAGCGCGTGGCGATGGCGACCGTCTCGCGCAGCGCGGCCCAGTCGAGGTCGTGCGCCTGCTCGTTCCAGAAGCGCGCGAGGTGGATCGAGCCGAGGGTGCACGCCTCCCACGGGAGCAGGGGCACCTCGCCGCAGGGGTTGGTCGCCTCGATCGCCCCGAGCGCGGGGGTCGGGTTCGTCGCGTTGATGGTGTCGAGGAAGATGAGGCCGGGGTCGCCGGTCGTCCACGCCGCCTGCGCGATCTCGTCGAGCAGTTCGCGCGCGTTCACCGTCCCGCGCGGCGACCCGTCGCGAGGATCGCGCAGCGTGAACTCCGCGCCCGAGCCATCCTCGGACAGCGCGGCCCGCATGAACTCGTCGGTCACGGCGACGGAGATGTTGAAGCGCGTGGCGGTCACGCCGTCGTCCTTCGCGTGGATGAAGGCGCGGATGTCCGGGTGGTCGACGCGCAGGATGCCCATGTTCGCGCCGTCTCGCTTGCCCCCCTGCGTGACGAGGCGCGACACGTCGTCGTAGTGGCGCAGCACCGACACCGGCCCGCACGCCGCGCCGTGGGTGGTCGCGATCGGCTCGCCGATGCCGCGCAGCCGCGAGAACGAGAAGCCGGTCCCGCCGCCGTACTTCTGCACCATCGCCGTGGCCTCGGCCGTGGACATAATCGATTCGAGGGTGTCCTCGACAGGCAGGACGAAGCAGGCGGCGAGGGTGCCGCGGCCGGTGCCGGCGTTCATCAGGGTGGGTGAGTTCGGCATGAACCGCAGCGCGGCCATCTCGTCGTAGAAGCGCTGCGCCCAGTGGCGTCGAGCATCCTCGGTCGGCTCGGCCGCCGCGATCGCGACCGCCACGCGCGCGAGCATCCCCTCCGCCGTCTCGACCAGCGCCCCCGCGCCGTCGCGCAGCAGGTAGCGCCGCTCCAGCACCGTGCGGGCGTTTTCCGTCAGCGCGACGGGGGACAGGCGGACCTCGGACGATGCGACCATGCGCGGCTCCTTCGCGGCGGTCTATCAGAACATACGTTCCGACAGATCGCAAGCGAGCGGGGTGCCATCACATGGTAGCGAATCCCGTTAGCCACTCCTGGGAGTTACCTCGGATGGCTACTCCTATTGGTCAGTGGCGGCATGGAACCGTTCGCAGAACGCGAGGAGATCGTCCGCGGAAATATTCGGCTGCCATTTGGCCTGAGCCCCAGAATCGGTGAACTCGATGAACACGCCTGTTGGATCACGACTCTCAGATGAGAAGCGGATATGTCCGTGTGCGACGGCGTTGCGAACGTGACGGACTAGTGTGTTCAGAGTCGGGGCATCGCCTGTCACGATGTTCCAAGTCGGCCATCCGCTAGCGGACAAGGACTCGAGTGACGCAGATCCGAGGTCTTCCGTAATGCCTTCCTGCTGGCGAAAGACCACGAGTCCTAAGAGAGAGATGACTCGCTGGGTGACGACGTGGACATCGTCACCGCGTGCCCGATCATTCTCAATCTGGCGAAGATTCTTGAACGTGCGGGCTGCGAATCCCGATGTGGTGTTGCGTGATGATAGAGACATGCATTCACGCTGCTCATCCGCCTGATGCAATATCGGCGAGTTCCTCAAATGCTGTCTCTGGGTCTATCGGAGATCCGCGTCGTTGGGCAGCCGTCTGCCTCAGCTGAACCGCGCTGTCGATGCGGGACCAGCGCTCCCAAGAAGGCGTCCCGAGGTACACCATGCCATCGGATTCCTGATGTTCGCGAACATCTTGGAACAGCGCCATCGCCTTCAAGCGTTCCCACGCCACTCGACTCATACGGAAGCTGTAGTCGCCGTTTGGATGTTGGAGAGGCACGGGTACCACCTCAGAACGGTCTATTGGGCCACCGGTGCAAGGTACACGAAACGCCCCGGCTCATCACCGGGGCGTCGTCGTCTGTGCGAACTGATCGAGGTGGCTAGACGGGCTGGGCGCTCCGGGCCGACGCGATGCTGATCGGGGTGCGATCCCCATCCTCGAAGCCGGGGTCCTCGGCGTTGGCGGCGGCTTCGTCGAGGACGGGCTGGTCCTCCTCGAACTCCGCGGCGGTGCTTGCCGTGCCGCGCACGAGGGCGTCCAGCTCATCCTCGAACATGCGGGCCTGCTCCGGCGCGATGCCGAGGGGGCTGCGCGCGATGCGGTTGAGCTCCTCCAGCATCTCCTCCAGCGAGACGAACTGGTGGTAGACGGACGCGAAGCGGATGTACGCGATCGGGTCGAGGCGCTTGAGGCGGCTGATCGCCATCTCACCGATCA
>CANIRU010000143.1 GCA_947470025.1 Chloroflexota bacterium
CCGGCCGCCGCCGCCGCTCCCGCCGCGAAGGCCGCCGCCAAGGTCGACGAGACCCCTCCCGTGCTCCAGGTCCCCGCGACCAAGGGCGTCCACGCCCCCTCGATCTCCGCGTACACGCTGCCACCGGCCTCCGGGTTCATCTCGCTCGCGGTGTTCGCGATCTCCTTCGCGCTGATGTTCATCGTGCCGGGGCCTGCGCTGCTCGTCATCGGTGGGGCGGTGCCAGTCGGCGCGACGGTGATGCTCCTCGTCCCCGTGGCGCTCATCTCCCTGTTGATCTTCCTCCGCACGCAGACCCGCGACCTGTCGTTCTTCGCCGCGCGTCAGCGCCGCCAGACCGGCAAGTGGCGCGGCGTGGGCCTCGAGTGGCGCCGCAACGAGGAGTCGCGCCGCTACAACCTCGCCGAGACGGTGAATGCCATCGCGCGTGAGCGCTTCGCGTTCCCGAACGTCGAGAACCCCGACCTCCGCACGTACGTGAACCTCCCCGAGCCGACGATGGCGATCGAGCCTCGAGGCACCGGCGAGAAGGTGTTCCCGGACATCGTCGCGGTGTCCTACCCCGGCAACTACCCGGTCGCCGTTGCGCAGGTGGAGTCGAAGGAGACCGTCACCCTCGACCAGGCGCGCTACGTGTGGTCGAAGCTCCAGAACAAGGACTCCGAGCTGTACCTGTACGTCCCCGCCGGCTCGCTGGCGCGGGCGCAGGACTACGCCAAGGTCGCGGGCATGAAGAACGTCAAGTTCCGCACCTGGCGCTGGACGCCGAACGGGATGCTCGTCCGCGAGCAGTAGCCGCGCAGACCGAGGCACGAGCCCCCTTAGGACAAGAACAACGCCCCGAGGAATCTCGGGGCGTTGTTCTTGTCCTGCGACCGAGCGTCAGGGAAGCGCGGTCAGCGTACCGGACTTCAGCGCGTGCTTGAGCGCCTCGCGCTTGCTCAGGGGGCTCAGGCGATCGGCATGCGCGACGACGTAGCGGAGCACCTCGTCTGCGTCGGTCTTCGCGTATTCACGCAGCGCCCACCCGATCGCCTTGCGGATGAAGAAGTCGCGGTCGTCGAGGTTCGCCTCGATGCAGCCGTACAGCAGGTCGAGGTCAGTCGCGGCCTTGAAGCGCAGCTGGCAGATGATCGAAACGCGGCGCTTCCAGAGCACCTCGTCGGTGCTCCATGCGCGCATCTCGCGCGTCATCCACGTGCGGTCGTTGCGCAGCACGTCCCCGACGAGGGGCGCCGTCTCGTCCACCAGATCCCACCACGCGCCCGTGACGACGAACTCCTCGAACACCGGGAGCGCCTCGCGCGTGACGTACTGCGCGTACGCGCGTCGCGCTGCGAGGTCGAGCGCGGCGTAGCGCTCCTCGCGATGCGTCGCCTCGCGCCACAGGGTGAGCAGCGTGTCGCGCCACGCCTCGAACGTGTCGAGGTGATGCGCGGCGAAGGCCGAGGTGAACACGCGCTTCGCCACCGGGCTCGGCACGCCGAGGTACGGCATCGCCGACTTCATGTACGCCTGCATCTGCGGCGCCTTCACCGGATCGGCGACGGCGGCGAGGCCGGTGCGCACCGCCTCGATGAGCGCGCGGTCGGCATGGGGCGTCGAGGCCGCGCGAGGGCTGCGCGCCATCGCTAGCCGATCCGCTCCCGCAGCGCCGCCGCCAGCACACCTCGATGGCACGTCGCGTCGTCGTGTGGGTCGTCGCGCGAGTCGCAGAGCAGGACGACGCCGTTGTTCGTCGCCATGCGCCCGGCCCAGTCGAGCAGGCTCGGACGCGCGAAGAGCTGCTCGCGGTACGCCTCGGCGAACGCGTCCGGCGACATCGCACCGACCGCGAGCGCGTCGAGGAGATCGGGCGCGGGGGCGAGCTGCGGCTCCCACTGGTCGACCGCGCCACGCGCGATGCCCTTCGGCCAGCCGCGCGTGACGAGCAGGCGGGTGACCTGGTCGTCCGGCGGCGCGAACACGGAACCGAGGATGATCGTCGCATCGGTCATATTCGGCGCTCCGCCGTTCTCGCGAGCGCGCCGGGCAGACCAACGTCGGGTGCCTCGAACAGCGACGCGAGTGCATTCAACTCCCCGGCGCGCGCGAACAGCAGCGCGGTGCTCCGCGCGATCTGCGCACCGAGCGTCGAGTCCCCCATCGGCCGCACAAGGTCGTCGGCGCGCAGAGCCTCGAGGTTCCCTGCGCTGCCCTCGACGGCTGCGAGGTACGCCGCGCGCGCGTCGTCGAAGGAGGGCACGGCCTGACCCGCAGCGCGGCCGGTGATCGAGGAGCCAGACCAGATGCGCAACTCGCTGCTCCACGCCTCGGCCTCGTGGTTCGCGACCTCGGCGATGGTCAGCGCGCCGGGGTGGATGCGAGCGATCGCACCAACGGCGGCCGGTGCGGGCAGCGCCTCGACGACACGCGCGAACTCCGACTGCGCGTCGAGGAGCAGCCGCACCGCACGCGGCGGACGATCCGTGCCTGCCTCGACTTCGCTCACGGCCTCGACAACCGTCGAGGTGACGCGCGGCAGCGCGCCCGGCAGCTGCAGCTCCGGCGCAGTGACGAGCGCGCCGATCACAGCGAGCTCGCCCGCATGCGCGAAGAGGTGCCCCGGCGCGCGGGCGACGAGGTAGCCCGCGGTGACCGTGCCCCTCGGCGTGACGACCTCGCGGTCGAGGGCAGCGGCGTCCATCGACGCGACGACCTCGGCGGCGCGCGCGGCGATCACGAGGTAGGCGTCGCGCGCCTCGGCGAGCGAGGTGGCGAGGGGGTGCGCGAGCGTAGCGGCAGCCTGCGCGTCGTTCCACGCGGCAGCCCAAGGGTCGCGCTCGCGACCGCCCACGAGGACGTTGATCCACAGGTTATGCGCGGAGGCGAGGTGGGCGACGACCCAGCCCGCGGAGTTCAGGCGACCAAGCGGCCCACCTCGACCCGGCGCGGGGAGATGGTCGATCGCGCGGAGGAACTCGTCCTGCGCGTCGAGGAGGAGTCGCACGAGCAGCGGCGTCGAGGACGAGAGGGACGGCGAGGGGATCGTCATGCGCGCAGTCTAGGACGGCGCACCTCGACAGTCCCCCTCGCCGCTGGCCCCCGCCCGTCAGCGATGCGTTTACGCGGCGCGATGCCACAGACGCGGGGTGTACCGCGGCACGCGCTCTGAAGGCGCCAGGCGCGGGAAGTACGCCGGCGTGATCACCGGTCGCATCTCCTGCGACATGAGGACGCCCCGAGTCCACTGGCGGAACAGGGTGACCCCTGCGGCGCCGATGATCGTTCCAAGAACGATGGCAAACATCATTTCGGACCCCCGTAACCGCATCGACCGTCTCGGGAGCTCGAAGCAGAACGCTTGTTCGCTCCCGTCCGAGGAGACTAGAACACCCGTCCTAACGCTGTCAAGCACTGTTCGGAACGGAATTCTGGCCCCCTCTCCCGGTTTGGCGAGAGGGTTGGGGGAGGTCCTGCCCAGCGAAGGTGCATCTCACAGCTCCGGCGAGAAGCCTTCACACTGCCTTCTCCCCCCCCCCCCCCC
>CANIRU010000144.1 GCA_947470025.1 Chloroflexota bacterium
CTCGCGGGCTTCTGGTCGAAGGACGAGATTCTCGCGGACGCGTGGAACCACAACATCCTGCTGTGGCTCATTGGCACGGCGGTCGCGTTCATGACCGCGCTGTACATGTTCCGCGCGATCTTCCTGACCTTCTTCGGCGACTACAAGGGCGGCGCGGAGCCTGAAGAGGGCCACGAGGGGCACCAGGCGCACCCGCACGAGTCGCCTCGATCGATGGTGGCCCCGCTGATGATCCTTTCGGTCGGCGCGATGTTCTTCGGCCTGTTCAACGTGACGGGTGCCTTCGGTCATTTCGTCGAGGGCGCCCTGGACCCGTCGCTGCGCGAGTTCCATGTGGAGATGAACATCGTGGTGATGGCCGTCTCCACGGTCGCGGCGCTTGGCGGCATCGCCGTAGCCGCTGCTATCTACTACGCGCAGCGCCCGCAGTCATCGGTCATTCGAGGCGCGCTCGGCCCGGTCCCCGGTGTCGTGCAGCGCCTGTACTACGTGAACGAGATCGCCGAGGACGGCATCGTGCGCGGCGTGCTGTACAACGGCATCGGTCGCGCTGCTGCCGCCTTCGACAAGTACGTGGTCGATGGCATCGTGAACGGCATCGGGCAGGCCACCCGCCTCGTCGGCTCGGGGCTGCGGTTGTCGATCACGGGCCAGTTGCAGGCATACACCTCGCTATACGTGCTCGGTGTGGTGGTCGCCGTCGGGGTCATCTTCGTGCTGAGCGGCGGCGCGCTGGATCGGCTGGTGCCGTAGTGCTGACGCTGTTCCTCCTGCTGCCCATCGCCGGTGCGGTCCTCGCACTGTTCCTGCCGCAGCACCGCGATCAGGATGCGAAGTGGATCGCGCTCGTCTTCTCGGGCGCGGCGTTCGCCGTCTCGGTCGTCGTGTTCGTCGTCTTCGACCCGCACGTCGAGGGGTACCAGTTCGTCGACACGTTCACGTGGATCGACTCCGGGACCGCGGGCTTCAACCTGAAGTACACCGTGGGCGTCGATGGCCTCTCGGCGCCCCTCGTGCTCCTGCTCGGACTGCTGTCGGTCGTCTCGGTATTGGTGTCCTGGCGCATCGAGGTCAAGGCGAAGCAGTACTTCGCGTGGCTGCTGCTGATGGAGACTGCCGTCGCCGGCGTGTTCCTGTCGCTCGACCTCATCCAGTTCTTCCTGTTCTGGGAGCTCGAGCTGCTGCCCATGTTCATGCTCATCAGCCAGTGGGGCAGCGGCCGCCGTCTGTACAGCGCGACGAAGTTCCTGATCTACACGCTCGCCGGATCGGCGTTCATGCTCGTCGGCTTCCTCGTCCTCGGTGCGACGGCGGGGACGTTCGACATCGCCGAGCTGACCAAGACCCCCGTGACGCAGGCGGTGGTGCCGCTCACGTTCGTGTTCTGGGCGATCATGCTCGCGTTCCTGGTGAAGCTGCCGACGTTCCCCGTGCACACCTGGCTCCCCGACGCACATACCGACGCCCCGACGGCGGTGTCCGTCATGCTGGCTGGCGTGCTGCTGAAGATGGGCGGCTACGGCATCATCCGGATCGCGCTCCCGTTGCTGCCGCACCAGGCACACGACGCTCGGTGGATCCTCGCCGCGCTCGCGGGGTTCTCGGTGATCTGGGGCGCGGTGATCACGCTGCGCCAGACGGACCTCAAGCGCCTCGTCGCGTACTCTTCCGTGTCGCACATGGGGTACGTGCTCCTCGGCGTATCGGCGATGGGATCGCTTGGCCTGTCGGGGGCGGCGATGCAGATGTTCACGCACGGGACGATCACCGGCCTGCTCTTCGTGGTCGTCGGCCTGATCTACGACCGCACGCACACCCGCGAGATCTCGCAGATGTCGGGTCTGATGCACCGGATGCCGATCGTCGGCACGGTGTTCGTCATCGCTGGCCTCGCCTCCCTCGGCCTGCCGGGGATGTCCGGCTTCGTCGCCGAATTGACGACGTTCCTCGGCGCGCTGCCGATGCACCCGGTGGCGACGGCGGCGGCGATCTTCGGCGTGGTGCTGTCGGCGGGCTACATCCTGTGGACGGTGCAGCGCGTGCTGCACGGCCCGGCCACCGAGCGCTGGCATGAGCTGACCGATGCCACTGCGTGGTGGGAGATCACGGCGATGGCGTCGCTGGTGATCGTGATCCTCGCCGTCGGCATCTTCCCGTCGATCCTCACCACCGCTGTCGAGGCAGGCATCGCGCCAATCGCGAAGATCATGGAGGGCGTCTCGTGAGCATGATCGCGACGTCGCTCTACGTTGGGCCCGCGCTGCTGCTGTACCTCGGCGCCGGCGTCGTGCTGCTCGCCGACATGGTGCAGGGACGCCGTGCGGCGACCGGCTTCACCGCGCTGGTTGCGCTCGGTCTCGCGGCGTTCTGGGCGCTGCTCCAGATGGGCACGGGCGCCGAAGGCCCCATCCTGCACGGCGCGATCGTCGCCGACCGCTTCTCCGTGTTCTTCACGTTCCTGCTTACCGGCGTCACTGCCGCGGTGGTGGTCGCAACGAGCGACTGGGCGAGCAAGGTCGAGGTGCGCGGGGAGTTCTACAGCCTGCTGCTGGTCGCCGTCGGGTCGATGGTGCTTCTCGTGCAGTCCAACGACCTCATCACGCTGTTCGTCGCGCTCGAGACGACCTCCATCGCGCAGTTCATCCTCGCGGGCATCGCGCGCAACGAGCGGTCGTCTGAGGCGGGCCTGAAGTACCTGCTGACCGGCTCGGTCGCCGCGGCGGTGCTGCTCTACGGCTTCGCGTTCCTCTTCGGCATGGCGGGCACGACCTCGCTGCCGGGCATCGCCGAGTTCGTCCGCAGCAACCCCGAGGGCCTGCGACTGCCGCTGATCATGGCGTTCGTCTTCGTGGCAGCCGGGATCGGCTTCAAGATGGCCATCTTCCCGTTCCACGGCTGGGTGCCGGACGTCTACCAGGGTGCCCCGACCCCGGTGAGCTCATTCCTGTCAGTGGCTTCGAAGGCCGCGGGGTTCGCGATCGTGCTGCGGCTGTTCTACTCAGGCCTCGGTGGCGGCGGCACGCTGATCACCGACGACTGGGCGAAGCTGTTTGCCGTGTTCGCGGCGGCGTCGATGCTGTTCGGCAACATCGGGGCGCTCGTCCAGACCAACGTGAAGCGCATCCTCGGTTACTCGTCGATCGCGCAGGCGGGGAACATCGCCGTCGGTATCGCGGCGGTGGCCGCGGAGAGCACCGTCGGGCCCTCCGGCGTGCTGTTCTTCCTCGGCACGTACGCCGCCACCAACCTCGGTGCGTTCCTCGCGGTGAACGCCGTGTCGGAGCGCCTCGGCTCCGACGACATCTCGAAGTACGCCGGCCTGTTCAAGCGCGCCCCCATGACCGCGGTGATCCTGTCACTGTGTCTCGCGTCGCTGACGGGGCTGCCGCCGACTGCGGGGTTCATCGCGAAGGTCTACATTTTCAACGGCGCGGTGCAGACCGGGCATCCGTGGCTCGTCGC
>CANIRU010000145.1 GCA_947470025.1 Chloroflexota bacterium
CGCGCATCGCCTCGAGGCTCGCCGACTCGGACGTCTCGCGCCTGCAGGAGATCACCGCGCCCGACTACCGCACCGTCGGTCGCCGCGAGTTCGTCGTCCGCGCGCCCTCGGACGAGCCGCCCGCACCGCAGCCGCGCGGGCGGGGGCGGCGGTAGCAGACACAGAATCGGGGGCCGTCAGGCCCCCGATTCGTGGTGCGCGCCGCGCGTCGTTACTTCACCAGCAGCACCGAGGTGACACCGAAGGCGTTCGGGAACTTCGCGCGGAACTGGTCGTTGATGAACGTCGGGCCGCCGATCACGAAGACTTGGAAGGTGCCGGAGGGATCCTGCACCCAGATGCCCGTCGCGCCCGCCTTCACGCCTTCGTTGGCGAGTTCATCGACGGTGCCCGTGTTGAAGACGGCGAGCGCCTTGCCGGTGGTGTCGAACCTCGGCGTGCCGGCGAGGACACCGACGGTGCCGCCAGGGACGGGCCTTGCGCCGGACGTCGCGACGGATGTGGTGGTCAGGGTGAGGCCGGGCGGGATGGAGTAGTGCGCGCCGAGGAACGTTTCGAACTCGGCAGCCGGGCGGTCGTCCACGGTGAACGTGATGCGGTCACCATCGGCCATCTCGGCGATGACACCGGGCAGGATGTTGACGTCCCAGTTGCCGCCCGCATCCACAGTGGTCTGCCCGAGGGACGTACTCCCCTTGAACGCGCGCACGACCTCGCCCGCGACGCGCCCCGAGCCATAGGCCAGGAACGGCACGGTCTGCGCCTCGACCGCGGGGGCGCTGAACGCCGCCCCGGCCAGCGCGAGCGCGGCTAGCCCGAGGATGAGCGGGCGGGTGAGCCGTTGGGTCAGAGCGGGCATGTCGGCTCCACGTGTCCTGCACCTCGTGACCGTGGTGGCACGAGGACACCGTGACCGTACGCCGCCGTACCGTGCGTTCGCGTTACCCCGCCATCAGCAGTGAGGTACGGCCGCGAAGCCGAGTTGGGGGGCCTGGGCCGGCCCCCCAACTCGCGCCCTGGTCGCTACTTCACCAGCAGCACGGAGGCGATGCCGAAGCCGCTCGGGAACGCGGCATTGAACGACGCGTTGACGAAGTCAGGGGCGCCGATCACGTAGCCGAAGAACTGGCCGCTGGGGCCCTGCACCCACACGCCGGTCGCCTTCGCCTGCGTGCTGGCGGTCACGAGCTGTGTCACGGTGCCGCCGTTGAAGACGGCGAGCGCCTTGCCGGTGGTGTCGAAGGTCACCGCGCCGGCGATCGTGCCGGCGCCCGTGTTCGCCGCGGGGGTCGCGGTGGCGGTCGGTGTGGGGGTCGCGGCGCTCGCCAGCGTGAACACCAGGCCCGGCACCGCCGCGAACTGGCCGGAGACGAATGCGACGGTCTCTCTTGCCGCTGTGCCGTTCACCGTGAAGGTGATCGTGTCGCCGTTGGCGACGTTCGCACCGCCGCCGAGGAAGATGTTGATCTCCCACTGGCCGGCCGCGCCGACGGTCGTGGCGCCAACCTCCGTGCTGCCCTTGAACGCCTTGATGACGTCGCCAGAGGCGCGACCGGAGCCCCATGCCTTGAACGGCAGGGTGGTCTGCGCCTCGACCGTCGAGGTACTGAGGGTGGCTGCGGCGAGCATCGCCAGGGCGGCAAGGCCAAGGACGACCGCGCGGACGGCCGTGCGAGTGCGAGTAGGGGTGATGGGCATGAAATCTCCCTGTGTGAACGCGGTCGAGAGCGCACACCTGCGCGCGCCAGAGACTGTACGACACGACGTGGCGAGTTTGTAACGGGCGCGCAACGGCGCCGTGCACAGATAGAACGTGCGCGTAAGCGACTGCGTTAGGGGCGGGGCTGGATGCCTTCCTGCCAGTGGGAGCCGTCCGGTCCCCACTCTTTCTTCCAGACCGGCACCGTCTCCTTTACGCGGTCGACCGCGCGGAGGGCCGCCTCGAAGGCATCGGCGCGGTGGGCCGCGCTGACGGCGACGACGAGCGAGGTATCCCCGACGCCGAGGGCGCCGAGGCGGTGGTGGATGGAGATGTCGTGGACCTCGCGGGCGGCGTAGGCGGTGAGCGTCTCCTCGCCCACGCGGCGCAGCTCACGCTCGGCCATGCTCTCGTAGGCCTCGTACTCCAGTCGCAGCACGTCGCGGCCCTCGTGGTGGTTGCGGACGACGCCTTCGAAGAGGACGACCGCGCCGGAGGCGGGGGTCGTCACCGCGTCGCGGATGGCGGCGACGTTCAGCACCTCGTGCGTGACGAGGTACTTCGGCGTCTCGTGTTCTGCGCCCGGAGCCCCGCCGGAGATCGGCGGGATGAGGGCGACGGTGTCGCCATCGTGCAGCGGGATGCTGAGGTCGGGGGCGTATTCCTCGTTCACCGCGATCGCGACGCGGCCGAGGTAGGGGCGCAGCGAGGGCTGCGTGTCGCGCAGGCGGTCTCGCAGCGCGGAGACGCTGACGCTGGACTCCGCGAACTCCTCGACGAGCTCGTGGCCGGCGATGTCCTTGAGCCCGGCGAAGAGGCGGACGGTGATCTGCATGTGTCCAGTATAGGTGCGCGTGGCCCTCGTCCCGGAGCGGGAGCGCCCTCGTCGTGGCGCGTGGTGTCGATGTGGCAGCGAGGGGCGGCCCACCCCTACCCCTCCCGGCGCGGGAGGGGTGAGAAGGAGAGGAACCAACCGTGAGGAGCTGCGCCCCTCACACTCCCGGCGGAACTAGATGTGGCAGCGCCAAGTTGGTGCGAGGATTCGGGCCGCAGCCCGGAGGCGTGCGCGCCGACGGCCCCATCCGCAGTTGAGCGAGTCTCCACGCTCGCATTCTGAGGGCCTCGGCGATCGGTGCCGGAGGTGCGAAGCACCCTCGGGCCGATCGGGAGCGCGAGGGCGAAGCACTCGCCATTCATCCCCCTTCCCGCGCAGGGAAGGGGGTAGGGGGATGGGACGCCCCACGGTTGCACCTCGACGCCACTCTGCGAGGTCGCACTCCGCCGCTCCACATCCCGCAGCCGCGCCGCCGCGTGGCATGCTGCGCACCATGGAAACCTCGACGGGACGGGCGCGACGCTCGCTGGTGCGGACGCTGGTCGAGGAGCTGTGGGACGTGCTGCTGCCGCAGCGGTGCATCGCCTGCGGGGTGTTGGGCGCGTCGCTGCACGAGGCGTGCGTCGCGCTGCTGCCGGTCGCGAACGGGGCGCGCTGCGAGCGGTGCTGGGCGCCGGGCGTTCAGTCCCCCGCGTTGGCCGAGCCGCCTCGACTCTGCGAGCGGTGCGCCGAGGGTGGTCCGGACGCGCCGGCGTTCGACGCGCTGCGTGCGCCGTTCCGCTTCGAGGGCCTCGCGCGGCGCGCGTTGCTGGAGGCGAAGTTCCGAGGCATCACCGCGCACCTCGAGCCGATCGGGCACGCGGCGGCTGGGGTCGTGCCCGAGGACTGGCGGCCGGACGTCGTGGTGCCGGTGCCG
>CANIRU010000146.1 GCA_947470025.1 Chloroflexota bacterium
AGCGCGAGATCACGTCGATGGACACCGGGAAGCCCGCCAGGCGCTCGCGGAACGTGCGGAGGTGCTGCTGCGCGAGCACGGTGGTCGGCACGAGGACGGCGACCTGGTAGCCCTCTTGCACCGCCTTGAACGCCGCGCGCACGGCGATCTCCGTCTTGCCGAAGCCCACGTCCCCGCAGATCACGCGGTCCATCGGCCGAGGCGACTCCATGTCCGCCTTCACCGCCGCGATCGCCGTCGCCTGGTCCTCGGTCTCCTCGTACGGGAACGACTCCTCGAGCTCGCGCTGCCACGGCGTGTCGCCGCTGTAGGCGTGGCCGGGGAGCATCTGCCGTGCCGCGTACAGCCGCACGAGGTCGGCGGCGACGACCTGCACCGCGCCCTTCACCCGCGCTCGCGCGCGTGTCCATTCCTGTGTGCCCAGGCGGGTGAGCCTCGGCGCGTGACCCGCGGGGCCGCTGTAGCGGCTGACGCGGTCGACCTGGTCCACCGGCACGTAGAGCTTGTCGTCACCCGCGTATCGCAGCTCGAGGTAATCGCGCTGCTCGCCCTCGACCTCGCGGCGCACGATGCCGCCGAAGCGCGCGATGCCATGGTCGGCATGGACGACGAAGTCGCCCGGCGACACCTCCGCGAGGAACCTCGAGCGGTGGCTCGCGCGCGTGCGGAGCGTGCGGCGCTGCTTCACGAAGCCGAACAGCTCGCGGTCGGTGACGAGGCCGACCGGGCCGGAGTCGGCCTGCACGATCCACCCCTCGGGCATCCCGCCCTGCACGAGGTGGACGGAGCTGCGGGGCACCGGAGCGGTCAGGTGCTCGACGACCGGCGCGTCCACGGCGTTCTCGGCGAGCACCTCGCGGTAGCGCTGCGCCTGCTGCGTGACGATGACCACGCGGTCGCCGCGCTGCCGCTGGCGGTAGGTGTCCTTCGCCGCGTCCACGAGGCGGCCCGCGTAGGCATCGGCCGTGCGGAAGGGCAGGCGGTACGAGAATGCCTCGGCGCCGGTCACCCAGCGGCCCAGCTCCGCGCGTCGCCCGTGCGCGTCGACGTCCGCGCGCCACGCGTCGAGCGGTTGGTGCGGGAACGGCGCCGTCGAGGTGAACTCGCCGCGCTCCGCGAGGTCGGCGCGCCGCTCCGACACCAGCTCGTCGAGGTCGGTGAGCGCCGCGTCCAGCGACTCGGTCTCGTCGAGCACCAGCACGGCATCGCCTGCTAGGTGGTCGAGGATCGTCGCGGTGGTGGCGAGTGGCCCGTACATCGCCGGCTCGGGCAGCGTCCCGGCGCGCAGTTGGCTCAGCTCGTCGAGCACCTGCTTGTCGCGCGAGCCCTCGAGGAGCGAGGCGAGCCGTCCCATGTCGACGCGGGTCGGGAACCACTCCGCGGCGGGGCCGATGCGCACCTCGTCGAGCTGCGCGATCGTGCGCTGCGTCTCGATCGAGAACGTGCGGATCGACTCCACCTCGGGCCCGAAGAACTCGATGCGCACGGGGGTGTCGAGGCCGGGCGGGAACACGTCGATCAGCCCGCCGCGCCGCGCCGCCTGTCCGGGCGCCTCGACCAGCGGGACGATGTCGTAGCCCGCCTCGACGAGTTTGACCGCGAGGCCCTCGAACGACACTCGGTCCCCGAGCGCGATCCGCCCCGCGCCCCGTCCGAGGTCGGCGGGCCGCAGGGTGTGCTGCGCTGCCGCGGCGACCGACGCGACGATCAACGGCGGCGTCCCGCCCGAGGACGCGAGCGCGATCCTCGCGAGGGCGGTGATGCGCTGCCAGCCGATCTCGTGATCAGGCGCGCCGCGCGTGTACGCGATCTCGTGGTGCGCGGGGTAGTGCATCGCTGCGTCGCCGACCCACGCGCGCATCTGCTCCGCCAGCGCCTGCGCGTCATTCTCGCGCGGGACGAGGAGGAGCACCGGTCGTCGCGCGTGTCGCCAGAGCAACGCCGCCGTCACCGGCTTCGCCGCGTCCAGCACCCCGACGCGCGCCGTCCCGCCCGAGTCGAGGCGTGCGTAGAGATCCGTCATGCGATCGACGGTCCGCAGCACCTGGAGCAGTGGCTGAAGGTCCAACGCGATGCCTCAACATCCCGCGCATGCGCGGGCGCAACCGAAATCGGGGCCGCCCGCGCGGGGTGGCCCTTCGACTGTGTGCCTGATGCGTCCAGTGTAGACAGCGGGCGAGAGAGCGGAAGGCCCTTACCCTGCCCTCTCCACAAATGGGCGAGGGTTCTGACGCGCGGTTCCGGCCTCCCCCTTTATTCCGGCCGCCTCCCCCTTCACGGGGAGGGTTGGAGTGGGGGTTCCGTCTCGGTGCCCGCAGGTCTGGGTGGGCGGCGCGGGTATCCCGCGCATCTAGCCCACAGAAGTAGGCGGCTCCCAGCGGTTCAGGCTGTTCATCGCCACCTCGAGGCCTCCGCGGGCAGCCTCCTCGACGGCGTCGGCGACGCGGTTCACCGCGGCGTCGAGGATCTCGCGCTGCTGCGCGGAGGGGCGCGCGAGCACCCACTTCGCGATGCGCTCCGGCTCGCGGACGGGGATCGTGCCGTCGTAGGGGCGGTCGATGCCGATGCGGATGCGCGGGAAGTCGGTGTTGCCGCCGAGCGCCGCGATGATCGACTTCAGTCCGTTGTTGCCGCCGCTGCTCCCCTGCAGTCGCATCCGCGTGCGCCCCACTGGCAGATCGAGGTCGTCGTAGATGATCAGCATCTCCGCCGGCGTGGCGTGCAGCCGCTTCATCTCCTGCACGATGCCGGCGCCCGCGTCGTTGTAGAACGACCGCGAGATGGCGATCCCCACCTCGCGCCCCTCGATCTCCAGGCGGGCCGCCTCGACGTTCCCGCTCCGGCTCAGGGCGACGCGGTAGCGGTTCGTGAGCTCGCCGATACACCACATGCCGACGTTGTGGCGCGTCTGCCCGTAGTCGTTCGTGGGGTTGCCGAGGCCGACCACCAGCAGCGGGCGCGTCGGGCCGTCACTCCTCGGGGAGGACGGGGCATCCTCGGCCTCCGGGCGGGGCGTGCGAGGGCGGAACTGGCCGAATCCTCCGAGTGGCATAGGGCATCGTGTGTCGTTCACGCGCCTCGGCGCAACCTCGCGACGCTGCACCCGCTACATAACGGATCGATGCCGAAGCCAGCGGTGGACACGCCCATCCGATACGGCGTACCTATCGCTCGGATCGGACGTTCCGAGCCACGGCCGAAGGGACGCCACCTCGTGATCTACGTCGTCGCCATTTTGCTTCCGCCGCTTGCGGTCCTGCTGAAGGGCAAGCCCTTCCAGGCCATCGTGAACCTGCTCCTGACCGCGCTCTTCTGGGTGCCGGGCGTGATTCACGCGATTCTCGTCATCAACAAGGCGGACGCCGACCGCCGGCACGCCGAGTTGCTGGCGGCCACCAGGAAGTAGGCGGCCGGCGCTCCGAACTGCCCGGATACCCCA
>CANIRU010000147.1 GCA_947470025.1 Chloroflexota bacterium
CCTCGATCTCGAAGCGGTCAGCCTTGAAGTTGAGCGGCGTCTTGAACGCGGCGTCGGACTCGTCCTGCGTGATCACGTCACGGCGCACCATCAGCTTCAAGACCTCGCCCTGTCGCCACTTGGCGTAGCCATCGGCGTAGAGCTGGCCCTTGGAGTCGATGTTCTCGGAGGAGAACGGGTCGTAGGCCGCGGGAGACTGCGGGATGCCGGCGAGCAGCGCTGCTTCCGGCAGCGTGAGCTCGCTCGCCTTCTTGCCGAAGTAGCCCTCGGACGCCGCTTCGATGCCGACGTACAGGCCGCCGTAGGAGATCGAGTTCAGATACCACTCGAAGATCTGCTCCTTCGGGTACTTGTTCGTCAGCTCGATCGCGATCGCGGTCTCTTTGATCTTGCGCGTGACGGAGCGCTCGGTGCGCTGCTCGCGCGGGATGTACACGTTCTTGGCGAGCTGCTGTGTGATCGAGGAACCGCCGGACCCACCCAGCAGCCCCTCTCCGAACGGCGTGAAGTTCTCGAGCGCCGCGCGTACGAGTCCTCGATAGTTGATGCCCACGTTCTTGTCGAAGTCAGGGTCCTCAACGGCGATCGTTGCCTTCGTGAGCCACGGGGAGATCTCGGGCAGCTTCACTGGGCGTCGGAGGCCGCTGAGCTCATCGACGAACTCGTACATCAGGTCGCCATGGCGGTCGTAGATGCGCGCGCCGCCGCGCGAGTACCGCGCGAGGAGCTGCTCCGGCGGGACGACGTCCGAGATCGCCGACGCGTACGTGAAGAACGTGAAGCCGATGGCTGATGCGGCCATCCCGCCACCGATCGCGAGCAGCACCATCAGCACGCGGACGCCGTTCACCATGCCCCGTCCGGCGCCGGACTCGGCAAGGTCGCCGATGGTGCGGCGGCGGATGCGACGGCGGATGATCGAACTGCGCCCTTCGCTCACGACGCCACCTCGTCACGGCGCAGCACCACGAGGTGCGACAGGCCGAAACGCTGGAGCGCGTTGTGCTCCGCCCAGTAGCACACGTCGCGTACGGCGTTTGCGAGGGAGCGCGAGCGTGCCTCGATGTTGTCGAAGCCCGGGTACACGTACCCCTGGTCGACGATGCTCAACGGCAGGCCCGAGGTGAGCCGCGCCCAGTCGCCGTGACGGTAGGCGCGCGCGTGCGGCACCAGCCGGTTGCGCAGCGCGTTCGGCAGCCAGTTCACGAACGGGATGTTCCCGAAGATGTATCGGCCCCGCCAGTAGATGCCGTGCGTCTCGAACGGGAACAGGCGGTTCGGGGCGAAAAGGATGCACGTCCCGCCGGGGCGGAGCACCCGCGCGACCTCGCGCAGCGTCTGGCGGTCGTCGTTCACGTGCTCGATTACCTCGTTCAGCACGACGAGGTCGAACGTGGCGTCCTGGAAGGGGAGCGACTCGCCCGCGGCGGCGAGGAAGCCGTCCACGCCGCGGGTCGCGGTCGTCACCACGCGGTCGCGTGCCTCGGACAGGCGGTCGGTAGCGATATCGGTGCCCACCGCATGTGCGCCTCGTCGCGCGAAGGCGCGCACGTACTCGCCGAGCCCGCACCCGAGGTCGAGCACGCGCCGGTCGCGCAGCGACACGTACCGCTCGATGATCGCGAGCCGTCGCTCCTGGCCGGAGCGCCAGACGAAGGACGGGTTGCCGAGTCTCGCTGCGTCAGGCTCGCCCGTCATCGGCGGGCCAGACGGAGACGCGGCCTGCGGCACCGGGGGGGAATCAGACATGGCCACTCCTGCCGATCGGCGCGCCGTGCTGACAACGCCGATGGTATGCCCTCTGGCCCGGTGGTGAGGCGGCTTTTAGAATACCCTCACATCCGGACAGGTTCATCGTCCAGAACCCCCGAAATCTCGGCTCGAATCATCGGAGCGTGGCATGGCCCTGACCGCCGACGAGGTGCGATACATCGCGAAGCTCGCCCGTGTCGCACTTTCGGATGCCGAGGTGGAACGCCTCGGCGGGGAGCTGTCCACGATCCTCGACCACTTCCAGGTGCTGAACGACATTGACACGTCAGACGTTCCGCCCACCGCACAGTCATTCGATCTACATAACGTTGAGCGACCCGACGAGACGCGGCCGTCCGCCCCGCTGGAGGACGTCCTGTTGAACGCGCCTCGACGCGAGGACGACTACATCCGCGTCCGCGGCGTGCTCGACTAGGCGAGCACGGAACACATGCCAGACATCGACCTCGACCTCACGGCCCACGAGCACGCCGCGCACCTGCGGGCGGGGGACTACACCTCGCGCGCGCTGACGGAGGCGACGCTCGCGCGCATCCACGCGCAGGACGCCGCGCTCAACGCGTACATCACGTTCACCGATGACCTCGCCCTGGAGGAGGCCGCCGCCGCCGACCAGGCGCTGGCCTCGGGCAACGCCGGGCCGCTGACGGGCATCCCGGTCGCGGTGAAGGACCTGCTCTCCACGAAGGGCATCCAGACCAGCGCCGCCTCGAAGATGCTCGAGGGGTTCATCCCGATCGTCGACTGCACCGTGGTGCAGCGGCTGAAGGCCGTCGGCGCCGTGATCGTCGGCAAGACGAACCTCGACGAGTTCGCCATGGGCTCCTCGACGGAGCACTCCGCCTTCGGCCCGACCCACAACCCGTGGGATCTCGACCGGGTGCCCGGCGGCTCCTCGGGCGGCTCCGCCGCGACCGTGGCGTCGAGGGGCGTCCCGCTGTCGCTGGGCACCGACACCGGCGGCTCGATCCGCCAGCCCGCCGCGCTCTGCGGGATCGTCGGCCTGAAGCCGACCTACGGACGCGTCTCGCGCTTCGGCGTCGTCGCCTTCGCCTCGTCGCTCGAGCAGGTCGGCCCCTTCGCCCGTGACGCCGAGGATGCCGCGCACCTGCTGGGCGCCATCGCCGGCGACGACCCGATGGACTCGACGACCGCCGCGGTGGCCGTGCCCGACTACACCGAACGCTTCTCGCGCGGTCTCGAGGGCCTGCGGGTCGCCGTGCCTGAGGCGTTCTTCGGCGACGGCCTCGATGCGGACGTGCGCGCCTCGATCGAACAGGCGATCGCCGATCTGCAGGCGCAGGGCGCGATCATCGACCGCGATGTCGCGCTGCCGGCGGCCTCGGCGGCGCTGCCCGTGTACTACATCATCGCGCCGTCCGAGGCCTCCGCGAACCTCGCGCGGTACGACGGCGTGAAGTACGGCTTCTCGGTGAAGGACGGCCGCAGCGTCGAGGATGAGATGGCGCAGACGCGTGGCCGCGGCTTCGGCGCGGAGGTGAAGCGCCGCATCATGCTCGGCACCTACGCGCTCTCCGCCGGCTACTACGACGCGTACTACCTGAAGGCCCAGAAGGTCCGCACGCTGATCAAGCGGGAGTTCGAG
>CANIRU010000148.1 GCA_947470025.1 Chloroflexota bacterium
CGCCGACCCGGCCGACCTCGCGCGCCGCGCGGGCGCGTGGGCGGCAGCCTGCGGCCCGCACGCGAGCACGATGGCCGCGCAGTCCACGATCGGCGGCGGCTCACTGCCTGGCGAGGAGTTGGCAACGACCGTCTGCGCCACCCACCCCCCGACCGGCAATGCGACGACATTCGCCGCCGCCCTCCGTGCCGCGTCACCCCCCATCATCGCGCGGATCGCGGACGGCCTGGTGCTGCTCGACCCGCGCACCGTCGACCCGTCCGAGGACGCGCACGTCGAGGCGACGCTCGCGGCGCTGTGTGCCCCAGAGCCGGAGGCCGACGCTGGACGATAGAACGCTCGAGGTCCTGGAGTTCCCGATCGTACTCGAACGGCTCGCCGCACTCACCGCGTGGTCGGCGGGCCGCGACGCGGCGCTCGCGCTGCGCCCGATCGCCGACCTCGATGAGGTCGTGCGCCGCCAGCGCGAGACCGCCGAGGCAATCACGCTCGACCGCCTCGGCGTCGCGGTGCCGATGCACGGCGCGCGTGACGTGCGCGAGCGCGTGATGGCGGCCTCACGCGGCGGCACGCTCACGCCCTTCGAACTGATGGACATCGCCGGCCTGTGCCGCGCCGCCGTGCAAGCGCGCCGCGCCCTCGTGCGCGTCGTGGACGAGGCGCCGCTGCTCGCGAACGTCGCCAACGCGATCCCCGACCTCGGCCCGCTGCGCAATCTCATCGAGGAGGCGATCGACGAGCAGGGCGCGGTGCGCGACAGCGCAAGCCCGGAGCTGGGCTCGATCCGCCGAGGCTTGATCGCCGCGCACGACCGGCTGCAGCAGCGGCTGCAGTCGCTGCTCTCGTCGACCTCGATGCGGAACGCGCTGCAGGACACGATCATCGTGATGCGGGATGGGCGCTACGTGCTGCCGGTGAAGGCGGACTTCCGCGGCGCGGTGCGCGGCGTCGTCCATGACACGTCGTCCTCGGGTGCGACGCTCTACATCGAGCCGCTCGCCGTCGTCGAGCTGGGCAATGCGTGGCGCGAGCTGCAGGTGCGCGAGCGGCACGAGGTCGAACGCGTGCTGCGCGAGCTGTCCAGCGCGACCGGCGAGGCCGAGTACGACATCGCCGAGGCCACCGCGAAGCTCGCGCACCTCGACGTCGCGCAGGCGAAGGCGCGGCTCGCGGCGGCGCTCGACGCGCGCGACCTCGCCTCGACGGGACACCGCCAGCACTGGCTCGTCGAGGCTCCGGGCGAACTGCGGCTGGACGACGCGCGGCACCCGTTGCTCTCGGGGGATGTGGTGCCGATCACGATCCGCGTGGGCGGTGACTTCGACGCTCTGCTGATCACCGGGCCGAACACCGGCGGCAAGACCGTCGCGCTGAAGACAGCCGGGCTGCTGTGCCTGATGGCGCTGGCGGGCTTGCCGGTCCCCGCCCGAGCCGGATCGCAGGTGCCCGTCTACCACCGCATCTTCGCGGACATCGGCGACGAACAGTCGATCGAGCAGTCGCTCTCGACGTTCTCCGGACACATGACCGCCGTGATCGACATCATCGAGCGCGCGCACGAGGGATCACTCGTGCTCCTCGACGAGGTGGGCGCCGGCACCGACCCGACCGAGGGCGCTGCCCTCGGCATCGCGATCGTCGACCGGCTGATCAACCAGGGTGCCTCGCTCATCGCGACGACGCACCACAGCGAGCTGAAGGTCTACGCGCACCGCACGCCGCGCGTCACCAATGCCTCCGTCGAGTTCGACCTGAACACGCTGCGGCCGACCTACCGCCTGTCGATCGGGCTCCCCGGCCAGTCGAATGCCCTTGCGATCGCAAGCGGCCTCGGCATGCCGAGCGACGTGATCGAGGCGGCCCGCGGCACGCTATCCACGGAGGAGCGCGACTTCGAGTCGCTGCTGGGCGACCTGCGCGCTCAACTCACCACTGCCGAGGAACGCTCCAGCCGGGCGGAGATCGCCGCAAGCGAGGCCGAGGCCCTCCGCGCCGACCTCCAGCGCCGCAGCGCCGACCTCGTCGCCGAGACGACGCACATCCGCGAAGAAGCCCGCGCGCGAGTCCGCCGCGAGCTGAAGGACGTGGAGCGCTTCCTCGAGCGCACCAAGCGCGATGTCGAGTCGGCGCGCCTCGACCAGGCCCGCGCCGACTACGAGCGCGCGACGAAGGCCGCCGGGCGCATCCAGGAGCCGCCAGCGCCCCGTCCGGTGCTGGACGACCTGCCGCCGATCCTCGCCCGCCCGCCGAAAACGCACGAGGTGCGGCCCGGCGGCCTCGTCTGGCTGCGCGGCATGACCGCCGCCGGTGAGGTCCTGGGCGAGCCGGACGAGCACGGCGTGTTCTCGGTGCAGTTCGGGTCGATCCGCACAAACGCCCGCCTCGAGCAGGTCGAGCGCACCGGCGACCAGCCGCCGATCGAACGCATGCGGGACACCGCGATCCTCGTGTCCACCCCCCCGGACGTCGGCATGTCGATCGAGGTACGCGGCCAGCGCCTGGACGAGGCGCTCCCGAAGGTCGAGGAGTTCCTCGACCACGCGTCGCGCAATGGGCGGGGCCGGGTACTGCTGATCCACGGCAAAGGCACCGGAGCGATGCGCCGGGCTGTCCGGGAGCTCCTCGACCGCCACCCGCTGGTGACCCGCTACGAGACCGCCGAGCGCACCGAGGGGGGCGAGGGGGTGACCGTGGCGTTCCTCGAAACGGTGTAGATCGAGATTTGTGAGATTTACCCGATCTCAACGATCCGGCTACCACCACCAATCCGGCGGGAATGCCACTCTGCTCACATGGCCCCGCACTCCGTCCAAACATGCGCGCAATGCGCCGCGACGTTCGAGGGTGAACCGGTCGTGCTGGGGGATCAGGTGTTCTGCTGCCTCGGCTGCATGGGCGCCGGCGCGTGCATCTGCGACGAGCCCCACAACTACGCGATGCAGCTCCGCGTCGGGCCCTTCGCGACCCGGGCTGACCTGCTCCGCTTCGCTGCGGGACTCGAGGCGGCTCCGGGCCTCGTCCATGTCGAGATGACCATCGCTGACCTGCCCGAAGCGCACTTCGCGGTCATCGCTCCCTCCACCCAGATTCTCGAGCAGGTCGTCGGGACCGACCCCGACCACTCGATTGGCGTCGAGATCGATGGGACGACGCTGCACGCGCGGATCGCGCCGCCGAAGCGTCCCCGCGCGACGCCGCCGCCCGCGGATACGATGCTCCCCGCGCGCACGCGCTTCCGCGTCTTCCGCAGCTCGACGGACGCGCCCGGCGGCGGCGCGGGCACGCCGCCGGCCACCGAGGAAGAG
>CANIRU010000149.1 GCA_947470025.1 Chloroflexota bacterium
CGCGGGGATGACGGGCCTCGGAGGGGCCGCGCACGCCCCTCCGCCAACCGTCAGTTCCCGGTCGCGGCATCCGCATCTACGATGGGCGCGAGGAGCCGCCATGCCGTTCGACTTCGACCGCTACCGTGCGCTGCGCCGTTCCTCGTCGGTCGGCGCGGAAGTCGTGTACCGCGAGAGCGTCGGATCGACGATGGACGAGGCGCGCGCGGGGGCCTCGGCGGGGATGCCGGCGGGCACCGCGTACGTAGCGGGAGAGCAGACGGCCGGCCGTGGGCGCGAGGGCCGGACGTGGATCTCCGCCGCCGAGGCGGGCCTGTACGTCACCTACCACCTCATCCCCTCGCAGCCGACCGACGCCCCGCTGCTCTCGATCGCCGGGGCGCTGGCGGTCGCCGACGCGCTCGACCTCACCTGCAAGCTCGAGGTCGACCTGAAATGGCCCAACGACGTGCTGCACGACGGGCGCAAGCTCGCGGGCGTGCTGGCCGAGGCACGACATAATCTCGGGCGTGCTGACGTGTTCCTCGGCATCGGCGTGAATCTGACGACCAGCCCGGCGCTGCCGTCCGGCGTGGCGATGATCGCGACCAGCATCGCCGAGGCGGGCGCGACGCCGCCGAGCCGGGAGGCGCTGGTCGCCGCGCTGTCCGGGGCCATCGAGCGCCGGGCCATGCAGGCGCAGGTCGACACCGACACGATGATCGCCGACTGGCGCGCACGGCTGATGACGCTCGGCACGCGAGTCCGGCTGCACACGCCGAGCGGGGACGTCGAGGGGCAGGCCGTGGATGTCTCACCCTCGGGGGAGCTGGTCTTGCGCCTCGACGGGGGCGGGGAGCAGTCGTTCGCCGCGGGCGACGCCGTCACGACGCGCCACGTGCCGCCGCGGGAGATGCCGACGCAGGGTTAAGGCAGGCTTGTTGATCGTGCGCGGCCGCACCCGTAGGCTCGGAACACGATGAACCGAGACGCGATCACCTCGATCCGCTCCGCGCACGCCCACCATGGCGCGCATGGTCATGCTCACGTGCATGCCATGCCGTCGCGCGCGCGCCTGTCTCGGTAACGACACCTCATCCCGTCGAAGCCATGCAATGCAGGCCCGCCCGTGACGGCGCAGCCGTGCCACGTCGTGTCCTGACTCCGTCGCTTCTTGATCAGTCACTGTCCACCGAAGGAACCTAGAATGCCCACCGACACCCTGAACTCCACGGAGGCGAGCCCAATGCCCGATCGAGGACTTCGCAGCAACGGAATGCGCGACCTCGGCCCCGCCGACATGGCGCGCTTCCGCCAGATCGAGCGGACGTTCCTCGAGGCGTCCGCCGCCGCCGGCTACCGCGAAGTGCGCACGCCGACGATCGAGCCGCTGCACCTGTACACCGCCGCGGGCACGCTCTCGCCGCAGGCGCTGGATCGCGTGTACTCCTTCCTCGACTGGGACGGGTGGAGCGGCGAGCGCGTCGTGCTGCGCCCGGACGCCACCGTCGCCGTCGCGCGGTGGTACGGCGAGCGGGGTGCAGCGGGCGAGGCACGCGTGTCGTACGTGCAGCCGGTGTACCGCTTCGCCGCCGAGGGCAACCGCGAGGTCTGGCAGTGTGGCGTGGAGTTGTTCGGCGTGAGCGCACCGACGGCTGACACGGAGTTGCTGCTGCTCGCGAAGGACACGCTGTCGGCGATGGGGATCGCGGACGTCACATGCGACCTCGCGCACGCCGGGCTGGTGCGCGCGGCCTTCGCCGCCGCGGGTCTGAATGCGACCGAGCAGCTCGAGGCGTACGACCGGATGCTGGACGGCGACGCCAGCGTGACGGCCGACCTCGTTGCCACGCACCCGCAGGGCGCGGCCGCGCTGCGCGTGCTGTCCGAGGTGGACGGCACGTCCGTCGGCTACGTCGCGAACCTGCGTGCCGCGATGCTCCCGGTGATGCCGGCCGCCGCCGCCGCGCTCGATGAGCTCGACGCTGCTGCGCGCGCCCTCGATACCGCCGGGGTGCCGTTCCGCCTGCGCGCGGGCACGGCGCGCTCCTTCGAGTACTACAGCGGCCTGACGTTCCGCTTCACCGCCAGTGGGCGCGAGTGCGTCAGCGGCGGCCGCTACGACGGCCTCGCCGAGACCATCGGCGGCACGTCGGCGCCAGGCTGCGGCTGGGCGGCGGACATCCTCGGCCTCGCCGCCATTCTGGGCGACGGGGTGCTCGGCTAATGGCCGCGAACGAACGCGCGGTGCGCGTTGCGCTGCCTCGAGGTGACCTGCGCACGCCCGTCGCGGACCGGCTGCGCGCGGCCAGCTTTGTCGTCGAGGGCTACGGCGAGGGATCGCGCTCGTACCGCTTCGAGGTGAACGACATCCCCGGTGTGCAGGTGCGCGTGTTCTCCGATGAGGACATCCCGATCCAGGTGGCGTTGGGCCACTACGACTTCGGCATCGCGAGCCGCATGTGGATCGACGAGCTGCTCGTGCGCTTCCCGAACGATTCGATCGTCCCGCTCCGCCGCCTCGACATTGAGGGCGAGACGCTGGTCGCGGCGGGCGCGCCGGGCTCGACGCTTGCGGGGCTCGCCTCGGCAGGCGTCATGCGCGTCGCGACCGAGTACCCGAACATCGCGCAGCACTACCTGACGCGCCTGCGCGTCCCGGACTACCGGCTCTACGAGGTGTGGGCGCAGGCCGAAGCGTGGCCGCCCGAGGACGCCGAGCTCGCGATCTGCACGGCCTCCGCCGCACGCAAGGAGGGCCTCGCCGTCCTCGACGAGGTGCACCGCGGCGGCGTCTGGCTGATCGCCAACCGCGAGGCGCTCGCCACGCGCGACCTGTCGGCGGCGCTCGGCCCGCTCGTCGCGCTGCCCGGCAGCAGCGAGTGGGGCGGCATGGTGGAGCCGGAGCGCCTCGACGTGCGCCGCGCCGCGCCTCGACCGGTCGAGGAGCGCACGACGTTCCGCATCGCCGTGCCGGACGGGCACGCGCAGCGTCACACGGTGACCGCGCTCGCGCAGGCGGGGATCGCGTTCGAAGGCTACGAGGAGGGCCGCGCCGACCGCCACCCCGTGTCCGGCGACCCGGAGGTGATCGTGAAGGTGATGCGTCCGCAGGACATGCCGCGCGCGGTGGCCCTCGGTCACTTCGACCTCGCGATGACGGGGCGGGACTGGCTGCGCGCGTTCACCGCGTCGTTTCCGGCTGCGCCAGTCGTCGAGCTCTGCGACCTCAAGCGCTCCAAGTACCGCATGGGC
>CANIRU010000150.1 GCA_947470025.1 Chloroflexota bacterium
GCCGGTGCGGATATAGAGGACGCCCTCGCCCGGCTCGGCGACCGCGCCGCACGCCGCCGCGATATCGGCCGCCTCGAACGGCCCGCGCTCCAGGGCGAGGCGGGGGATCGGGACGCGCTCGAGCAGCAGTTCGGGCTCCGCGGGGGTCACGGCGATGTTCAGCGCTGCGCGCACCTCGGGCGGGACGCAGGCGTCGGCGTCCACGATCACGCGGAAGCGGGTCGGGCGGGGGGAGTCGGGCATGTGGCGTGGTTCCTCGGCCTGGATGCGGGCGCGGCCGGTGCCCGTGGCGTCTAGCCAGGCTTCTGTGTTAGCGTTTGGCAGGTCTGGGACCACCCGAGATGGGCGTCTCTGGATGACTCCACTCCCCAACTCCCCAACTCTACCGGGACGGCGGGCCGAGATCACACCGGCGTGGAGCCTTCGAAGTGTGTGCGGCGGTAATAGGTACGGATCACACTCAACAGATGGCGCAGACCCTCGAACGCAAGCAAGAGATCGTTGAACAGTACAAGCAGCACGGCACCGACACGGGTTCGCCCGAGGTGCAGGTCGCGCTGCTGACCGACCGGATCGTCCGTCTGACGGATCACCTCCGGGAGCACAAGCACGACTTCGCCACACGGCGCGGCCTGCTGAAGCTCGTCGGCCAGCGCCGCCGGATGCTGCGCTACCTGAGCAACACGGACGTGGATCGATACCACGCTCTCATTCAGTCCCTGGGGCTGCGCCGATAGGCGCAGCCTCTTGGCTTTCAGACCGCCGCACGCGTCAGAAGCGCTGTGTGGCGGACGTGCAAATAGCGAGAGATTGACCAACCCATTCCGCGGACGTTCAGTCCGATCCGCAGTTGCGGCAGCCACCAGACCGCCCGCCCGCCCCTCGAAGATCGAGCGGCCGGCGGGGGCTCTCCGGCATCCACTGACCGAGGCGCACCCACATCGCGCCCGGCTGCACCGCCGCCCCGCAGACCTCGAACGTTTCGCGCTCCGGCGTAGGGCCGGTCGGCGACCAGATCTGGTCGCCTCAGTAAGACGAGAGAGATAGAGGTACACCTGTGACCACGACTGGTGCGCAGACGCGCACGTTTACCACGGAGATCGAGGGCAAGACCCTCGAGATCGGCCTCGGCCGGCTCGCCCAGAGCGCTGCCGCCTCCTGCACCATCCGCTACGGCGACACGGTGCTCCTGATGACCGTGTGCGAGGGTGACCCCCGCCCCGGCCTCGACTTCTTCCCGCTGACGGTCGACTACGAAGAGCGCATGTACGCCATCGGCAAGGTGCCGGGCTCGTTCTTCCGCCGCGAGGGTCGCCCCGGCACGGACGCGACGCTGACCGCGCGCATGACCGACCGCCCGATCCGCCCCCTGTTCCCGAAGGGCTTCAAGCGCGAGGTTGAGATCGCCGCGCTGCTGATCGCGTCCGACCGCGAGAACCCCGCTGACCCGCTGGCGACGACCGCCGCGTCGGTCTGCCTCAACATCTCGAAGCTGCCGTTCGAGGGCCCCGTGTCCACCGTCCGCGTCGGCCGCGTCGACGGGAAGTTCAAGGCGTTCCCGACCTACGCTGAGCTGAAGGAATCCGACCTGGAGCTGACGGTCGCCGCGACCGAGGACTCGATCGTGATGATCGAGGCCGGCGCGAACCAGATGCCCGAGGCTGAGCTCATCGAGGCCATTGAGTACGCGGAGAAGATCTGCCAGCAGCTGAACCGGCTGCAGCGGGAGATCATCCCGGAGTTCCAGCAGCCGAAGATGGAGTGGACGAAGCCCGAGGTCGACCACACCCTCGAGGACCGCATCAGCCAGCACCTCTCGGCCCGTGGCCAGGAGATGCTCGACGCGGTGCAGGGCGAGGGCTTCCGCGGCATCGACGACATGGGCAAGCGCGTCTACTCGGAGCTCGTCGTGAACGAGCCCGGCATCGACGAGAAGGCCGTGCGCGCGGCGACCGAGGTCGTCCTGAAGGCGTACGTGCGCGCTCGCGTCCTGAACGACGACGTGCGTGCCGACGGCCGCAACTCCACGCAGATCCGCCAGATCACCGCTGACGTCGGCGTCCTGCCGCGCGTCCACGGTTCCGGCCTCTTCCAGCGCGGCCAGACGCAGGTCCTGTCCGTCGCCACCCTCGGTGCGATCCGTGATCGAGCGAAGCTCGACAACATCGACCCGCAGGAGTGGAAGATGTACATGCACCACTACAACTTCCCGGCCTTCTCGGTCGGCGAAGCGCGTGGTCTGCGTGGTCCGGGCCGTCGCGAGATCGGTCACGGCATGCTCGCCGAGAAGGCGATCCTGCCCGTGCTGCCGAAGTTCGAGGACTTCCCCTACACGCTGCGCGTCGTCTCCGACGTGCTGCAGTCGAACGGGTCCACCTCGCAGGGTGCGGTGTGTGGCTCGACGCTCGCGCTGATGGACGCCGGTGTGCCGATCAAGGCCCCCGTCGCCGGCATCGCGATGGGCCTCGTCACCTCTGACGAGAACGCCACGTCGTACAAGATCCTCACCGACATCGCCGGCATCGAGGACGCGTTCGGCGACATGGACTTCAAGGTGGCGGGCACGGAGACCGGCGTCACCGCCGTCCAGCTCGACATCAAGTTGAAGAAGCTGCCCCCGGACTTCCTGGTGCAGGTCTTCTCCCGCGCCCGCGAGGCGCGCATGCACATCATGGGCGTCATGCTCGAGGCACTCCCCGCACCGCGCGAGGAAGTCGGCGAGTTCGCGCCGAAGATCACGTCGATCAAGATCGACCCGAGCAAGATCGGTGCGGTCATCGGACCGGGCGGCCGCGTGATCAACGCGATCATCGCCGCGACCGGTGCCTCCATCGACGTCGAGGAAGACGGCTCGATCTTCGTCGGTGGCTCCAACGCCGAGGGCGTGAAGCAGGCCATCCGCCAGATCCAGGGCCTGACCAAGGAGATCCTCCCCGGCGAGGTCTTCGAGGGCAGCGTCTCGCGCATCATGTCCTTCGGCGCGTTCGTCGAGATCCTGCCCGGCAAGGACGGCATGGTCCACATCTCCGAGCTGGCCGAGGGCCGCGTGGAGCGTGTTGAGGATGTCGTGAACGTCGGCGACCGCGTCAAGGTGAAGGTGATCGAGGTGGACAACCTCGGCCGCATCAACCTGTCGATGCGCGACGTGGACAACGAGGGCAGCGTCGGCATGAGCGACGACGACGCCGCTCGGGGTGACGACCGCCCGCGCAGCGGCGGCGGCGAC
>CANIRU010000151.1 GCA_947470025.1 Chloroflexota bacterium
AGGCTGCGAAAGCACCGCCGAAGACTCGCGCGCCCCGCGAGCCGTCCGAGGAGGCACGAGTCACGTCGAACATGACGCCGGCGCAGCGAGCCGCGCATCGCGCGCCGCCGGGGCCGGCCGCGCTCGACTTGCCGATCGAGCAGGCGGGGACGGGGCTGCGCAGCCAGACGTTCGCGCGGCTGGAACACCTCGGCATCCGCACCGTCGGCGACGCGCTGCGCTTCTACCCGTACCGGCATCACGACTTCAGCCGCACCGTGCCGATCAGCGCGCTGCGCGTCGGCGTCGAGCAGACCGTCCGAGGCACCATCGACCGCGCGCGCGAGGTGCGCATGGGGCGCGGCGGCAAGATGCGCGCGACGGAGGCCGTGCTGACGGACGACATGGGCGCGAGGATCACCGCAACGTGGTTCAACCAGCCGTACATCGCGCGCGCGCTGCCCGTCGGCTCGCTGGTCGCATTCGCCGGCAAGGTCACGGCCTACCGCGGGCACCTCGCGTTCCAGAACCCGGAGTACGAGCGCCTCGACGGGCCGGGCGCGGGCGCGCATACCGGGCGCTTCGTGCCGGTGTACTCGCTGACGCAGGGGCTCCCCCAGCGCACGCTCCGCACGATGATCGCGGGCCTGCTCGAGGCGTTCGTGGAGCGCATCCAGGACCCCGTGCCCGCGGACATCCGCGCGCGCCACGGGCTCCTCGGACTGGTCGAGGCGACGAAGCAGATCCACTACCCCGACAGCGACGAGTTGCTGCAGGAGGCGCGCCGCCGTCTCGCGTTCGACGAGCTGCTCGCGATCCAGATCGGCGTGGTGTCGAGGAAGCGCGAGTGGCAGGCGCAGGGCAACGCCCCGGTCGTCATCGATCACGCAGCGGCGGACGCGTTCCTCGGCACGTTGCCCTTCCGGCTCACGCGCGCGCAGGGGCAGGCGCTGCACGACATTCGCATGGACATCGCGCGCAACGTCCCGATGTCGCGGCTCCTCGAGGGCGACGTGGGCTCCGGCAAGACCGTCGTCGCGCTCGCCGCGATGCTGTCGATGATCTCCGCCGGCTACCAGGCCGTGATGATGGCCCCGACCGAGGTGCTCGCGGAACAGCATTACCGGACGCTGTGCAAGATGCTCTCCGGCGAAAGCGAGCCACCGCTGCACGGCATGGTGAACGTCCCCGGCCTGCCGCTGCCGGTACGCATCGTCCTGCTCACTGGATCGACGAAGGCGAAGGAGCGGCGCGCCGCCCTCGACGCGCTCAAGCACGGCGGCGCGCAGCTGGCCGTCGGCACGCACGCGTTGATCCAGGAGGGCGTCGAGTACGCGCGCCTCGGCCTCGCCGTCGTCGACGAGCAGCACCGCTTCGGCGTGATGCAGCGCGGCGCGCTGCGCCGCAAGGGGATCGAGGGTGGGACGAGCGTCGAGGGCGACACGTCCGGCGCCATCTCCCCCCACCTGCTCGTCATGAGCGCCACGCCGATACCGCGCTCGCTGGCGCTGACCGCGTACGGCGACCTCGACCTCACGATCATCGACGAGCTGCCGCCGGGGCGGACGCCGATCGTCACGAAGTGGCTGTCGCCGATCCAGCGCCGCGAGGCCTTCGCCACGATGCGCGCGGAGATCGAGGCGGGACGGCAGGCGTTCGTGATCTGCCCGCTCGTCGAGGGCTCCGACACGGTCGAGTCACGCGCGGCGACCGAGGAGTTCGAGCGGCTGAAGACCGAGGAGTTCCCCGACCTCGGCGCGCGCGACCGCATCATCATGCTGCACGGGCGCATGGGCGCGCGGCAGAAGGACGAGGTGATGCGCGCGTTCGCGAACCACGAGGCGGACATCCTCGTCTCCACCGCCGTCGTCGAGGTGGGGATCGACGTGCCGAACGCGACGGTGATGGCGATCGAGGGCGCGGACCGCTTCGGCCTCGCGCAGCTGCACCAGTTCCGCGGGCGCGTCGGTCGGGGCGAGCACGCCTCGACGTGCTTCCTGCTCGCGGACGACCCGACGCCCGACGCGGAGGAGCGCTTGTCGGTGATGGAGCGCACCCTCGATGGCTTCGAGCTGGCCGAGGCCGACCTGCAGCTCCGCGGCCCCGGCGACCTGTTCGGCACCACGCAGTCCGGCGTCGCCTCGCTCCGCGTCGCCAGCCTCCTCGACGCCCCGCTCATCGACGCCGCCCGCCGCGAAGCCGAGACGCTCCTCGACGAGGACCCCGACCTCGTGCGCCTCGACCACCAGCCGCTGAAGGTGGCGATCGCGTCCAGGACGGCGAGCGTTGTGGCGGAGATGCACTAGGTCGCTAGTACGAGCGTGTAGGATGCGCGACATGCGAAAGTTCATCGTCCCCCTACTCACCTTTGTCGTAGGCTTCGTGCTCGCAGCGTTCCTCTTCAATCGAGAGGGAGGAACGTTGGGCCAGGTCGAGACTGTCGCACTCTGGGCGGGGTTGATCACTGGCATCGTCGGCATTGTCCTTGCCGTGGTTTCGATGATCTTCGCAAACCTAGTGAACGAACGAGCCGACGACCTCTCCGTCGTGAGCCGCGATGCACTTACCGAGATTCGGACGATGGTTTCGGACATCCGAAACGATCAACGCGAGCTAGTGAAGGTCGCTTGGGACTCCGCGATCGTCGGCGATCGCTCTGGGGGCGCGCCGGATCGCCGGATCGACAACTTGCTGGATGGTTTCGAAGATCGACTCAAGAGAGCCGGTGCGATTACCCCGGAGTCCGTCGCGCGCGAGATCGAGCGAATCCGACCGCAGGTCCAGGAGGTCGTTTCATCACCGCGAGAGGTGGTGGTAAAGACGCCACTTCCTACCAAGTCGTCCAATTCCGCCTCGGTGAGTGGAACGGTCACCATGACTGGGCAACTATCAGATGGAGAAATCGCTCTCCTGCTTGCGCTCAGCGACGGCCTGACCATCACTGCTGACCGAGCGACTCGTGCCCTCACACAGGCCCACGAGGACACGTCTCGCGTGGCTGACCTAGTCCGCTTTGGACTACTCCTTAGGTTCGAGGACAACGAGCCTTTGAAGCTAGCCGCGAGAGGCTGGACTTGCTCCGGTTTGACGGACAGATTGCTTAGGCCGCCGAGGCGATCCTCGTGCGTGGGAACATCGTGGTCTCGTACTCCGCGGGTGGGACGTAGCCGAGCGTGGAGTGCAGGCGTTGGCGATTGTAGAACACCTC
>CANIRU010000152.1 GCA_947470025.1 Chloroflexota bacterium
CACCGAGGTCCTTGCCGTCGAGGGCCTGAATGGCCTTCTTGGCGTCCTCATCGGCCATCTCGACGAAGCCGAAGCCGCGGACGCGGCCCGTCTCGCGATCGGTCGGGAGGGCACACGAGACCACGGTGCCGAACTGTGAGAACAGCTCGGACACATCGCGCTCGGTCGAATCAAAAGAGAGGTTTCCAACATAAATTCGCTGAGTCAACGTCCAACACTTCCAGCCGGAGGAACAGATACCGGCGTCTTCATCCCGACCCCGATTGGGTCGGATGCTTCATACGCTCAGGTACCGCGGGAGGAACGTGCAGGTGAGGGACGTAACGCGAGAGGAAGAACTGAGTACCGATACACCATAACACGTGACGCGAAGCATCGACGGAAACAGCGGCGCGAGGTGGACGGCGGTGCGCTCATCGCCCCCTCGCGGCGTTCGAGGTTCAACCGTGGTGCGGCCCATCCCCCTGCCCCCTTCCCGGCGCGGGAACGGGGATGAAGTTCAAAGGGCTTCGCCCGTCCAGGAACTCTGAGGCGGGATGTCTCCGCCTGGCTGTTCCGGGCAGGGCTCCGAACCCCTCGCACCGACACTGCACGGCCCCATCAAGTTCCGCCGGGAGTGTGAGGGGCTCCGCCTCTCACGGTTCGTTCTCTTCTTCTGACCGCTCCCGCGCCGGGAGGGAGCACGGGCGGGGCGGGGCGCGCCACGGTTGCACCCGAGCGGCACGAAGCCGCGTGGAGGCGGTCGCCTGGCGCTACCGCTGCCGGTGCAGTTCGTCCACGCGCTGCACGAGCAGGTAGCGCTGCAGCCCGCGGCGCCCGCGCTCCATGACGTAGTCGTGATTCCACGTGAACACGAGGCGCGCGATCGGCGCCGCCAGGTTCATCCACCAGCGCGTCGTCTTCACATTCCACTCGTAGCGGACGATCGTCGTCTCCCCCGCTGGCTCGAGTACCCAGAGGCCCGTGCCCTCGAGCTCGCCGGTCGCCGCGCCTTCCAGCACGGTCGGCCGCTCAATCCGCGTCGCGCGCACGTCGAACACGAGACTGTACGGGAGCCAGCCGCGGAACGTGTAGCGGAACACGGTGCCGATGCCGTCCTCGTCGCCGGCCTGCACGACCTCGACCTTGCGGACGCTGGGCCACCAGCGCGGCCAGTCGGACGCGTCCAAGATCGTCGCGAACACGCGGTCGATGGGCGCGCCGATGCGCCACACGGTGAGGAAGCGGTATTCGGCCATGCACCGAGTCTAGACCGCCGCGACTGCGATGTGCGGGCTTCGGATGCTACGAGCGCCCGCGTTGCATCGACTGCTCGAGGCCCTCGGACAGCGCGATGCCCGCGTCGTCATACGCCTTGCGGATGGCCGGGCCCTGCGGCCCGAAGATGCCATCGCGGTGACTGGACACCCACGCGTTGCTGCTGCGAATCGGTTCGAGCTGGCCCTGGAAGTGCGGCATCACGTAGTGCGCCCACATCTCGAACGAGCGGCGCGTCTGCTCCGGTGATGCCCACTCGTGTGCCAGCGCGAGGAAGCCGCCGAAGCCCTCGGTGACTTCGAGGAGGTGCTCGAGCGCGGCGATGGCGTCGTCCGGCGTGCCGACGATCGCGCCACCGCGCTCCATCATCGTCTCCACACCCTCCTGGCCGGGCTTCGTGTCACGGCCCAGCGTGTTGCCGTAGTAGTCGACGTTGTAGGCCAGCGCGCCCTCGCGCACCTCGGCGACGGCTTGCTCCTTCGACTCGGCGAGGTGCATCGGGATGACGATGCGCCACTGATCGCGCGTCACGGTCTGACCATGCTCGGCTGCGGATTCCTCGGCCCATTGCCACGCCTGCGGGAGGGAGATGATGCCGCCCGGCTGGAACGAGCCCATGGAGAGCAGCCCCGCGCCGTACTGCCCGGCCGCGAGCGGCCCCGCCGGCGAGAACATGTGCGCCACGGACACCGGGAGGTGCGGCCTCGTGTAAGACGCCATCTGGAGGCGCGCGTCGCGGAGCGTGAACCACTCCGTCTCCATGTTCACCGGCCCCTCGGCTCGCAGCAGCTGCATGATCGCGTCGAGCGACTCCGCCATGCGCTGCCGCTGCGTTGTCGCCTCGATGCCGAGCATGTGCGCGTCCGAGGTCAGCGCCCCGGGGCCGACGCCCAGCATCGCGCGCCCGCGGGTCATGTGGTCGAGCTGCACCATGCGGTCGGCCACGATCAGCGGGTGGTGGTACGGCAGGCTGGTCACGCCGGTGCCGAGACGAATCGTGCGCGTCGTCTTCGCGACCGCGGCGATGATCAGCGCCGGGTCGGCGATCAGCTCCCAGCCTGCGCTGTGGTGCTCGCCGATCCACGCCTCGTCGAACCCGAGCGCGTCGAGGTGCTCGATCAGCGCCATGTCCCGGTCGATCGCCAGCGTCGGGTTCTGCCCCGTGCGGTGAAACGGGGCGAGGAAGATGCCGAAGGACATGCGGTCAGGTCGGTAGGTCATGGCAGAGCTGGCTTTCTCGCACGGGGCGGCTGCGCCGGGCACCCGCCCGACGGGGCGACTATAGCGCGGTTCGCTGGGACGACTGGTGATTTCGGGCTTCCCGAACCGCGTACACTGCGTCGGTTGTCACGAAGCCGCCGGGCCAATCGCCCACGCGGCCCCCAGGGAGAAGGAGACCAACCATGGCCATCGACAGCGCGGAGCGCGAGAAGATCGCGGCGGCGTTCAACAAGATCATGCCGACGATGTCGAAGATGCTGAAGGACTACACCGCCGAGGCCGGCGCGCCGGAGCGCTTCTGGCTCGGCGTCTTCGACGGCAGCGACGCGGGCGGCAACTGGGGCACCGACGTCGCCCCGCGCCTGATCGCGGAGCACGAGATCCGCACCGCCGAGTGGATCAACGACCACCAGGCGATCGGCGGCAAGAAGGTCCGCGCGGCCCTGCGCACCGGCATCAACACGGGCGTCCACGCCCGCTCCGGTGGCACGTTCACGGAGGACGAAGTCCCCTACCCGGGCGGCTGCATCGGCGAGGTGAACGGCAACAAGATCGTCGTCTCCACCAGCGGCCTGCGCGGCACGGAGGACGAGCCGTTCTCGCTCCTGATCATCGAGCTG